>CAMWNH010000003.1 GCA_947175605.1 uncultured Porphyromonadaceae bacterium
CTGAGCGCGCTGTTCTTACGGGAAGCGGGGTAAGTATGTTACTGCAAATTTACAGTTTTTTTTGAAACGACAAAATAATCATTAGATATTAAACATTTTCCTGTTTTCAAATCACCGACGGCACGCCCCGGAAGTTTTTTCCGATGCGTGCCGTCTTTATCATGATGGTAATATAGCAGTTTTTACTTCTTGAACTTTTCAAGCTGGCGTTCTATGGCCTCGAGAGCCTTGTCGTAAGCCTCCTCGAAGCTGTCGGCTGTCTTCGTGCCCACGGTCTCGTCCACGCCGGGAGCTGTGACCGTCACCACAACCTCCTTGTTGTTTGCAGTTTCAGGCTTCACAACCTTGAGAATTACATCCACGGTGGAAACAGCCGGGAAATGGCGGCCGAGGCGTTCGGCCTTCTTATTGATGTGGTCGGTGAGACGCTGTGCGATCTCGAAATTCACAGCCTGGATTCGTACGTCCATAATCATTCGTATTAAGGGGTTAGTATTCAGTATCCTGCGCGCAGCCGTCGTCGGCAAGAGGATGAGCCCGCGCATAATTTTCCTTTATTTCTTTGACAGACAAGTGTGTGTAGCGTTGCGTCGTAGCCAGAGAACTGTGCCCCAGCAACTGCTGCACAGCTGCCATGTCCGCGCCATGGTTCAGCATGTCGGTGGCGAAAGAATGCCGCAGCACGTGGGGCGACCGTTTCGCCGTGCTCACGCGGGCCTCCGAGAGAGCCTTATGCACCGTCCGGTAGACAAGCCCGTAGTAGAGCGGCGATCCGTCGGGACGAATGAAGAAGGCGCCGCCATGAGCGGCAATGCCGAACGTTTCGGCCATCTCCCGACGCGCATGGCGGTAGCTCTCCACCGCCTCGAGCATCTCCGGCCCCAATGGAATCTTTCTTTCCTTATTACGCTTGCCCAGCACCTTTAGTTCACAACGGTCGCAATCCACATCCGCATCCTTCAGGCCCACCAGCTCCGCGGCACGCATCCCCGTAGAGTAGAGCATCAACACTATCAGATTATCTCGCAACGAGATAAAGTGCTCCACCGTGTCACGCGGAATGCCGGCAGCCTGCTCGCGGGCGGCGAGGTCGAAGAGCGCCTGCGACTGACTCTCAGGCACAAACGACGGCAGGGGCTTGGGAGCGCGCGGAGCCTTCACTCCACGCGCTGGATTCTGTTCACAAACACCGGTGCGCAGTCCGAAAGCATAGAACGATCGCAGACTTTGAAGCCTACGGGCCAACGTGACGGACGACAGCCCCTCGGCAGCCTGCTCGGCAATCCACGCGCGCACATCGGCCTGCGACGCAAGTGCAGGATCAGCATCCGCCACGCCGCTCTCCTTTATCAGAAAGGCACGAAAAGCCTCGAGATCGCGGCTGTAAGCCCTGACCGTGTGAGGCGATGCGCCCTTTTCGCTGCGCAGATAACTAAGAAAAGCGGCAAATGGCATACCGCGAAGTTAACAACACCGCCCCACAATTCCAAATTTTACCACAAAAAATTCACTCCAGCTCGATTTCCACCGGGCAGTGGTCGCTGCCGGCGATCTGCGGGTGGATGCGGGCCTCGCGGATACGGGGCATAAGCCGCTCCGACACGATAAAGTAGTCGATACGCCAGCCCACGTTCTTCTCGCGCGCACGGCCCCGATAGCTCCACCAGGAGTAGGCTCCCGCCTCATCGGGGTGCAGACGGCGGAATGTATCGGCAAAACCCTCCGACAGCAGACGGCTCATACAGCCGCGCTCCTCGTCCGTGAAACCCGCATTCCGGCGGTTCGTCTTGGGATTGGCGAGGTCTATCTCTTCATGTGCCACATTCAGGTCGCCGCAGATTATCACCGGCTTCTGCGCGTCAAGCTCCTTGACGAAATTCAAGAACGCCGCCTCCCACTGCATACGGTAGTCCAGACGCGCAAGCTCGCTCTGCGAGTTGGGCGTATACACGCACACCAGATAAAACTCCGGATACTCCAGACAGGTTATACGGCCTTCGCGGTCGTGTTCCTCCACGCCCAGTCCCCTGCGCACACTCAGAGGCTTATGACGCGTATAGATTGCCGTGCCCGAATAGCCCTTGCGCTCGGCATAGCTCCAGTACGACTCATAGCCCTCGAACCGGAGATCTATCTGCCCCTCCTGCAGTTTCGTTTCCTGCAGACAGAAGAAGTCCGCTCCCAAGTTGTTGAATATCTCGGCAAAGCCCTTGCCGGCTACAGCCCGCAGGCCGTTTACGTTCCAAGAAATAAAGCGCATATCAGAATTGGAAATATATGAACGGGGCCACGTCCTCGCCCTGAAGCTGGAGCACGGCCTGAACTATGATTACAAAAATAAGAAACTTCACCCAGAGCCTCGAGCGCACGAAAGCCTCACCCGCACGCATACGCCAGTCCGACGGCAGCGCATGCGCCGAGATTATCAGCACCATGAGCGCAAGCCACAGCATACGCGCCGACGCGAAGGCCGACACACCCGCCATCCCGGGCCACTCGCCTACGAAAACCTGACGCAGCACAAGCCACGAGTCGCCCCAGCTGTCCGCCCGGAAGAATACCCACAGGCAGGCCACGAAAACCATCGTCACAAGCCACGACAAGGCCCGCACGGGCCACACGTCGCTCCACGCGCCCAAATGCGGCTTGGCAGCCTTGTGAACGGCCAGGCCCGCGCCATGCATACCGCCCCAGAACACGAACTTCCATGCCGCCCCGTGCCAAAGGCCCCCGACGAGCATCGTGGCCATATTGTTGACGTAGGTACGCGCCGTGCCCTTGCGGTTGCCCCCCAGAGGGATATACACATAATCGCGCAGCCAGGTCGAGAGCGAAATATGCCATCTGCGCCAGAAGTCCGTGAGGTTCTGCGACTTGTATGGAAAGTTGAAATTTTCATTTAACCTGAACCCCATCACCAGGGCCAGACCGATAGCCATATCCGAATATCCCGAGAAATCGCAGTATATCTGCATTGTATAACCTATTATCCCCATCAGCGTCTCGAAGGCATTATATCCCGTCGGACTCTGGAATATCAGATCGTTGTACTGTGCTATATAGTCGGCCACGATAGCCTTCTTCACCACCCCCACAAGCACGAGCCAGAACCCGTAGTAAAGATCGTGGCGCGAGGCCGGACGGTGCTCGGCTATCTGCCCCAGAAAATCCTTGGCACGCACGATCGGGCCCGCCACAAGCGCAGGGAAGAAACTGAGGAAGAACGCATAGTCCAGCCAGCGGCGCGTGGGCGCTATCGTACCCTTGTACACATCGATGATATAGCTCACACTCTGGAACGTATAGAACGATATTCCCACGGGCAGCACAAGCTCCAGCGGTTGGAAATTGCTTCCCACTATAGCCGAGAGGTTCATCATGAAGAAGTTGGCATACTTGAAATAGCCCAGTATCCCCAACGAAAAGACGAGCGACACCCCAACACACGCCCTGCGCATAGCCCGCGAGCTGCTGCGCGCGATCACTTGCGAAAGACCCCAGTCCACCACCGATGTCGCCGCAAGAAGCCCCACGAAAAGCCCGCTGCTCTTATAGTAGAAGAACAGGCTGAACAGCAGCACGAACGCAAGCATCATCGTGCGGTTACGTCGAGTCGACAGCAGAGCATAAAGCGGCAGAAACAGCAGGAACAGAGCCCAGAACGTGCCGCTGGAAAACAGCATGGGCTCGCCCTCATGATAGCCGAAAAGAAGATCTAAAACGTGCTGCATGACCTCGGTTCGCGTTGCCTTTACTCGTTAGGGTTGCGCAGCTTGATAATTATCTGCCCCGGAGCCTTGGCCGGAAGCGGCTTCTGAGGCACTTCCATCCGGATAGGATGCGCGCAATTGTGTGGCATCCAGCGCATCACCGAATCAAGCCACTCCACAGCCGACGCTGCCGTCGGGTGCGCACCGTCCTTCTTGCGCTCGAACTCCATGCCGTTGCTCAGAAAGAAACATCCCGGAGCGCTTTTAGATGCGATCACATCGTTGATGCCCGTATCGGGCTTCCAGTTGGGCGGACCGATCCACACATACGGAGTCCGGCCAAGACTCTCCAATATTCGTTCCACCGCCGGGCCGCACTTCTCAGCCGGCTTGCTCACAAACAACTCGTTAGCCCCCAGACAGATAAACACATAAGTAGGCTTGTACTGCGCCAGTATGCCCCGCAGGAACTCCGTGCCCTGCGCGCCCCACTTGCTCGTCGACGAACTGTACCAGCGGTACGAGACGAGTTTGTGTCCGTTCTGCAGACAGTAGTCGGCCATGCGCGGCGAAAGACCGTCCAGCATAGAATCGCCGATAAAAAGAATAGTCTGCGAGGTCGTGTCCGTCGGCACATCCTTCACCTTCGCCTCCTCGGCTATCTCCTCCACATGCTCCGGAACTTCCGCCACAGCCTCGCGGCCTCCGAACACAGCCTTGGCAAAACCGGCCGACCGCAGTTCATAATCCTCCGTGAGAGCTATTCCGTCGAACACCGACAGCACAAAAAACAGGGCAAAGCCCCCTGCCAGAATCAGCCACAGCTCCCTATAGTGACGCATGCCCCCTGTCTCCCCCTTCAGTTACTGATTACCATGTACGGCGAAAGCCCCTGCGTGGCGTGGTAGCGGCGCAATCCGTAGCCATGCTTGGCCGCAGGACCGCTCAGGGGGTGTCCGTAAAGGCTGAACACATCATACGTGCTATGACACTGCGGACACTCGGCCGTAAGAGTCTCCGCATCCACCTTCACGCGCACCGTAGTCTTGCACTCCACGGGGCACGAAAGGTCGTAGACAAGCGTCTGTCCGTTCACATCCTGAAGCACCAGAAGACCGCCGTAGCCAGTACGGTCGAGGGCCGTAAAAGGATACCCTGCCGGCACACGCTCCCCGTTGTTCAGAATGAAGCGACGCGAATCCACTGCCCCCCCGGGGCCCCAGGCATTCCAGTCGGCCACCGACTGAAACACGAGATGCACCGGCATCGCCGGCACACGCGTGTCATCGAGATTGTCGCAGGACACAGCCGTGATGCACAGGGCACACAGCAAGGCCTTCAGGAGAGAGCTTATTTTCATTTTTCGGAGAGATGGAATTTTGGAGCGCCAGAAGACCGTCCGGCACACCCGGACTGTCCGCTCACACAAGTTTCGAGAAGAGCTCGCCAAACTGATCGGCAGCCTTCTGCATGGTCGGACCGATGAGAGGCTTCAGCATCATGGGAACCTCAACGTCCACAGCGCCCGTCACCTCCGTTTCCTCGGCGGCCAGAGGCTTGAAGTCTATTTCAAGCTTCATCGGCACCGGCGAACCTTCGGCTTCAAGCACCACGCGTTCGGGTGTACGCTCCACGGCGCGGAGTTTAACGGCGCCAACCTGCGGGGTCGTAATGGTGATGACATCCTTCGTGAACGACACGTCGCCGACCTTGGCGCGTTCTTCGGCGGGCATAGATGCGAGAGCCTGCTCCAACACGGAAAAATCAGAAAACTTTTCGGCCACTGCTGACGCAGGACGGCCCACGGTCACAGGTTTTGAACTGTAGCGTGCCATATCTTGTTGATAATTATCGTTTAGGCGACCACGCGGCAGGATCCTTACGCCATTCCTGGAGCGTGGAGATGTAATTTTCAGTGATGTAGTTTGTCTCGAGAGCCACATCCAGCATGGTGTCGTAGTTGCTAAGTGTCAGAAGCTTCACATTTGCCTCCTCGAAATTCTTCTCCGCTACAGGGAAACCGTAGGAGAAAAGGGCAACCATGCCCACGACCTCGCAACCGGCGGCGCGGATAGCCTCGACAGCCTTGAGCGAGCTCTTGCCCGTGGACACGAGGTCCTCGACAACTACCACCTTCTGACCCGGTTTGAGATTGCCTTCGATGAGGTTCTCAAGGCCGTGATCCTTAGGCGTCGAGCGCACATAGACGTAGGGAAGATGCAGCTCATCAGCCACGAGAGCGCCCTGGGCGATAGCTCCTGTGGCCACACCGGCCACGGCATCTGCTTCCGCGAAATTCTCCATAACCAGGCGCGACAGCTCAAGCTTGATGAAGGTGCGCACTTCGGGATACGACAGTGTCTTGCGGTTGTCCGTATAGATGGGCGAATTCCAGCCCGATGCCCATGTGAACGGATTGGCGGGCTGAAGTTTTACGGCACTGATTTTGAGAAGCTTCTCTGCCAGAAGGCGTGCTACAGATTTCATAAGGTTCGTCTTTTTACTTAGAATTGTGCGTATTCTTTTAAGCTGCAAAGATACACACTTTTCAAGCCAAATCCAAATAAATTTTCACTTTCCGCTCGCCGATGCCTTATCTCGACGCATGAGTTGCAGACGATTGGATTTTTTTTCATATCTTTGCCTCACGGCCATGACCCCTGCCATGCCAGCCACCCGCTCTCATGAAAACAAAGATTCTGATCATCCATAACTCGATGGACGGAGGTGGAGCCGAACGTGTGCTCGCGTCCATCCTCAACCGCCTCGACCGCAAGCGCTTCTCTATCACACTGATGCTCATCTACGGCAGCGGCGTGTTCATGCGAGAGATTCCCGACGACATCGAGACGCTCTGCCTCTACAAAAGTCCATACGGACTGCCCCATCGCCTTCTCACGCACTTCCGCGGACCGCGCAACCGCTCGCGTCTGCGCCGGGCCGAGCGCCTGCTTGCCGGCCGTCGTTTCGATGCCATCATCTCATTCATGGAAGGCCCGGCCGTAAAATTGCATCAGATGCTCAGCCACCACGCCGAACGCAACCTCTCCTGGGTGCATACCGATCTGGAAAAATACCGCTGGTATGATTTCTGGCTCCGGCTCGACGAGGAACGCGACTTCTACCGCAGCGTCCGCAAAATAGCCTTCGTTTCGGAAGACGCACGCAGGGCCTTTCTGCGAGCCTACGACACCCCGGCCAAACTCGAGGTAATATATAACCCCGTGGATACCACGGCCATACGCGCACAAGCCGGCGAAGACTCCAAGCCGGACGGCTCGCCTTTCACCATCGTACACGTAGGCCGGTTAGTAGCCCCTAAACGCCAGGAACGGCTCATTCAGGCAGCCCGTATTCTCAAGGACCGCGGCTGCCGCTTCCACATGGACATAGTCGGACAAGGTCCTAAAGAAAAGGAACTTAAAGCTCTCGCAGCCGAACTGGGAGTCGAAGACCTGATAACCTTCACCGGCTTCATGACCAATCCCTTCCCGCTCATCCGTCGGGCCGACGTCTTCTGCCTCACATCCGAATCCGAGGGCTTCGGAATGGTCGTCGCCGAGGCCCTCAGCCTCGACACCCCCGTTGTGTCCACTGCCGTCACAGGGGTCAAGGAAATCCTCTCGCACGGCGGAGGCCTCCTCACTGGCGACACGCCCGAGGAGATCGCCGACGCCCTCGAGTCCCTCATCCGCAACCCCGAACGCCTCACGCAGCTGCGCGAACAGACGGACGCCTCAGCCGCACAGTTCGGCATCGAGGCGGTGATGGAGCAAATAGCCCGCTTTATCGAAGACTGATCAGCCCTTCAGGCGCTTGGCGATAAATGTCTTGAGAGCAGCCTTTTCGCCGTGCGAAAGGCCAAGGAAATAGACCGCGGCAGGCATCACCACACACCACGCCGCGCAGCTCACCATAAGCCGCATAAGCGGCGAAGCAATATACACAGCCGGGAAAATAAGCAACATCGAGCACAGGCCCACAGCACCGATGGGCACGAGAACCCCGCGGCAATACGATGCTACCGATACGCCGCAGTAGCGGGCCGTAAAACCAACCCTCACCGACAGCAAAGCTGCATTGATAGCTATCAGCACGATAAGCAACCAGAAAGGAGGCTCCCCGGCCTTGAACACAAGATAGGTAATCGGCAAGGCCAGAATCCATACTATACTGATGACGAGCTGGTAAGCGGCAAGGCGCCCGGCCGCCTGCATCGACACCCACAGCGGGCCCGTAAGCGAATCAAGTATGCAGAAAACCACCATCAGCCGCACAAACAGCGCCCCCATCGGCGGAATTACGGTCAACCACAAGGATAGAATGTAGCCCGCATTGACCAGGATAGGCACGCCAAGGAAAAACATCAGATAGAACGACACGCGGGATATACGCATGAAAAGCCTGGAGAACTCCTCCTGCGCCCCGGCGGCGAATGTCTTTATCAACTGCGGGTTGGCCGCCAGCTGCACGCTGCGCGTAAAGGACGACACGGCGCTCTTCACCTGATTGGCTATGCCCATCGACGCATTGAACGTCACTCCGAAAAAGATATTGAGAATCATTCCGGAGCCCTGCTGATAGGCCACATCAGAGATAGATGTCAGCACATTCCAGCCGGCAAACTTCCCAATGGCTGCGATACGCGAAGGCTCGGCCTTCAAGGAGAAATGCACCGAAGGCAAAATCCTGTGACAAAAAGCGATATAGGAAACATTGATAAGCACGGCCACAGCAATCAGCAGCCACATGTAAATGATAATCTTGCTGCCCGGCATCATCGAAAGCGAGATGGCCGTAACGAGCTTCAGACACACCTCCAGAATGGAATTGTAGGCATAGAACGACATCTTTTCGTGTGCTATTATCAACGAGTTATATGGCACGCGCATCATCTCTATCACCACTATCGCAAGCGACATCTGGAACACGATTCGAGCGGCGTGCATACGGTCGGGAGGAATGTTTAGCTCGCTGTTCAGAAACCACAGACCGCCCGCCTCGGCTATCAGAAGGAACAAGGCGGCCATCGCAAAAACACAGCCCCAGCAAGCGGCGAACACCTGCTGCATCTCGCGACCCTGAGTCATCGCCAGCTCCACGTTCATATATCGCTGGATAGCAGCCGTAAGCGCGCTCGTGAAGAAGGACATGAGTATGGCCAGCCCTCCGATGACCGTATAGATACCGAAGTCCACCACCCCGAGCTGTTGAAGCACCACGCGACTCGTGAACAGCGTGACGCCCATAGAAAAGAGCATACGTACGGCCATAAACCCCGTATTCTTCATTATCAGCTTGTTATCCGCCATAATCCTATCCCCCTGTACTTTATTGTTTCGAACGCGTCACAGCTCCGCTCACCGCCCGCCACATAGGCTGACGCAGCAGAAGGTCGAGCACACACGACACAAGGAAGAAAACGAGCAGGAACGCACCGATCATAAAAATACAGTACAAGCCACTATAGTACGAATACAGCTCCTGCACATGCTGCTTGAAATGGATATATATCCATGGATTCATATTCAACAGATAGACAGCGAAACAGCCCGAGCTAAGCACATTCACCACTCGGTTCACGAAGGGCTTCATCCTCGCAAACAGAATCATATAGCCCACCGACTCCACTACCACCAGCGGATTGGCATAGTTGAGGAATTTCCATACCACATTCGGAATCGCATTCCAGATAATGAAATATATCGAAAGGCCCGAAATAGCGGCGGGAAGCAGCACGCACAGCAGCCCCACGGGCAGGCTCAACAGCTTGTGTCCGTAGAGGCGTATCCAGCGTGCCACCAGATAAAGTCCGACAAACGAGACTGCGCTGTAGCCCCTGTCGAACTGCAGGCTTTCGTATGCCATGGTCGCCAGAGTCTGAAGAGCATAGAACGCCAGAATAAGCCCTCCGAGCGAGCGGGCGTCCGACTTCTCGACATAGGCGTTCAGCACCGGAGCAAGCACGAAAAGAACCATATAGCTCATTACGAACCACTGTTCATGAGCCCAGACGCTCACAAGATTCCGGATTACCTCCTCTCCCGTAAACGGAGCGTTTCCAAATGCAACAAAGCACAGGTAGACCACAAAGGAAGTGAACGCCACCTGAAACAATAACTTCAGAAAGCCCTTGACAGATGCACGGATGCCGAACCATCCGGAAATAAGGATGAAGATATTCACGCTCACAATGGCCAGCGACTCGAACGCAACACGCATGGCGCCTCCCAGAGGTGAAGCGTGTAATTCGGCACTTTTGGGAACATCGAGAGCGGCGAAATCGGCATGCACGACCAGCACGAAAAACATGGCCAGCAGCCTCAGCAGTTCGAAATTCGAAGCTCTGCCCTTGGGTCCGGTGGTAATGGATTCTATCATAGCTCGATTTTTTGTGCGCATACGGGATGTCCCATAAACATCGTGGCCAGTTCCGAGAAGGCCGATGCCTCCTCCGTAGTAAGGTAGCGGGTAGTACCCCCGCGTGTAATTTTCGCATCCATTTCGGGATGACGGCGAAGATAGTCCACCAGCGAGGCGGCCACGATATCGCCCTGCGAGAGTATCTTCACGTGCGGCGGAAGATGCCGCTTGATGGTATCGAGCAACAGCGGATAGTGAGTGCAACCCAGGATCAGCGAATCTATTTCCGGGTCCTGCGCCAGAAGCGCCTCGAGGTCGGCCTTCACAAAACAGTCGGCGCCCTCGCTGTCCGCCTCGCAGGCCTCCACTATGGCAGCCCAGAGCTTGCATGCGCGCGATGTCAGCCGGAATCCCGGATAAGCCTTCCCTATCTCGATATCATAAGATTGCGATGCCACGGTGCCGGGCGTACCCACAAGTCCGATATGCCCCGCGCTGTGCGCGCCGACGGCCTCCACCGTCGGGCGTATCACACCCAGCACGCGCCGTTCCGGATCGAGCTCCGGAAGATTCCGCTGCTGGATGCTGCGCAGCGCCTTCGACGAGGCCGTGTTGCAGGCAAGAATCACCAGATGACAGCCGCTCCTGAACAGATATTCGACAGCCTCGAGCGTGAAACGGTACACCGTTTCGAACGAACGCGAGCCGTATGGCGCACGCGCGTTATCGCCCAGATAAAGGAAATCGGCATCGGGGAGCGCCTTCTGCAGCGATCGCAGGATGGTAAGGCCGCCATAGCCGGAATCGAATACTCCGATCGGACCGGGAGCTGTCGGTAGTGTCATGATTGGATATCGTTAAGACTGATTAGGGGAAATACACCCCCGGATTTCCGTGCCGATTACATGACACGAAAAACTCGGGGGTGTGAATCTTAGGAATGGCGCACCGGCGCTTATTCTGCAGCCAGACGCTTGCGGATAGCTTCTGTCTCAGCCTCGTAGCCGGGCTTGGCCAGAAGGGCGAACATATTCTTCTTGTAAGCCTCGACGCCGGGCTGATTGAAGGGATTCACCTCCAGCATATAGCCGCTGATGCCGCAAGCTGCCTCGAAGAAGTAGATGAGCTTGCCCAGGCAGTGCTCGCAGAGACCGGGAAGGACAATCTGCATATTGGGCACGCCGCCGTCCACATGGGCCAGACGCGTACCGAGCTCGGCCATCTTGTTCACCTCATCCACACGCTTGCCGGCGATGTAGTTAAGGCCGTCGAGGTTCTCGGCATCGCTCGGGATGCGTACCTCGTGCTTCTGATTGGCCACGGAGATTACCGTCTCGAAGATGGTGCGCTCGCCGTCCTGAATCCACTGGCCCATCGAGTGCAGGTCGGTGGAGTTGTCCACGGCTGCGGGGAAGATGCCCTTGTGGTCCTTGCCTTCGCTCTCGCCGTAGAGCTGCTTCCACCATTCGCCGAAGTAGTGGAGCTTGGGGTTGTAGTTCACGAGAATCTCGATTTTCTTGCCGTCGCGGTAGAGGGCGTTGCGGGTCATGGCATAGGTTACGGCTGTCATGTCCTTGCCGGAGAGAGTTGCCTTCTGCATTTCGCGGGCACCTTCCACGAGGCCCTTGATGTCGTAGCCGGCCACGGCGATAGGCAGCAGGCCCACGGGAGTGAGAACCGAGAAACGGCCGCCCACATTATCGGCGATAACGAAAGTCTTGTAGCCTTCCGAAGTAGCCAGCGTGCGCAGGGCGCCGCGCTTGGCATCGGTGATTGCCACGATGCGTTTGCGGGCTTCGTCCTTGCCCATCTGAGCCTCGAGCTGCTCCTTGAGCAGGCGGAAAGCGATGGCGGGTTCGGTTGTCGTGCCGCTCTTGGAGATGACAATAATACCGAACTTCTTGTCCTTCAGCAGGGCCTGAAGTTCATAGAGATAATCCTCGCCGATATTCTGACCGGCAAAAAGTACCTTGGGAGCGCCGGGCAGATATGCGTCGAAAGAATTCGACAGAGCCTCGATAACGGCCTTGGCGCCAAGATAGCTGCCGCCGATGCCGATAGCCACTACATATTCGCAATCCTCGCGCAGAGCCTTAGCCGTCTCCTCGATGTCGCGGAGCAGCTTTTCGTCGGTCTCGGAGGGAAGCTTTACCCAGCCGAGGAAATCATTGCCGGCACCCGAGCCGTCAGTGAGCTTCGAAAGGCTGGCGGCTGCCTCGGGGGCAAGAGCCTCGATATCGGCGCGGCTCACGCTGGAGAACACGTCGGAAATATTGAGCTGAATCTTTTCCATACTTGTTAGATTGTGTTTTAGATGTACGGGGTGAGAAAATTTTGTGCAAAAATAGTGATTTTCGGCGGGATTACGGATGCCCGTACCATAAAAAATAGCTCGGGGCACCCGCATTTTGCAAAATAATTCGTATCTTAGCGCAAAAATAAAATCATCATCACATCCTTTCACATTCCAACGTATGTTTAAAGACCAGCCCAAGGGCCTGATACCCGCCGCAATGAGCAACATGGGCGAACGCTTCGGCTACTACATCATGAATGCCGTGCTCGTTCTTTTCCTTTGCTCCAAATTCGGCCTCAGCGACGAAACCAGCGGCATCATCTACTCCTGCTTCTACGCAGGCATCTACATCCTTAGCCTCGTAGGCGGCTATATTGCCGACAAGACCCAGAACTACAAGGGCACCATCATCCGGGGTCTTATCATCATGAGCCTCGGCTACGCGATTCTCGCCGTGCCCATCCTCTCCACTTCCGACAACATAGGCTGGCTCCTGCCACTTACCTGCTTCTCCCTCTTCCTCATTGCATTCGGCAACGGTCTCTTCAAGGGCAACCTGCAGGCTATCGTAGGTCAGCTTTACGATAATCCCCGCTACGCCGACAAGCGCGACTCGGGTTTCCAGATTTTCTACGTATTCATCAATATCGGCGGCCTCATCGCCCCCTTCGTGGCTCCTATGCTACGCTCGTGGTGGCTGGGCGTGCACAACCTCACCTACAACGCCACCCTCCCCGCTCTCGCCCACGAATATCTCTCGCTCGGCGACAACATGAACATGGAGAACGCCAATAACCTCTATGCCCTGATCACACAAGTTGGCGGCGACGCATCGGCCGACATCAGCGCCTTCTGCACGGAGTATCTCGATGTCTTCAACACGGGTATCCACTACTCCTTCATCGCCTCCATCGTGGCCATGCTCATCTCCCTCACCATCTTCATCATCTACAAGAACGGGCTGCCCAATCCGCCCAAGAAAGCCGCCGTCGAAAGCGTCAACTACACGCCCGAAGAGAAGATTGCCATGGCCAAGGAAATCAAGCAGCGCATGTATGCCCTCTTCGCAGTGCTGGGCATCGCCATATTCTTCTGGTTCTCCTTCCATCAGAACGGCACATCGCTCTCGCTCTTCGCCCGCGACTTCGTTCGCACCGATGCAATCGCTCCCGAGATATGGCAGGCCGTGAATCCCTTCTTCGTCATCGTGCTCACGCCCGTGGTCATGTGGATCTTCGGCAGCCTCGCCGCCAAGGGCAAAGAGATTTCAACTCCCCGCAAGATAGGCATCGGCATGGGCATCGCCGGCCTCACATACCTCTTCCTCATGGTCTACTCCTACGCCAAGGGCTATCCTTCCGCCGAGGTATTCAAGACCATGGAGACATCCGCAGCCGAAGCCCTTAAGAGCGGCTGGTGGATCATGTTCGTCATCTACTTCTTCCTCACCGTTGCCGAGCTCTTCATCTCGCCCCTGGGTCTTTCCTTCGTTTCGAAAGTGGCGCCCAAGCACATGCAGGGCCTCTGTCAGGGTCTGTGGCTCGGCGCCACCGCCGTAGGCAACCTCTTGCTGTGGGTAGGACCGCTCATGTACAATAAATGGCCCATCTGGGAGGCATGGGGTGTATTCCTGCTCGTCTGCCTTATCTCCATGTGCGTCATGTTCGGCATGGTCAAGTGGCTCGAACGCGTCACCTCCGAACCCCAGACACCCGCCGCTCCCGAAGCCCTCGAGACTTCGGAGGAAGACGTAATCTGACACCCTCGTTTCTCCCCTCTCCCATAATTTGAAATCGACACGCACGGGGCATCTCCCCGTGCGTGTCTGATAATCTTTCCAGGCCTATGTTCATCTTCCGCCTCCTGCCCGCTCTATTGCTTTTCTCGCTTTCAGCCGTCCACACGTCGGCCGGAGAGCCTCCACGCAGCATAGAGCTGCATTTCGCGGCAGGATATTCCGACCGCTTAGCTCTCGACTCGACCATGACCGTCGAGCTTCACGACGGCATGCTTGAATTTCGCACCGGGAGCGGACATGTCCTATTCGCCTCCGACGAGCTCACCGGCTGGGACCTATCGTCCGAATCGGGCCGTCCGCTACTCAACGACGTCGTCACATCCGAAGGCTCCGTCACTTCTGACCGCCCCCGCGGTGGAGCACTCGTACAAGTGTCCGGACGCCGAATTCACGTCCTCGTCCCGGAGAGTGGCCTGCGGTTGACCCTTAGTCGCGCCGACGGCGTCATGCACGTATCCGCAACTACCGACAGCGAAGGCCGCTGGCACTCACCCGAACTTACTCCCGGAATATACATTCTGGAACTAAGCGGCAGTAATTATAAATTCTTGATACAATGAAAACACGGCTGTCAATCATATTGAGCATACTGCTGTTCGGCATCCTCGACATGGCTGCCGATACGCCCTATGTCTACGTATACCGCAACGACAGCGCCTTTCACTATCTCGATGTCACTCGCCCGCTGCAGTTCTCCTACTCGTCCATGACAGCCGACAGTACACGCCAGCTCGTCATTATACGGCCCGAGGACAGCGACAGCATGTTCGTGCCCTTCGATGCAGTCGACAGCATCCGCCTCGCAAACAAGGCAATACCCGACATCTACATAAACCTTACCGAAGAACCCGAGCTAACCGATCTTATACGCCAACGAGGTAAAAGCTATATCTATCCCGCCAAGCTACGCATGGACGGTCACGGAGCATACGACGACATCGAAGAACTGGATGTGGAATTCCGAGGCAGAGGCAAC
Source organism: uncultured Porphyromonadaceae bacterium (assembly GCA_947175605.1). Lineage (GTDB taxonomy): Bacteria > Bacteroidota > Bacteroidia > Bacteroidales > Muribaculaceae > CAG-873. Next base: position 15,144 of record CAMWNH010000003.1, read on the forward strand.
TCGACGTGGTGGATGCCCAAACTGCCATATCGTTTTAAGATGGCGAAAAAACGGTCGGTATGCGGCTTGCCGAAAGCCAAGACTTTCGCCCTCCTCGCCAACTTCATCGACGGCTCCCATGCCCGCAACTTTTTTGCTCTCAGAGCCGCGCAGATGCTCGAAATGCCATATACCAATCATGCCATTCCCGTGCGCGTGCATCTCAACGGCCACACCAAGGGTCTCTACATGCTCACCGAAAAGATCGGAATCGGATCCGGAAGTGTTGATATCGATGAAGAAAAAGGCATGCTTTTCGAACTTGACATAGCCCTTGACGAGGACTACAATCATATCTATAAATGGATTGCGGGGAATAGCGAATACCTGCTTCCCGTGATGGTCAAGGACCCAGACATAAATGAAATAGCCGAAGGTCGCGGGATTAACCCCAATGAATATTGGCTTAAGTGGCGCGACGATTTCTCAGCCTTTGCCGACAGCATCACTTCCTCGACTCCCGACTCCGACCTTAGTTCCGTTCTCGACATAGATTCCGCCGTGAATTATTTTTTGGTGTATAACATAAGCGGCAACTCGGAGATCACACATCCCAAGAGCGTCTACATGCACAAAGACAGCATCGACGACGTCTACCACTTCGGACCTGTGTGGGACTTCGACTGGGCATATACTTACTCCCGGGGAACCGGCACACAGAGTGCCAATTTTATCCTTTTAAACCCTTATGGCGAAATGGATGGAAAGCACTTTTTTCGCATAATCGTGAGAAATAAGGAATTCCAGAAACGTTTCGGCGAGCGCTGGAATTACTTCAAGACGGAATGTTATCCCCGCCTGCTCGAAGAACTCGACGAGTACGCCGAACTTATTCGCCCCGCTGCATACGAAGACGGATATATCTGGAAAGACGGACACATCAGTTATGGCGACGGCGAACCCACTTCACTTCATCACAAAAAACGCATAGACGAACTGAAGGCATGGCTCAAACGGCGCGTTTCATATATTTCCGCCGCTGTGAATTACGCCCTCGCCCCAAGATATTAGAACACACCCCCGCCATATGGATTATACACATAACTCCGACACCGACGGATTCGACATCCGGTCCTCACGCGAGACGCCACCCCCGGCAAGTTCCGAAGCCGACGTCGAGAAGGCTCTGCGCCCCTCGGACTTCGAAAGCTTCAACGGCCAGGAAAAGATTATAGAGAACCTCCGCATCTTCGTGCGGGCCGCCCGCATGCGCGGCGAAGCCCTCGACCACATACTCCTGTTCGGCCCCCCGGGACTTGGCAAAACCACGCTTTCCGGCATCGTGGCCAACGAGCTTGGCGTGGGCATGAAGATCACTTCCGGCCCCGTCCTCGACAAGCCCGGCGACCTCGCAGGCATACTCACATCACTGGAGACCAACGACGTCCTCTTCATCGACGAAATACATCGCCTTAGCCCCGTTGTGGAGGAATATCTCTACTCGGCCATGGAGGACTACCGTATCGACATCATGATCGACAAAGGCCCGGGAGCCCGGTCCGTACAGCTCTCGCTGAACCCTTTCACCCTTGTCGGAGCCACCACCCGCTCCGGACTGCTCACCTCGCCCCTGCGAGCTCGATTCGGCATCTCATGCCATCTCGAATACTACGACCATGAGGTGCTGGCACGCATCATACGCCGCTCCGCAGCCCTCCTGCGCGTAGAAATCTCCGATGAAGCCGCAGTGGAAATAGCTCTACGCAGCCGTGGCACGCCACGTATTGCCAACGCCCTGCTCCGGCGCGTGCGCGACTTCGCGCAGGTCGTGGGCTCCGGCAAAATCGATCTTGAAATCGCGCGCTACGCCCTCGAGGCCCTGAACATCGACCGCTACGGCCTTGATGAAATCGACAACAAGATTCTCACTACCATCATCCGCAAGTTCAAAGGCGGCCCCGTCGGGCTCTCCACCATCGCAACCGCGCTCGGAGAAGACCCCGGCACCATCGAGGAAGTCTACGAACCATACCTGATCAAGGAAGGCTTCATACGCCGCACGCCCCGCGGGCGCGAAGTCACGGACCTCGCATATAAGCATCTCGGCGTGAACAAATACGATGACTTCGGTCTATTCGGATAAGCCACCCTCAATCACATTCCACCCACACCCACGACTATGGCAGGAATAAAAAGTCTGGCCAAGGACACCGCAATTTACGGCCTAAGCTCCATCCTCGGGCGCCTGCTCAACTGGCTGCTCGTGCCCATATACACACGCGTATTCGCCAACGGGGAGTACGGCATCGTCACATTCGACTACTCCACCGTGGCCCTGCTGCTGGCCCTGCTCACATACGGCATGGAGACCGGCTTCTTCCGCTTCGTCAATCACGAACGCTGGCGCAATCCCATGGAAGTCTACTCCACCACTCTGCTGTCGCTGGCCGCGAGCTCAACGCTCTTTGTAGTGCTCGTTTGCGCGTTTCTCGACCCCCTGGCAGCCTTCATGCGCACCCCTGACAGGCCATCATGCACCTTCTTCCTCTTCACTGCCGTAGCCCTCGATGCCTTCACGGCCATACCCTACGGCTACCTCCGCTTTCGCTCGCAGGCCCTGCGCTTCGCCACCGTACGCTTCACAAACATAGGCATCAACATAGCCCTAAACCTTTTCTTCCTGCTTGGCTGCCCCTTGCTCGCCGCGCACGCGCCGGCCACGGTCAGCTGGTTCTACGATCCGGATTACGGTATCGGCTACATATTCCTGAGCAACTTCATAGCCTCCGCAGCTAATCTGCTGCTGCTCTCGCCCCAGCTACGCGGCTTCCGTTGGACCTTCAACACGCGCCTCTGGAAGGAGATGCTGCGGTACTCCTGGCCACTGCTCGTGCTTAGCTTCGTAGGACTCATGAACCAGAACCTCCCCAATATCATCTTCCCCTATCTCGCCACGCAACTCACCCCCGCCGAGGCCGACGCTGCCCTGGGCACATACGGCGCCTGCTACAAGATAGGACTGATAATGATCATGTTCCTCCAGGCCTTCCGCTTCGCCTACGAGCCCATGATATTCGCCCGCGACAAGAAGCAGGGCGCTCCCGCCGTCAAGCTCTACTCCGATGCCATGAAATACTTCATCATCGCCTCCATGTTCGTCTTTCTGGCCGTGATGTTCTATCTCAATGTCATCAAGCTCTTTATAGGACGCGGCTACTACGGCGGCCTCGGCGTCGTGCCCGTCATAATGATCGCCGAGCTCTGCTTCGGAGTCGTATTCAACCTCTCGGTGTGGTATAAGATCACCGACCGCACCATCTGGGGCTCCTATCTTTCGCTCATAGGCTTCGCCGTGATGCTTGTCATGAACGTCCTGCTCGTGCCTCGCATATCCTTCTACGGCTGTGCATTCGGCGCCCTGGCCAGCTACGGCATCATGATGCTCGTCAGCTATTTCGTGGGTCAGAAATACTATCCCGTGGACTATCCCCTGCGGCGCATAGCCTTCTACGTCCTCCTGACAGCCGCCCTGTATTTCGCAGGCACCTTGGGCGTGGATGCAATAACAAGCAACGACTGGATCGCAGGCTCAATGCGCGCCGTGGCCCTCGCAGCCTTTATTGCTGTGGTCGTGCGTGTGGAACACATACAGCTTCGAATCCCTGCCCGGCGATGAAAATTCTTATCATCAACCACAGCGACACACGCGGCGGCGCATCGGTGGTGAGCCGCCGCCTGCTCGATGCCTTCATCTCCGAAGGCGTCGACGCCCGCATGCTCGTGGTGCACGCCTCTCCCGAAGGCCTCCGGAATCCCCGCATCGCCTGTGCGGCCTCGCCCGCATCCGTCAAGCGGACATTTCTCGCCGAAGAGGCTTGGAACTGGGCCAACATAGGTTTCTCGCGCTCCGACCTCTTCAAAATCGACTCCGCCACCTTCGGCCTGCCGCTCCACCGCCACCCCAGGGTCTTGGAAGCCGATGCAATACTGCTCAACTGGGTCAACCAAGGCATGCTCTCTCTCGACGAAATAGGCCGCATCGCCGCCATGGGCAAACGCATCGTATGGACCATGCACGACATGTGGCCCGTCACGGGCATCTGCCACCACGCAGGCCAATGCCTCCAATACACCCGCAGCGACGCACCCTGCGCGCGCTGCCCCTTTGTCCACGGGCCCACACGGCTCATCCCCGAACTCTCGGCCCGCACGGCCCGGCGCAAAATCTGGCTCTACGACAGCATCCCCGATATCGAATTCGTAGCCGTCAGCTCATGGCTCGGCCGTAAAGCAGCCGAAAGCGCCATCACCGGCGGCCGCCGCATCTCCGTGATTCCCAACGTATTCCCCGTCGATGACTTCCACACCCTGCCCCGCACCACGCGCGCCGAGGCATGCCTGCCCTTCCCAGACGACACGCAGCTCGTGCTCATGGGTGCAGCCCGCCTTGACGACCCCGTGAAAGGATTCGACACAGCCGTACGCGTGCTCAACCGTCTCGACAGCATCCGCGGGCGACGACCCGTGGCCGCCGTATTCTTCGGACAGCTGCGTCGTCCCGAAGTGCTCGACAGCCTGCGCCTTCCGCACGTTCATCTCGGCCCGATCGCCGACAAAGCACGCATAGCCGAGCTCTACGCCCACGCCTCCGCCGTGCTCTCTACCTCGCACTACGAAACCCTCCCCGGCACGCTCATCGAAGGACAGGCCGCCGGTGCATGGCCCGTGAGCTTCGACCGCGGCGGACAAGCCGACATCATATCCGACCCGAGCCTCGGGAGCCTTATACCATACGGCGATGACGACAGCATGGCCCACGCGCTGAACGATGCCCTCGCGGCAGACACACCTGCCCGCCGCGAGCACCTCAGCGCCGCCGTAAGGGCCAAATACAGCCCCCGCACATTGGTTAGGAAATATATGGAACTACTATCGGCCGAGCTCGCGCGATAACACTTCTGCAAGCGCCCCCGGCTCGTTTCTCGGCACAAGGAACGAGCGGCAACCCGCACGCTCGCCGGCCTCCACATCATTCGCGCTGTCGCCTATCATTATCGACTGCGAAAGATCGATATTGAAATCCCGAGCCGCGCGCAGAAGCATACCCGGCTTCGGCTTGCGGCACTCGCAATCGAACTTCAGCTCCGGCACCTCGCCCTCGAAACCCTTGTCGGGATGATGAGGGCAATAATAGAGCGCATCGATGTACGCCCCCTCGCGGCCCAGTTCCGTAGCCATCTTGCGGTGTATCTCGTCCAGCTCCTCCACCGTCACCTCCCCGCGCGCTATCACAGGCTGATTGGTAACGACAATAGCCAGATAGCCCGACGCATTAATCATGCGCACGGCCTCCGCAACACCCTCGATGAGCTCGAAATCCGCGATGTCGCGCAGGAAGCCCTTGTAGACATTCAGCGTTCCGTCGCGGTCGAGGAACACCGCCCGCTGACGCTGCGAGAGATTGCGTGCAGCCACAGTGCCGTTCATGAAATCCTTACGCACAGCCTCGAATCGCTCCGGCGTGCCCATGTCCTTCACATACTCCGGACTGTCATAGCAATACAGCTCACCCGTCCCGGCCAGAGGCTTCAGCAGATCACGGTCAAGATCCACCTTCTTCACCTTCCCGTCCGGCCCCGGCAGCCCCACGGCATCAGCGTCAATCCCGCTGCGGTCCAGCACCCGGGGACTGATCACATGCAGTCCCGCGTTCACGCGGTTGTCATAATACTCCGGCCGCGCATCCTCCTTCGTCAGCCACGACAGCACACGGTGCTCCCCGTCGGCAATGATAAGGCCGCTGTCATAGGGATGGCTGTTGGGGTGCGTGAAAAGCGTCACCGCACCGCCGTGACTGCGGTGATAGTCCACGAAACGCTTGAAATCTATATCGAACAGCGCATCGGCATTCAGCAACAGGAAATCCTCCGTCAGCCGATCGCGCAACTTGAACAGCGCACCCGCATTGCCCAGCGGCACCTCCTCGTTGAAGTACTCGATCTTCACGCCGAAAGGCTTTCCCGTGGCAGGAGACACGCCCGATCCGTCGCCGAAATAATCCATGATCACATTGCCCAGATGCGACACCGTGATGATGATGTCATCGAAGCCCTGCTCGCGCAGACGCTCCAGCTCGTGCTCCAGCACCGGACGGCCGTCGATCTTTATCATGGGCTTGGGGATATCGCTGAAGAGCGATGAGATTCGCGTGCCCTTGCCCCCGGCCATTATTACGCACTTCATATTCCGCGACTATCTGCCTGTATAAGTGTTACTTCTTGTATTCCTTCCCGAAAATCGCCTCCTCCACCAGACAGCAGATGATATGTCCTATCAGCGTCTGGCATTCCTGTATGCGGGGCGTTGATTCGCTCGGCACCTTGATCACAAGGTCCGACGCATCCATCTTACAGGGCTTCGAGCCCGTCAGGGAGATAGTGTAGATATTCTTGCGGCGACATTCCTCGAGCGCCTCCACAATATTGGCCGAGTTGCCCGACGTGGAAATACCTATGAACACATCGCCCTCGCGCCCCTGTGCCTGCACCTGACGCGAGAACAGCTTCTCATAGCCGTAATCATTGCCTATGGCCGTGAGGATGGACGTATCCGTGGTCAGAGCCACCGACGGCAGCCCCGGTCGGTCGAAATAGAACTTGCTCACGAATTCCCCGGCAAGGTGCTGCGCATCGGCCGCGCTGCCTCCGTTGCCGGCAAACATTGTCTTGCAGCCGCGGCGATAAGCCTCTATGCACACTTCCGCTGCCTTGCGGATGCGGCCCGTAAGCTCCGCATCGTCCGCTATCGCCTGCTTCACGCGGGCGCTCTCGCTTATCTGCGATTTTATGATGTCTTCCATCTCCTGTCTCACACTTTGTCCGTATCGTAGATCTTCCAGCCGTGGCCTCCGCCCTCCGTGAACTGGAAGGGCATCACGAAGCCCGGCAGGCGCCCCAACGCGTCGATCACATTCTTCTTCTTCACCGGATCCACCATGAACATGATGAAGCCTCCGCCACCGGCGCCGCTCACCTTGCCCGAGATGGCACCGGCCTCCAGAGCCGTATCGAAAGCCTCCTGGATCATCGGATTGGAGATGGCGTCCGCCATCTTCTTCTTATTCTCCCAGCCCTGCCCCAGAATCTTGGCAAAGCTGTGCATGTCACCCTTGAGCAGCGCGTGCTTCATGTCCACGGCCGATTGCTTGATGGCATGCATGGCTTCGATTACCTCATTATCACCCTTGGTGGTGTTCTTGCACTGCTCGTCGATGATTTTCGCGCTGCTGCGCGAAGCGCCCGTGAAGTAGAGCAGCAGCGAAGCCTCGAGCTCGTCGATAATCCAGCGCTTGATTTTAAGCGGATTCACGATCACAAGATCATCCTTATGGAACTCCATGAAGTTGAAGCCGCCGAAACTTGCCGCATACTGGTCCTGCTTGCCGCCGGCGAGCTTCAGATCCTTGCGCTCGATTTCGAATGCCAGGCGTGAGGTCTCATAATCGCCCAGAGGCAGCGAGAGCCATTCGATGAATGCCTTCAGTATGCACACGACCATCGACGACGACGTGCCCAGTCCCGAACCGATCGGTGCGTCGTTATACGTGGTGATCCGGAACCCCCGAGGCTCGATGCCGAAATCGCGCACGATACGGTTGTACGTGCCCTTCACCAGCGAGGCATCGCCGTCTATTTCGAGCGTTGGCCCCAGAGGATAGCTCTTGAAGCACTTCGCATCGTAGGAGTTTATGATTATCTCGGGATTGTCGATTTCCTCGATCGTACAGTAAGCGTACAGATTTATAGTTGCATTCAGCACCAAGCCGCCATAAATATCGCTGTAGGGCGACAGGTCGCTTCCGCCTCCGGCCAGACCGATACGCAAGGGTGACTTACTTCTTACTATCATCTTCAGGTATTTTGGGTATAGATAATGATGGGCGCCACCGGTTTTCTCTCGCTTAGAGCTCCGGTAGCATCGGCAAATTTAATAAAATTATTGCAACTATCCAAAAAACACACCGCGCGCAGACGGCACTTCCGGACTATCCGATTACTTTTTGTGCGTTTTGTGTATACCTATGCCCAGCTTGTCCAGAAAACGGATGATGTACGGGTCCAGCCGCGTGGACTTGAACACCACATTGCGCTGCATCTGGAAGTTCCAGCACAGCGACACCATCAGCGCCACGAACAGACGAGCCGCAAAGAACGTACCATCGTCCGAAATGCCCTTCACGACATGATGCAGCCACTCCCAGTCCCGCACAAGCGAATACACAATCTGCGTGCCGAAGCTGTTCAGCAGCAGCGACCCGGCCCATACGAAGGCAAACTTCGTCAGCGCCGCGCGCCACATCACGCCCTGCGCGTGGAAGGTGAAGTAATAGTTGATTATGCAGTTCAGCACGCCGCCTACAAAGGCGCCGATAGCCGTCGATAGCCACGCCGAAAGATCGAAGACCGAAAACACCAGCAAGGCCGTGAGCGTATCTATCCACCCGCACACCTGCGACGACATACTCGAGCGCAACAAGGTGAAGAAGAACCCGTCGCTATGCAGGATCTTCGACTTAAGACTCGAGTTCTTGCTGTTGTCGGACTCCCCGGCCACCGCTCTGTCTTACTTGTTTTTATGATAAGGTTTGGGAGGATCCTCGCGGGCCAGCATCTTAAGGTCCTTGGCCAGGCTCACGATGTAGATCAGGAACAGTGCCGTGGCCACAAGCGCGCCCGCGCAGTCGTAGAGCGACCAATCCTGCCCCAGCACACGGATGCTCACTTCCTTCATCGGGAAGTAGGCGTAGCAAAGACAAACCGCTATGAGGATCAGGCGCATCTCCGTCGGCCCCATGCTGGCATAGGTCAGCCGGAACTTGCCTATCACTATGGTCGAGAGATAGGTGTAGATCGACAGGCAGAGATAGCCGCCCATGATGAAGAGCGATATACTCAGCTGCATCATGGGCGAGAGGCCCATGCCGATGCAGAACAGGCAGGTGGTGAGCGCGTCAAGAGAATGGTCGATAAAGAAGCCGTACTTCGGGCGCTGCGTGCCGCGATACCGCGCCATTGTGCCGTCCAGGCTGTCGCCGTACCAGTTCAGCAACAGGCAGAACGACGAGGCCCAGAAATAATATACATTCACATTTGCCAGCCAGCAGAACACCGCGTAAAGAACTGCGGCAAACACACCGAAATAGGTGAGCATATCGGATGTTACCCATTCGGGCTGCCGTTCCACGAGCCATCCTACGGCCTTTTTCTCAAGTCGGTTGAGAACGGACGTCTGGATGCGCTCCGCATTTTCATTTCCCATGTTCGCTTGTATCTTGTTTTGTATTTTTTCGTTTTTAAGGCTTAGACCCGGGGCTGCTGCGTCGCGCTCGCTGCCTGATGCGGGACTTTACGCATTGCAAAGTTAACACTATTTTTTCAATTCAGGGCCATAAGTGCATAAAAAAAGCCGCCCGGCTTCACAGTCGGGCGACCCCATTCTGATTAATTAATCAGAAGTGTTTGACAATTATAACTATACTCATATTCTCATATTTTCTTATTTCACGAGCACCTTGCGCGAGCCCACAAGATAGATGCCTGCAGGCAGGCCCTTGGTGGCTTCGCCGGGAGCTACCGCGCTGCGCACGCGCATGCCCTGCGTGTTATACACGTCCACGGGTGCGTCCGCCTTGTCTGACTCAACGTTCACGGCATCGATGCCGGCCACCGACGAAAGGCGCAGAGCCGAGATGCGGATGCCCGAAGGCTGGTAGGGAGCCTCATCCTTCAGGCGCAGTGTCTGCTTGCCGGCAGGAAGCGTAACCTTGAAAAGCTCCGTATTGTAGTTCTCGTCGGAATTGCTCAGCGTGAAACGGCGGGCGGCACACAGCTTCGTGGCCTTGCCGTTAGCGTCCACCGAGCAGATGCTCATCATCGGATCGAAGCGTGTGGGCTCACCCATACCCGAAACCACCAGTTCCAGATTATAGTCGCCGGCTTCGGGAACATCGAACTGATAGTCCAGCGTAGCACCGCCGTTGAACTGTTTGATTTCAATGGGCTTGGGAGCATCGGGATTAGCGCCCGAGCCTATACCTGCAACATTGCGGGCGTGATAGTCCGTGGCAGCAACAAACTGGCCCACGGGATGGTAGTACTCAGGATCATATTCCCAGAGATAGGTATATACCTTACCCTGCTCGGTCAGCGTGTTGATGATATTCTTGTCTTCGTCAACCGTGGTCTTGAGCAGGCCGTAGTTGGGCTGATTATTGCCGTCCGACACACCCTGGGCCATGAACCACGAGTAGCGGTAGATGCACTCGGAGCTCTCGAGCCATTCCACGCATTCGACCATCGACGAAATCTGCGTTTCGGGCGCTACGTACACATTTCCCGCACCACCGGGCCAGTAGCACCACTCGGTCACCCAAACCTGCTTGCCGTACTTGGCATAGAATTCCTCGGCCGTCGACTTCATGAGGCCGAAACCGCCGTAGTTGTGAAGAGCCGTGTAGTCGAAGGCGTCGAGGCCCACGAGTTTAACGAACTCGTCCATCCACTTGGCAGGAGTGCTGTACTGCGGATTCGACGAATAATTGAGCGCGGGAGCCACGATCTTGAGGCCCAGTTCGCGCGCCAAGGCAACAACGGCGGGCCATGCCTCGGCAGCCTGGGCGGGCGTCAGGTTGGCCTGATTGGTGAAGTTAGGTTCGTTGAAGCCCAAGAGATACTTCACCTCCGGATGTTCCTTGCAGTATTTGCGGATGTTCTCGGCGCTGTAGCTGCGATTCCAGGTCATCGGGCAGAAGTCCATGCTGCTCTCATAGTTCTGCACCTGATACTGATAACCGGCCGAAGGCGTATTACCCCAGTTATACCACCAGCACGAGCCCTTCTCGATCTGTTCTATCTCGCCTGCGTATGTGAACTTGGCGCACACACCGCGCTTTTCGCTACGGGCTTCGGCGCCGGCAGCAACCAGCGCAACCATCCCCAGTGAAAGAAGAATTTTATTGATTTTCATATTGTTTACTTATGATTCTGATTGGTAAAATTCAATGTCGTATTTCGCGGATTATTCCACCGTGAAGGACTTGGACTCGCCGCTGGCGCTGTCCTGTGCTATCCACACCCGGAACTCACCCGGCTCGGTCACACGCTCGCTGCGGGCGTTGTGGAATGCCAGGTCATCGGGCGTGAGTGTGAAGCTCACGGTGCGCTTCTCTCCCGGAGCCAGCTCGATTTTCTCGAAGCCTTTTAGCTCCTTCACCGGGCGGCAGAGCGATCCCACTACGTCGCGAACATAGAGCTGTGCCACGGTGGCGCCCTTCACGCTGCCCGTGTTTTCAATTTCGCATGTAGCCCTTATGCTGCCGTCCTTGGCGTCCATCTTGTCCGTCGACAGCACCACAGGGCCATAACTGAAATCCGTGTAGCTGAGACCGTAGCCGAACGGATAGAGCGCGCCGTCGCCGCAGTCCATGTAGAAGCTCGTGCAGCCCGTCGAGGTCTGCCCCGCTTCCTGAGGCAGCTCGTCCATGAGCACCATGCCCTCGGCCGGACGACCCGTATTCTTGTGCGAGTAGTAGAGCGGAGCCTGTGCCGAGGCGCGAGGGATGCCGGCAGGAAGATGCCCCGACGGATTCACACTTCCGCTAAGCACATTCGCGATTGCAGGACCGCCCATCGTTCCCGGGTGGAAGCAGTAGAGAATAGCATCCGAATTGGCCACCACGTCGTTTATCTCCATAGGGCGTCCCGTCATCACTACGGACACCACGGGCTTGCCCGTGGCTTTCAGCGCCTTGAGCATTTCCTTCTGGGCGCCGGGGAGCGTCAGGTCCGTGCGGCAGTGTGCCTCGCCGGACAGAACGGCTTCCTCGCCGCATACGAATACTATCACGTCGGCCGTGCGGGCCTTGACAACTGCCTGCGCAATGCCTGCCTTGTCCGTGTCGCGGCTATAGGTCAGACCGGGGGCGGCTACGACTTTATCCTTGCCGTACATATCGTTGAATGCATCCAGCACCGTCACGGTGTGCTCCTTCTCCGCATCGAAGCTCCACGTGCCGTTCTGGTCATGCTTAGCGTCCATCATCGGGCCCGTCAGCGCTACACGCACTCCGGGCTTCAGCGGAAGCACTCCACCCTCGTTTTTCAGCAGGATCGCGCTCTGCTCGGCCGCATGCTGCGCGGCAGCCAGATTGCCCTCCGTGTAGAATCTGCGGGCATTGGCCGTATCCACATACGGATTCTCGAAAAGCCCCAGACGGAACTTGAGACGCAGCACATTACGCACCAGATCGTCGAGCGTCTTCTCGCTCACCTTGCCCTGCTCCACAAGATCCTTCATGTGCGAAACGTAGGCGTAGCTCATCATGTCCACGTCCACACCGGCCTTGGCGGCTGCCTCAGCCGCGTCCTTCAGGTCGGCCGAATAGCCCTGCGGAACAAGCTGTCCGATGGAATTCCAGTCGCTGCACATGACGCCGTCCCAGCCCCATTCGTCGCGAAGAATATCGCGCATCAGGTGTGTGTCGGCGTTGGTCGGCATGCCGTTTATATCATTGAATGAGCACATGAACGTCGCAGCTCCCGCATCAGCGCATGCGTGGAACGGAGGCAGATACACATCGCGCAGATGAGGTTCCGGGATCCACGTCGTATTGTAGTCCTTGCCACCCTCGCTGGCTCCATATCCCACGAAGTGCTTCACACAGGCCGCCATCGTATTTGGCTGCGTCATGTCTTCGCCCTGATAGCCCTTGACCATGGCCACTCCGAGCGTCGAGGCCAGATAAGGATCCTCACCGAAACTCTCGGCAATGCGACCCCAGCGCGCATCGCGGCTCACGTCCACCATGGGCGAGAATGTCCACCGCACACCCACCGACGACGCCTCGTCGGCAGCCACGCGCGCGCCCTCCTCGATTAAAGCCGGATCCCAGCTCGAGGCCTGACCCAGAGGGATAGGGAAGATGGTCTTGAATCCGTGGATCACGTCGCGTGCCACGATCAGAGGTATGCCCAGACGACTGTTCTCCACAGCCTCACGCTGAAGCTTATTCACCGTGTCAGGGTCAACTTCATTGAGCAGCGAACCCACAAATCCGTTGCGCACCTCCGCAAGGCGCTGAGGATTAGCGCCCGTGCCGGTCAGCTGATTCAGCTGTCCGATTTTCTCCTCTATGGTCATCTGCGAGAGCAGGGCCTCTATGCGGGCTTCAACATTATCCTTGTCATCCCCCCCGGCTACGCTCTTTACGCACGAACTGATAGCTCCTCCGGCTACAATTACGCCGAGCAGTCCGAATGCTATGGACGGAAAGAGTTTCTTATTCATTAGTCTTGAACTATAGTCTGTAATGATTGGTCTTTGATGTTTAGAATGTCAGTTTCGCAGCAGCCGTACCACCCTGCGAAAGACGAGCCTGCACCACGAATACACCCGAGCCCAGAGCCGATGTATTCACGAAGCTTTCGCCACGGGCCACCTCGCGTCCGCACAAGTCATACACCTGCATGTCCACAGCTCCCGCGCAGCTCACGCCTCCGTTTTCGTGCTTTATCATGCCGGATTCCGAATCCTTGTCGACAAGCACTCCTTCGATGCCGGCCTCGGTGAGAGGATCGCCCGGATCCGTAAAGAACTGGCTTTCATCAGGCGTACCCTTCTGATAGATCTTCACGTAGTTGATATACATCGAAGCCCGCTGACCGTTCTCTTCGTTCAGGGCCGTGATCTGATTCGCATCATAGATTCCGGGGAAGTTGCCTCCCACAGCAAGATTGAAGAGTATGAAGAAATCCTTGTGGAAAAAATTTCCGGCCCAATTGGGGAAATTTTCATTCTCGCCTTCTATATTCTTCTTGAAGTAAGGCTCCTGATCGGGATACTTGTCAAGATCGCAGTACATGGCTATGGATTTTTCATCCCATATCATCGTGTAGAGATGGAATTCATCGTCCTGCAGGCTGTAGGCATGATTGTGGTGGGTGGCCGAACTCATCTGAGGCATACTTTTTCCCCAGTGGCAAGCTCCGTTGAAGAATGTTTCCTGCTGATTTTTCCGTATGCCGTCGGCATGTCCGAACTCCATGATGTCGATTTCGCCGCACTTGGGCCACTTCACGGCATCATAGTCATTACCCATCAGCCAGAATGCCGGCCAGAGTCCGTTAGCAGTCTTCGGAAGCTTGATCGCAGCTTCAACCTTGCCGTGCTTGAACGCGATCTTGTTTTTCGAATTCACGCGGCCCGATGTGAAGGGCTTGCTCCAGAACGACTCGCGCTTGGCCGTGAGGATAAGGCAGCCGTTGCCCTTATCGTCCTTGCCTACTATGGCATTGTCCGAATCGTTCACATAGAACTGAAGCTCGTTATTGCCCCCGCCTCCACCGTTCAGCTCCACATGCCAACGGTCGGGGTTAAGCGCATCGCCATCGAAGAGGTCCTGCCACACGAGCTTGTAGCCGTTCACTTCGCCCGAACCCGTCTGAGCTTCCTGCGCATTGGCTTCGGGGGCGCAAAACATCAGTGCGCCCAGCAGTCCCGCTATGAATTGCCTTGTTTTCATTCTTTATTTCACGAGCACCTTGCGGACACTCTTTTCTGTCTTTACGATATAGATTCCTGCGCCAAGGCCCTGAAGGTCAGTGCCGCGGCGCACTTCGCGACCGAAGATGTCATAAACAGCTCCTTCGCCGCAATCTTCAGCTACATTCGCAGCCTCGACTCCCGTCAGCGAGCCCTTGTGTGCATACAGATTGTCGATGTAGATGGCATGCTCGTCGCCCGCTGCACGCGATGCAGTAGCGTTCACGAACTTGAACTGGCCAAGCTTCGCGAAATTCACGTTGGGAAACTCCGACAGGGGCATATCGAACGAACACCATTTGTCAGCCGAAAGCTGCTTCACGGATTTATCGAGATCATAGGTCGGGAAAAGCGAAATGGGATAGATCTCGATTTCCATGTCGCGCGTCGAATAAAGATCTATGTGCAGATACTTCATATCGGACAGATCGACCAGATCGTCGCTGTGCGAGAACTGCAGGCCCATGTAGTTGAAGTTGGTCATACGCATGGCCTCGTTGCCCTCAAGGCTCACCTTCTCCGTTTCGGTGGTTTGTCCCCACCAGCCCACGAAAAGATCGGGAACGACCGAAGCGTATGTATCTGAATAGAAACTCTTAACAAGGCTTGCATCTGTCGTGGGCTCGGGAGCTGCTGTCATGGTCGTGGGTTTGGGAACGATCGGTTCGGGAGTCGTACCGCCGATAGGATCGCCTGCATCGGCGAATGTATGGCTCTCGTCTGAACCCCCTTTCTGATACACCTTCACGAAGTCGATATACATCGACTGCTCCTGATTGTTGCCGCTGTTCAGCGCCGTAACGCCGTTAGCGTTGAAAATCTGAGGAAATTGACCGCCGACAGCAAGATTGAACAGAATAAAGTTCTCCTTGTGGAAATAGTTGCCGGGATAGTCTGCAACTCCGGGCTGATTGTCCGTTATGCCCATTATGTAATAGGGCTCCTGATTCGGGTATTTATCAAGATCGCAGTACATGGCTATACTGTTCTCGTCCCATATGCACGTATAGAGATGGAACTCGCCGTCCTGAAGGCTGTAGTCATGCGTGTGGGCGCGGGCATAGTTCGGTTGAGGCCAACCCTGGCCCCAGTGGCATGCGCCGTTGAAGTAGCGGTCCTGTGTGCCGGCGCCGAAAGCATCGCAGTGGCCGAACTCCATGATGTCGATTTCTCCGCAGCGGGGCCAGCCCACCTCGTCGATATCATTTCCCATCATCCAGAATGCTGGCCAAAGGCCGTTGGCAGTTTTGGGAAGCTTTATGGAGGCCTCAACCTTGCCGTGCTTGAAGCTGATAAGCTTCTTCGAATTCACACGTCCGGACGTGAAGTTCTTACCCATATAATTTTCGCGCTTGGCCGTGAGGATCAGACAGCCGTTGCCCTGATCGTCTTTACCAACACGCACATTGCGGTCCGTGTAGTATTGCAGTTCATCGTTGCCGCCGCCGTCGCCGTTAACTTCAATGTTCCAGCGCGAGCGGTTCAGCTCGGTGCCGTCAAAAAGATCCTGCCACACGAGCTTGTAACCATTGGTTTCGCCTGAACCGGTGGTAGGGGCGCCATAAGACTCGCTCACTGCGAGAGCGGCTATGGCAAATATGGTGAGTTTAAGTAGTTTCATTTCAGGAGGAACACAAGCATTGTGTTCAGAGATTATGATGGTTTAATGATTGGAAAAGTAAGGAGAAAGGATTGGGAGCAAACAAACAAACTTTTTTACCGGCAAAAATTGCACGACTTGGAAATCAGGGCGCTCGCATCGCGAGTGAGGAGTGAAAGGAGGGCGCGACTCGCGGCTATCGCTGCGGCCGCGCCCTCGTTTGTAGGGTTATGGTCTATACGTGATTACTTCACGACAACCTTGGCAACCTTGTTGCCGGCCTTGGCGATGTAGAGACCTGCGCCGATGCCTTCGAGGCCCATGACGGAGCTGTTGGCACGCTTAACGGTCTTGCCTGCGAGGTCATAGAGAACGATGCTCGATGCGCCTGCAGCGTTGATGGTGCGGCCCGTGATTACGAGGTCGGTACCTTCTGCTTCTACGCCCTTGATGCCTGCTTCCTTGGTGGTGTAAAGATAGATAGCGTCGAAGTCGAAGTTCTGGCCGGATACGCCGCCTGCGAGGAACGAGAAGTAGTTACCCTTATAGTCAGCGACTGCGGGAACGGTGAAGGTGGGGCAAAGTTTCTTAAGATCGGAGAACTTCACGTCAACTGCCTGCCATTCGTCAGAGGGAGCGGGGCCTACAGGGGGGAAAGTGGTGCCGTTGTCCACGAATGCATCACCTACAGAGATCTGTGCGGGCTTGTTGCCGGCATCACCTGCGAAGAGGATGAGGGCGAGCGACTTGACGGGATTCGTCATTGCGCAATAGCCGAGGTGGAAATAGGTGTCGTCGTCGAGGTCGGAGAAGTCAGTGCCCGGGCCTACAGCGCACATACCGGCGCCGGACCAACCCACAGTACCTACGGTCAGAGCGATGTGGCCGTTGGTCTGGAAGTCAGCACCTACAGGGCTGGCGGAAGTTTCGTTGCCTACCAGAGTGTTGTCCCAGATGTAGAGGAAACGGGTTTCGTCGTTGATCTGCTGATCAATTACGTTTACACCCTTGGCGGTCAGAGCGTCCATGGCTGCTGCATCCAGAGACCATGCGTAAACGGTCTTGACACCCTTTTCAAGTACGGGTGCTACACCTGCGTCATCAGTCACGTACTGAGCGTTTGCGCCCATGGCAACGGCGGCCATAGCAGCAAGAAGAGTAAATTTTTTCATGTGTATGAAAAGTTTAATGGTTGGTAATTTGCCGGGGCCGAAGCCCCGGCGTTAGTTATTGGTTGTTTTGAGTCTCAGATTAGTACCCGGGGTTCTGTTCCATCGGGTTCAGGTTGATTTCCTCGGCGGGAATGGGATAGATTTCCGACTGGCCGGGGATGAAGTTGCCCATCTCGGCGCGCACCTCGGCCGTTTCCGTTGCAGGATAGCCCGTGCTCATGTTGAAGATCTCCGGACCGATGCCCCAGCGAACGATGTCATACCAGCGGTGGCCTTCGCCTGCCAGCTCTACTCGGCGCTCGTGGCGGATAGCCTTGCGCAGATCGTCCGTTGTGTCCTTATAGCCGCGATAGCCGGGGAAGGCGGGTAGAACGCTGCCGGAAGCCATGTTGCGAGCGCGGCTGCGGACTTCTTCAAGCGCCCACTTGGCGTCCGTAATGCTCTTGCCGCTTTCCAGAGCTGCTTCTGCAAAGAGCAGGAGAGCGTCGGAAGCGCGGAGCTGACGGTTGTTGAAGGGCGAACGCGTGGCGTGTGCCAGCGAGGGGAATGCTCCGTGTTCCCAGTAGGAGATCTTGCGGTTGTAGTAGGAGTTGCCCAGATAGTCCACTTCAGCAATACCCACTTCGGCAGCATCGGGAAGACCGATGGTCAGGTCGCGGCGAGGGTCGCCGGCCTCGAATTCGTCAAAGAGGTTCTGTGTCGGGTGTCCGAAGCCCCAACCTGCGTTGCCGCCCATGCTCGGGAGACGCGGACGCGACAGAATGGTCGAGAATGTGCCGCGGGTGAAACCGAAGCCGTCGCCATAGTCGCTCGTTGGCTCTTCCATATACTGGATCTCGAACACGCTCTCGGGGCCGTTTTCGCCGGCAAGCGTAAAGTTGTCGCCGAAATCGGAGCAGAGGCTGTACTGGCCGCCCTTATACTGCGTGTCCACGAACTTCTTGCCCCACGTGTAAGCGTTGTCGTAGTCCTTCATGAACAGATACACCTTGCAGAGCATGGCCTGTGCGGCGCCCTTGGTGGCACGGCCGAGGTCTGCTGCTGCATATTCGCTCTTGTTCCAGAGCGACTTTTCTGCCTCGAGAAGGTCGCTGATGATGTGCTCATACACGGCCTCGGCAGTTGCGCGGGGCTGAACCCACTTGTCGCTCGAGTCGATCACGAAATCCACCAGAGGAACACCGCCGAACACGCGCACCAGCTGGAAATAGTAGTAAGCGCGGAGGAAGTATGCCTCGGCCAGAAGGCAGGCCTTGCGGCTCTCGTTCATCTCGTCATCCGGCTCCATCTTCACAACCTCCTGCAGTGCAAGATTGCATCGTGCGATGCCCTGATACTTGGCACGGTAGAAGTTAAGAAGAATGGGGTTGTTGGCGTTCACCTTGAAATTGTCGATATCGTACACATCGCCGCCGTCGGCAAGGTTCTGACCGCCCTTGAGGGCATCGTCGGATGCGATATCCCCGATATACCATTCAGGGAAGTAGCAGCCGTTGAATTCCCATGCCAACGGAGTGTAGCATGCATTCACGTTCTGGATGGCAACCGCACCGCTGATATAGAAGTCATCGAAGCGGGTCGTGCCGGGAGCGTCCTCGTCAAGCCAGTCGTTGCAAGAGCTCATGCTCAGGCTCATAGCCACGGCGACAGCACCTATATAAAGTGTCTTTTTCATTTGCTTACAGTTGATTTGAAGCTTTGACTTCACTTTCTTGTTTGTTACTGAGGAGAAAAATTAGTAAGTGATGTTCACACCGAAGAGGAAGGTGCGGCTCTGCGGATAGTTACCGTAGTCTACACCGCCGTTAACCTCGGGGTCGAAGCCTTTGTACTTCGTGACCGTGAACAGGTTGGAACCCTGGATGTAGAAGCGGCAGTTCTCGAAACCGGCGCGGCTGATCAGGTGGCGCGGCAGGGAGTAGCCGATCTGCAGGTTCTTCAGGCGGAAGTAGTCGCCCTTCTCCAGGAAGCGGTCGCTGGCGTAGTAGTTGACAGAGTTACGCGGATTGGGAATGCAGCCCTCGGGATTGTCTACCGTCCATGCGTCCTTCATGATGGGCGAGAGTACGCTCGTAGCGCCGCTGCTCTCAAGACGGTGACGCATCTGGTTGTAGATCTTGTTGCCGCCTACGCCCTGGAAGAAGAGCTGCAGGTCGAAGTCCTTCCAGTATGCTCCGAGGTTGATACCATAGTTCAGCCAGGGAATCGACGAACCGAGGTCCACACGGTCGTTGTCGTCGATTGTTCCGTTCCCGTCGCTGTCGATGTACTTGGCATCGCCGGCATGGAAAGGAATGTTTTCTGCCGTATAGCCCGTGAGGTAAGCGAGAGCCTCCTCATCCGTGCGGTAGATACCGTCGTACTGATAGCCCCAGAAGTAGTAGAGCGGATAGCCCTCGTCCACAACCTGCACGTTTGCGAAGTTGGTGGGGATGCGTGCACCGCCGTTAAGTGCGGTCAGCTTGTTGTCGATGAACGATACGTTGCCGCCAACACTGTAGGAGAAGTCACGCGTAACGGTGTTGCGGTGCTCGAGGCTGATTTCAATACCCTTGTTGCGCACCTTACCCACATTGGCAGTAGCCGAGTAACGGTTGCCCACCTGTGCGGGAGCGTTCACGCTCATGAGCATGTCGTTGGTGTTACGGATGAAGCCGTCCACCGAACCGGTCAGCTTGTTGTTCCAGAAACCGAAATCAACACCAAGGCTCCACTGTTCGGTATTTTCCCAGTGACCGCCGCGGTTCACCCACGTCAGCACCGTGGCGCCGTTGGCAAGAGACTGATCGGCACCGAAAACGTAGTCGACAAACGTAGGACCGTTGTTGAACATGCTCAGCGTAAAGGCATTGTTGGAGATATTGTCGTTACCTACCTTACCCCAGCCGAAACGCAGCTTAAGATTCGAAAGATTCGTGAAGTCCTTCATGAACTCTTCCTGGTCGATACGCCATGCAAGCGAGAAAGAGGGGAAGTAGCCCCAGCTGTTCTCGGGGAACTTGCTCGAACCGTCGGCACGGAAGTTCACAGTTGCCAGATAGCGGTCGTTGAAGCTGTAGAAGAGGCGGCCGAGCCACGAGAAACGACGGTTGCGGGCCACGCTGTCGCCGGGACGTCCGAAATCATCGGTCACCTGCGAGAGATACCAGTTCTTCTCGACGGGGTTCAGGATCATCGAACCCGAGCTGCCGATGCTGTAATAGTTGTATTCTTCGACCGTCTGGCCCACCATTGCAGAGAAGTTATGCTTGCCGATGGTGCGGGCATAGGTCAGGATGTTATCCACGTTGTAGTAGTAGGCGCGGGCCATCGAGGACGACAGGAAATTCTTTTCGCGACGGTCGTATGCGCTCACCTCATACGCTTCCATGAAGCTCTTGTCCGTGGTGATACGATAGTCGAAGCTGTAGCTCGTGCGGAACGTGAGGTGCTTGATAGGCTGGATTTCTGCGAACACGTTACCTACCCAACGCTCGTTGCGGGTCTTGGGATGAGAGTATTCGACCATGCTCAGCGGGTTGGTCACGTTCTTGAAGTTCGAACCGGCGGAAATACCGTTGCTCAGATCCTTGCCGTTGCGGTTCACGCTGCCTTCCGGATAGCGCGTGGGATCCCAGGGAGCCATTGCGAAGGCAGCCGAGAGGATATTCGCGCCTGCGCTCTCGCTGTTATCACCGCTCTCGTATGCATTCTGTGCTACAGAAGCCATGAACGAGATGTTCTCGCCAACCTTGAGCCAGGGGAGTGCCTGATAAGTCGTGTTCAGACGTGCGGTGAAACGGCTGTAGTCGGAACCGATGATGATACCTTCCTGCTTGAACCAGCTGCCGCTCATCGAATATGTGAACTTGTCGCCGCCGCCGTCGATGCTGAGGTGATAGTTCTGAATCATACCGTCGCGGAACACAACGTCCTGCCAGTCCGTATCTACGGAAGAATAGTCAAAACCGGTAGGATTCTTTTCAGGATCATATACGGTGGGATAGTAAGGCGAGGAAGCGACACCCTGATAAATTGAAAGCCACTTGTTGAAGCCCTGCTCCTCATACACCTTCTTCGAGCTCTTGTTGCCGTTGATTGCAACATATGTGTCAGCGAAGTCCTTGGCGTTCATCACATCGAGCTTCTTCCAACGCTGCTGCACGCCCACGTATGCATCGAGGGTCACGCGCGCACGCTGGTCGCGAGAGCCACTCTTAGTGGTAACGAGGATCACACCGTTCGCACCGCGCGAACCGTAGATGGCTGTCGCGGAGGCATCCTTCAGGATTTCGGTGCTGGCGATATCGTTGGGGGAAAGGAAGTTGATGTCGTCGGTAATAACGCCGTCCACAACGTAGATGGGCGATGCGCCGTTGATGGTTCCGACACCGCGGATACGAACTTCCGCTCCTGCGCCCGGACGTCCGCTAAGGGAGTTCACGGTCACACCGGCAGCCTGACCCTGAAGGGCGTTGGCAAGCGACGCTGCGGGAGTCTTCTGAAGCTTGTCGGCGCCCACGGTCGTCACCGAACCCGTGAGATCGCTCTTCTTCATTGTACCATAACCTACGACAACGACCTCGTCAAGCTCGTTGGAGCCTTTCATGACGATGTCGAGAGTGCCGGCAGCGGTCACTGTCTTTTCAACAGGATCGCAACCTACATAGGTAAACATAAGTTTTGCACCGGGAGCCACAGTGATAGTATATATACCATCGATATCTGTAGTCACGCCGTTGCGTTGGTTACTCAGGTCACGGACGGAAACGCCAATCAGCGGTTCTCCGTCTTCGGCCGAGGTGACGGTTCCCGTCACACGTAAGCCTTGGGCAAACACAGGGGCTATACCCAGAAGCATGAGAAACAAGAGTGTAGTTAATCGAGCCATTGATGGATGGATTGGTTTGAAAAAATTGTGGTAAGTAAGGTTAAGGCTAAGAAAAAGGATTTTCAGAATGGTTCTTGTGTTTCGACGCTGCAAAATTATATATAAAGGAAGACAGATTTGCAAAAACCAACTCAATAAAAACCCTACAATGCGATTTTAACAACCCTACAACACTCCTACAATGCGGTTTTATCATGCTGTATATCTGCCCGTTACGAAAAACATGTTTTATAACATACTTTTTGACAATACACAACCCGATATATTTTGCGAAATTTGCATCAGGAAAAATTTTCCGACCATACCGAATATTCATGAAGACTTCGAAGCATTATATCTTTAACAACATTTTTTACATAACCGTACTGATTGCTGCGTGCCTGTCGTGTCCGTTCACGGTGGACGCGTCATTCCCCACGGTGCGGAACTTTCCGCGCACCGTATATTCCTGGGGATCTCAGAACTGGTCGTCCGACGAGGATAGCAACGGCATGATGTACTTCGGAAACAAAAACGGACTGCTCACATTCGACGGAACCCGCTGGCGCAACTATATTCTTCCGAATCTCTCGACAGTCCGCGCCGTGCTCGTGGACGACGCAAATTCACGCGTTTACCTCGCAGGCTCGGAGGAATTCGGATACTACAGCTTCAACCCCGATACGCGCCGTATAGCCTATACATCTCTCTCAAAGGACTTTCCGGAAGCGCCCACCAGCTACGGCGAAATATGGAAGATACATGAAGGCGACAATACGATATGGTTTCAGGGCGACCACGCCATCTTCGGCTACAGCACAAAGGGCGAGCACTTTGTAGCATCCGTTAGGGAGAAAATACTTACATCGGCATACATAAACGGTGTGCTCTACGCCGCTCTAAACGAAAAAGGGCTATGCCAGATGCGCGACGGACTATTCACGCCACTCGATTCAGGAGGACCGACCGATGGGAAGCGCATCGTAGCAATATGTCCCTTCGGCAACGAAGTCCTGATAGTCACGCAGTTCGACGGAATCTTCCTTTACGGCCCATCGGGCGTCAAGAAAATGGCGACAAATTTCGACAATTTCTTGCGCGAAAACCAAGCATTCTGCGCAGACACGCAAGGCACGGAGCTTGCCATCGGGACCGTCAACGGAGGACTTGTCGTATGCAATTTTGGAGCAGACACTCCACCCACTTATTCCAACACCGACTCGGGCATGCAGAACAACACGGTACTGTCCGTGAAATTCGATAGCCACCACAACATCTGGTGCGGACTGGATAACGGTCTGGACTATGTATGCTACGACGCTCCATTCCGTTCAATCCTCTCACGCGCAAATGCTTGCGGTGCCGGATACGCATCACTTGTAAGCGCAGGAAAACTCTACCTGGGTACCAATCAAGGACTCTACACCACACCATTCAAACCCGACTACGACTTCGAAACCCCACGACGCGAAATTCCCGGTCAGGTATGGAAGATCACCAACATCGGAAATGCCGTTGCAGCATGCACGGACGCGGGACTGTTCATTGACAACGGACGCGGATTCGAACACGTGGAAAACACTGCAGGAACTTGGGACATCGAGCTCCTACCCGACGCGCCGGGATATGCCCTCGCCTCAACGTATGAGAACTTCATTCTACTCGAAAATTCGGGTGCTCGATGGAACAACCGCGGACGCGTGGCCGGCTTCTCGGACATCAACGGCAAATTTATAATAGACAACGACGGCGCGATATGGATATCCCATTGGCTCAAAGGCGTCTATCGCCTCCATCTCGACCTTGCCAAGCAGCGCTTCGATGTCGTTGACTTCTTCGATTCCACCCGAGGCCTTTCGTCCAACGAGAACACCTCTGTGGCAATGCACGACGGCACACCGGTAATAAGCTGTTCCGGAGGATATTACACCCTCCAAGGCAAAGGCACGAACAACGAAAAGATGGTGCCCCACCCCGAGCTTAACCGCTATTTTAGCGCCCAGGTCTCGCCCCATCTCTATCATAGCCCCGGGGGCGAGGTCTGGAGTGTGACCCCTGACAACGTTTACGTGATGCGCGCACGCGCCGACGGCTCGCACGCAGTCGATTCCGTGACCTTCTCGCCCATGAGCCGTTCGATAATCCCCGGCTTTGATTCCTTCAACTTCGTGGATGAGTCGCACGTGATAGCATCTGCCGAGGATGGCTTCTATGAGCTCGACACACATCGCGCTTTCAGCGCACCACGCCTCACGAGCCGCCACGGCGCACTCGTCAGCGCCATATACGCCAATCAGGATTCGCTGGTCTATCTTGCTTTCGGTGCCGCCGAAGCCAATGAACCGCGCTTTTCCAACGACCTGAACTCCCTGCGCTTTGAGTTCGCTGCCCCCGGCCATACAGGCGAAGCCAAGAACATAGTATTCAGCCACTATCTCGAAAACTACGACGACGATTGGAGCAGTTTTACAGACGCGAACAGCAAGGAATATACCCAGCTGCACGAAGGCGACTACACGCTGCACCTGCGCGCCTACAACTCGGCCACACACAGCGTGGACGAGCACAGCATACGCTTCTCCGTGCTCCCGCCTTGGTATCGCAGCACGTGGGCCAAGGTCATCTACACACTTCTCACGCTCATGCTCTTCTACACCGGCTTCAAGGTCGTCTCGTACGTATCCGAGCGCAACTCCCTGGCCGTAGCCCGACGCAAGGAGGAAGAGATGGAACATCTGCGCGCACGGGCCGCAGAAGAATCCCTACGCAAGGAAAACGAAATCTCCGACCTCAAGAACCAGCAGCTTGAACAGGACATCCGACACAAGGCCGGCGAGCTCTCGAATATAACCATGAACGTCGTGCGCAAGAACGAGATTCTCATGAACATATCCTCGCGCCTGACGAAAATACAGCGCATGCTCGAGGTGGCTACCCCGGCGGAAACGAATGCTCAGCTCACCAAGATCCAGACTCTGATCCAGGAGAACCTCAGCCACGACGACGACTGGAAAACCTTCACAGGCAACTTCGACGCCGTGTATGAGGACTTCACCAAGCGCCTGCGCGAACTGCATCCGTCGCTCACGCCGGCCGAGCTGCGTGTGTGCTGCTATCTGCGCATGGGCCTAAGTTCCAAGGACATGGCCCCTCTATTCAACATCTCCTACCGCTCTGTGGAAATGACACGCTATCGTCTACGCAAGAAGTTGAACCTCGATCGCGAAGACAAGCTTACGGACTATCTGAACAGCCTCTGATTCACCTCCGGCCCCTGAAAAGCCGCGCGCAGCTTGGGAAATACACCCTAATTGTGTAACTTTGCAAATAATTTCACAAATTTCTCTTTAACACAATAATTGCAAAAGGACCAGCGTTATTATTCCAACGCTATTTATCCTACTCCAAACGCAGTATGAGACTTAAGACCCTCGTTATCATAGGAGCCGCAGTGCTCGCGCTATCGTCTTGTTCGTCATCAAAGACGGTACTCCCCTACTTCACAGATATTTCCGCCATCGAAGAAGGCAGTTTTGATGCCGGCAACTATACACCGGCCATCAAGCCCGACGATGAGCTTTTCATATCCGTACAGTCCGAAGTTCCCGGTGCATCCGCGCCCTACAATCTGCCTATGGTGAATCCTGCGTCGCGCGACCAGCTGACCTTAGCCACCACACCGCGCCAGCAGACATATACCGTTGATTCGCAGGGCTATATCCACTTCCCCATCTTAGGCCGCATCAAGGTCGAAGGTCTCACCTGCGAGCAGCTCCAGGCCGAGCTTACAAAGAAAATCTCCGCTGACGTCACCGATCCGCTCGTGACAGTAAAGCTCGTCAATTTTGCAGTCGTCGTGGCAGGTGAAGTAGCCAAACCCGGAAAAATTCTCGTTAACGGCAATCGCATCAGCGTGCTCGATGCTATCGGCGCCGCCGGAGATCTCACGCCATACGGCGAACGCTCCAACGTGCTCGTGATCCGCGAGGAAAACGGCAAACGCGTATTCCATCACCTCGACCTCAACTCGTCGAAAACACTCACCTCCCCCTACTTCTATCTCCAACAGAACGACTACGTTTACGTAGAGCCGAATAAAGTACGCCAAGCCAACTCGAAATACAATCAGGACAATGCCTACAAGCTGACGGTGATTTCCACCATCGTGAGCGCCGCATCCGTAGTCGCATCCCTCGTTATCGCACTGGCCATCAAGTAAAACCGCAAACATCGTCACAATTCTGAAATACGATGCAAAGAAAATCCAACTCCGAATATTTCGACCTTAAAGGCCTGCTCGGAAACTACCTGAAACACTGGTATCTGTTTGTAATCTCCGTGCTCGTCTGCGGTTCCGCAGCCTTTCTATACACCCGGGTGAAGAAGCCCATCTACGGTGTACGCGCCAACATCGCCATCAATACCGGCAACGAAAATCCCATCTCCTCCCTCGGCGCTATGGGTGCGCTTTTCGGCGATGGCGGTTTCATTGACGACGAAATATTCGTCATCACCTCCCATACTGTCTACAAGGAAGTTGCGAAGAAACTTCAGACGGAGGTCAATCATTTCGTACGCGAAGGATTTATGGACTCTCGCTTCGCCTACGACGATTTCCCCGTGCAGATCTACATGGAGCCGTCCATTCCCGATACCCTCTCGACAGGACTTGGATTCACAGTGAAAGTAGACGAAAAAGAACGCGTATCCATCAAAGGCAAAGCAAATAAGACGCAAATTGCCGAAGTCAAGGACGCGACCTTCCCCGTGACGGTCGAGACCCCGTACGGCAACTTCGTATTCAACAAAACCGAACATTTCAAGAAAGGCGAGCCGCTCAAGACCGTGATAGCCGTCGAGAGCTACAACTCCGCGGCCGAATCCTTGGCCAAGAACGTAATCAGCGACATCGCATCCCGCAAGAGCAATGTCATTGAAATGGCCATAAACACCACCAACCCCGAATACGGCATGGCCATCCTCAACGAGATAATGGCTGAATACAACCGCAAGGGCGTGGACCAGAAGAACCTTCAGGGCGAGAAAACGGCGGAGTTCCTCGACAACCGTCTGAAACTTCTGGCCGGCGATCTCGACCTGGCCGAGACTGACATCCAGAAATACAAGCAGAAGGAAGGCATCGTGGACCTTGAAGTGGAGGCCACCTATCAGAGCCGAAAGAAAGGCGAAGTTGAAAATCAGCTCATCGAGGCCCAGACCGAAGCTGAGATTCTGAAAATGATAGGCGAATTCATCGCCGACCCGAAAAACGCCAACGCGCTGGTGCCCATGACCACATCCACAGAAGGTCTATCAAACGCCATAAAGACGTATAACGAGCTTATCATCAAGCGCATGGAGCTCGCCAACAATGCCCGCCCGAACAACTCCTCGCTACGCCTGCTCGACGAGCAGATCTCGGCGATGCGTTCGAACATCAACACCTCGCTCACAAAAGCATACGACACACAGCGCATTGCCGTCAAGGAGCTTGAAAACGCACGTCGCGCCGCCGATACCCGCCTTGGCAACATCCCCTCGCAGGAACGCGCCTTCCGCGACATGCTTCGCCAGCAGACAATCAAGGAAAACCTCTACGTGTTCCTTCTCGAGCGCCGCGAAGAGAACGCCATACTCCTTGCGAATGCCGTTCCCAAAGGCACCATCATCGACGAGGCATATACGCTGATCGACCCCCTGTCGATGGACCGCAAGCTGCTCTGGCTCATCGGCCTGTTCATCGGCCTCCTGCTGCCGCCCATATTCCTGTGGATCAAGAGCATCCTTAACGATAAATTCGAGACCACATCCGAGGTCAAGCGCCTCACGGATGTGCCCGTCCTCGGCGAAATCTGCATCGACCGCACGGGCCGTTCGCTTGTCGTGTCACCCAACGACACCTCATCGACCACCGAACTGTTCCGCCTGCTGCGTTCCAATCTGCAGTTCATTCTTAGCGGCAACAACGATAAGGTGATCCTGATGACCTCCACATCCTCCGGCGAAGGCAAGAGCTTCATATCCACGAATCTCGCAGCCACATTCGCGCTTATGGGCAAGAAGGTCATACTCATAGGTATGGACATCCGCAAGCCCCGCCTTGCGTCCTACCTCAACATCAACCCCCGCTTCGGTCTCACGCAGTATCTCGCATCCAACGACATCGAGCTCAAGCAGATCATCACCCACATGACCGAGATTCCGGGCATGGACGTTATCGTGGCCGGGCCCGTACCGCCGAATCCCTCGGAACTCCTTACAAGCAACAAGGTCTCCGAGATGTTCAAGGAGCTGCGCAACATGTACGACTACATCATCATCGACTCCGCACCCGTGGGCATGGTCAGCGACACATTCTCGCTCGACCGAATCTCCGATGCCACGATCTACGTGTGCCGCGCCTCCTACACGAAGAAGCAGGATATAGACTTCGTGAACGAGATCTACGAAAACAAACGTCTGAAGAACCTCTCGCTTGTCGTGAACGGCACGAGCTCCAAGAAAGGCTACGGCTACGGCTACGGCGATTCCGAGCAACAGCGATAATCCAACGATGCCATACGGCTGCACCGCGCAGACTCAGCTATGATTGATAAATACAAGCTATATTACCGCACATTCCTGGTCCTGTTCTGGACAGGAATGTGCATTGGTTTTATATGCGATGAGATTCCGCCCCTGGCCGCTATCCGCAATCCGCTGCTCATCGTGGTGGACCTGATCCTCGCGATTCTGGGATTTCTTACCATGCGCACCCGCTCCGACAAAGTCATATTCTGGAGTTTCATGGCCATTGGCGCAGTCTCATCGTTCCTTGTCAATCATGTGTCAGCCCTTACATTCTTCAACGGCACGCGCGACTTTTTCGGCCTGCTTTTCTGCATCCCCATACTGCACTTCTTCCTCAGCGGGGATCGCGCCGGCGAATTCAGGGACAAATTCGACAAGCAGGTGCGCATATGGCTGATACTTCAGGCCGTCTGCATCACCTTCCAGTTCCTGAAGTACGGAGCCAACGACCACGGCGGCGGCACGATGGGCTTCGGCGGTTCGGGCATGACCTCCATCCTCATTTATCTAAGCTCATTCTATCTCATCATGAAGGACTGGGACTTCGATGACGTATGGGGCAGCGTGCGCCGGCACAAGTGGACCATCATACTTCTTTATCCCACCTTCCTGAATGAGACAAAAATCAGCTTCATACTGCTTGCAGCCTATTGCGTGCTGATATTCAAGCCCACGAAGGCCATGCTTATCAAGATGATATATGCCCTGCCCGTAGCCATTGCAGCCATGTGGGGTGTGGGCTATCTCTATCTCAAAGCCACGAACCAGTCGGATGACGTCTTCACATACGAATTCTTTGAGGAATATCTCGTAGGCAGCGACGTAGACTACTGGGTAGACCTCGCCCTCAAGATGCAGGACGGCTATTTCGATCAATGGATGCTCGATCCGGAGGACTACTGGGCCGTCGACATACAGCGCATGACCAAAATAGCACTCGCCCCCGATATTCTCAAAAAAGAGAACGGCGGTATATGGCTCGGAGCGGGTCTCGGACAATTCAAAGGCGGCACAATGACGGAAGCTACAAAGTTCGCACGTCAGAACAACTGGCTCCTGCAAGGCTCAAAGCCCTGGATATTCTTCGTAATCATACAGATAGGCCTTATCGGCATAATCTGGTTCTTCTGCATGATCATCCGCAATCTGTTCGGGCCCAAGGACTACACGCCGGAGATAAAGCGAATGCTCATCTTCGCATCCACGGCCTTACTCCTTATACAGTTCTACGACACCTCCTTACGCTACTACCAGTTCTGCTTCCTCTTCTTCTATCTGTGCTTTGCAGTACGGGGCATTCCCGCCGACGGCAAAAAGAAGAAGGAATCGAAAACACTTATTCCCGCACATTAGCCCACGACACATGGAGAGACCCAAAATTTCCGTCTGCATACCGGTCTACAACGTCGAGAATTACCTTCGCCGATGTCTGGACTCCATCCTCTCGCAATCCCTGCGGGAGATACAGCTTGTGTGCGTCGACGATGCCTCGCCTGATGGCTCTGCCGCGATTCTTCAGGAGTACGCGCTGCGGGAGCCCGAGCGGATAAAAATAATCAGCAAAGAACGGAACGAAGGACTGATGGCCGCCCGGCGCACGGGATACAAAAACGCCGATGGAGAATATTTCTTCTTCTGCGACAGCGACGACTACCTGCCGGCCGATACACTCGAAACGCTCTACAAGGCCGCGATAGCTGCGGATGCCGACATCGCCGCAGGCGATTTTTACTATGAGAAGGCCGACGGTCGGCGCACGCTCGTGCAGCGCTCGCTGCAACTTGACACGACGCCCGAACGCTACCTGCGCGCAATCATGACGGGCACACTCTGCACACTCTGCGGCTCCATCTACCACCGCCGGCTATTCGAAGGCAGGGACTACACCACCTTCATGAATCATTCCTTTGCCGAGGACAGGCTGCTGCTCACACAGCTATTGCGCGTGGCAAAGCGAATCGAACCCGTTCACTTCGGAAGCTACGTCTACTTCCTGAACAACGCGTCCATGACGCAGAACCGGCTTTCCGACCGACAGCTTACCCAGCTTCTTAAAGCTCAGGACTGGGTGCGCCGCTTTCTTTCGGACAGCCCGGAATTCGCGCCCGTTGCGCTGCGGCACTATGTACGCTACCTAAGCTTCCTCCTTGAAAGCGGATACGACTCGAAGTTCATATCCGGCTTCACGCCTGATAATCGCGAGCTCCTGTCTTTCAAGAAATTGAACAACATTTTAGGGACCCGGTTGGCCTGCCACACGACGCTTTGTCTACATTCAAAACTGTATAGGGACACGGCGGCTGCCGCACGCCGGACCATACGAAAGATACTCGGACGATAAATGGCCAGAATACTGTTTATCAACAACTCCTACCCCACTCCCGCCTTCCCTGCCGCCGGAACATACGCCCGAACCATGGCAGAAGAAATGGAGCAGGCCGGGCACACTGTGGACGTGGAGGCACTCCGACCCTCAGGAAACGGAGCATTACACAAGATCCGCGACTACGCCTCATTCTGGAAGCGGCTCCTCAGCCGCAAACTCGGAGGATACGACTTGCTGTACGTCAACCACTTCACCTACAGCTTCCCCTTATTTCTCAATCCCACGCTCCGCAAAAACGCCGCGAAAGTCATCATCCACTGGCATGGAAAGGAGCTCGTGAGCACATCGAAATTTAATGCCATGATGGTGCAGGCATTGGATCGGAGCCTCCGGGACTTCCGCCACGTGGCACCGTCGGAGTACTTCAAAAATAAGATTCTTGCGGCCACCGCACTGGACCCCTCGCAGATCATTGTCTCACCCAGCGGAGGAGTCGATATAAGCCTATTTAGACCGCGTTCCGATGGCAAGGCGGAGGAAGCCTTTATCCTGGGATTTCCGGGCGGTATAATCACAACAAAAGGCGCCGACGTGCTGCTGGGCGTAATGCAGGCCCACCGCCGCCTCGAGCGTGCGACAGGACGACCAGTGAAATTCCGCATTATACACTATGGCGCGGAATTCGACGTATATCTACCGCGTTTCCGGGCAAGCGGAGCCGAGCTCGAGATCATGCCTAAAATGTCCAAAGAACAGATGCCCGACTTCTACAGCGGACTGTCCGTGGCCCTGACCTTATCCTCCGCCGTAATCGGCGAGAGTCTCGGCCTGGTGTCGCTGGAAGCCATGGGATGCGGTGTTCCCGTAATCGCGCACGACATCTGCGCCTATCCCGAATTTGTAATTCCGGGACGCAGCGGTGAACTCGCGACCTACTCTCCTGATCCGGCTGAACGCACGGCCGGGGTGCTGGATGCCATCGAACGCATTGCCGCAAATCCCTCATCCTATGCCCCCCGCGAGATTATCGAGCAGGGCTACTCACGCGAATCTGTTGTGGACTTCTACCGCAACGCTCTTCTCTGAAACAACGCAAGCGAATGAAAAAGATAAGCGACTCCCTCTTAAAGCTCAAAAAATACTGCGAGAAAGAAGGATTCAAGGGCTATGACCCCTATGACGGACTGAATTCCCGTGTATTCAAGGCCCTGCCCTTCGTGGGGCGCTCCGCCATCGCCCGCCTCGTGTGGATTCAGCTTTTCAAGCGCATGCCCTTCAACCTGCGTCCCCTCGCCGGAATACGCAAGGACTACAATGCCAAGGGCATCGGCCTCCTGCTCGACGGCTATCTCTCGCTGCTCGAAATCATCCGCCTGCGCCCTGAAATGCAGGTCAACTTCGGCACGAAACAGGAACTGACCGCTACCATAGAGCATCTTGCGGGACTCCTGCTTGAGCTGCGCTCGCCGGACACATCGGGGGCAGCCTGGGGCTACAACTTCCCTTGGCAGTGCCGCAGGGAATTTCTCTTCCCTGCCAATGAACCGACGGTTGTGGCCACAAATTTCTGCGCCTCGGCATTGCTGCGCGCCGCCGACATGCTGGACCGCGAGGACTGGCGCAAAGTAGCTCTGAGCTCGGCAAAATTCGTCACCGACGATTTGCGTCGCACTCCGCACAAGGGCGGATTCATATTCTCTTACTCGCGCATGCCCGGCAACGACACCATCTACAATGCCTCGCTTCTGGGCTCGCGTCTGCTGTCTCTTTGCGCCAATGCGGGAGCTCCCGACGCCTCGCTTCTGAAAGACCTCGCCGAACAGTCCGTCAAGGCCTGCTGCGCCGATCAGCGCCCCGACGGTTCATGGACCTACGGCGTAGCGCCCGTCACGGGCTGGGTGGACTCCTTCCATACCGGCTACAACCTCGACGGACTCGTCGCATACGAACAGTGCACCGGCGATACGCGCTTCCACGACAACATCGTCAAGGGCCTTGACTACTACGTCCGGACCTTCTTCAACCACGAGACAGGCCAGGCGTCATACTACAACAACCGTATATACCCTATCGACATACATTGCCCCGGACAGCTGCCCGTGACACTCAGCCGCACGGGCACCTACGCCGTGCATCGCGACCTGGCCTTGAAAGTACTTCATCATGCCATCGACACGATGCAGGCGCCTGATGGCTACTTCTACTATCAGCTGAAGCAAGGCATTTCAAGCCATATCAGCTACATGCGCTGGAGCAATGCCTTCATGTTTGCATCGCTCGCCACGGCCTTGCTCGAGGAGTGCCGCCTTAGATGATATAAAGCGATATAAACGGCGAGAGCCGGCTGCATTTCGTGGCCGGCTCTCTTTGTCATATATCGCGGATAGGGATTTATTCCTCCTCTTCCTTCATATTGTGGAATACGTTCTGCACGTCCTCGTCTTCCTCGATCTTGTCGAGAAGCTTCTGCACGGCTTCGCGCTGCTCGGGCGTAACGTCCTTGAGATCGTTGGGAATGCGTTCGAACTCAGAGGAGATGATCTCGTAGCCATTCTCTTCGAGATACTTCTGGATGTGCGAATATTCTTCGAACGCACCATAGAGCACAACCTGCTGGTTGCCGTCCTCGTCTTCGTCATGTCCGAGTTCGTCCACACCGTAGTCGATGAGTTCGAGTTCCAGATCGTCGAGGCTCACGCCATCCTTGGGTTTGATCTTGAACACGCACTTGTGGTCGAAAAGGAAGGTAAGGGAGCCCTGTGTGCCCAGCGTGCCGCCGAACTTGTTGAAGTACGAACGCACATTCGCC
The DNA here is from genome assembly GCA_947175605.1 of uncultured Porphyromonadaceae bacterium. Classification (GTDB taxonomy): domain Bacteria; phylum Bacteroidota; class Bacteroidia; order Bacteroidales; family Muribaculaceae; genus CAG-873. The sequence goes on from CAMWNH010000003.1 coordinate 49,047, forward strand.
ACGGTGCGGGTATTGTTGTCCGTAGCAGCTTCGACAAAGATTGCGATGCCGTGGGGGCCGTAGCCTTCGTAGGAAATTTCCTTGTAGTCGCCTGCATCCTTCTCGGTAGCCTTCTTGATAGCGCGTTCCACGGTATCCTTAGGCATGTTTGCAGCCTTAGCGTTCTGCATCAGTGCGCGCAGGCGGGGATTGGTGTCAGGATCCGGGCCGCCGGCCTTGGCAGCGATAGTGATTTCTTTGCCTATACGCGTGAACGTACGCGACATATTGCCCCAGCGTTTGAGCTTGCGGGCCTTGCGGTATTCAAATGCTCTTCCCATAGTGTGGAATAATCTGTATGTTTTGTTGTTATTGTATTCGTGTGTTTAGCGCAGCTCGGCATTGAACTTCGAGCGCAGCGTGTCGATGATCTTGCCCATCACCTTCTCGATATGCTTGTCCTGAAGCGTCTTTTCGGGATCCTGGAGCGTCATGGAGATAGCGTAGCTCTTCTTGCCGGCAGGGAGATTCTTGCCCTCGTAGACATCGAAAAGCGAAACGCCCGTGAGCAGCTTGCGCTCGGCGTCGCGCACGGCCTTCTCCACCTCGGCGAAGCTGATTCCGTTGTCCAGCAGCAGCGAAAGATCGCGCTTCACGGGTTGCGTCTTGGGCAGGGGCACGAATTCGGTCTTCGTCTTCAGCGAAGCGCGCGAAAGCTTGTCCCAGAAAAGCTCGCAATAGAAGACCGGAGCTTTCACATCGAGCTTGCGGGCGAGCGAGGGAGCGACACGGCCGATGAAGCCCACGGTGGTGCCTCCACCCATGATGATGCGCTGCTTCTCGGCGAAGATATCGCCCTCGGGCAGCGTGGCTTCCGTATCGAACATCACTTTGTCCAGACCGAGGCGACGGAAGATGTTCTCGACCGTACCCTTGAGGTCATAGTAGCTTGCTTCCTCCTCCTTGCGCAGCCAGTGGCCGGCGGGGCGGCTGTTGCCGCTAAGCCACAGGGCCAGACGCGACTCCTCATGGTATGCGGCAAGTGAGTTGCTGTCGTCCAGGCCGTCTCCGCTCTTGTAAGCGTAAACCTTACCGAACTCGTAGAGCGCAAGGTCCGAGGCGCGGCGGTTGATGTTGTGAGCCAATGTTTCGAGACCGCCGAAAAGCATCGTGCCGCGGAGCACGTTCAGCTCCTGGCTCAGAGGATTCAGCAGATGCACGAGGCCCGACACGGGATATTCCGCAAGGCCTTCGTAATAGCCCTCGGCTGTCAGCGAATTGTTGAGAATCTCGTTGTATCCGGCGCCCACGAGCTGCTCTGAAATGAGGCGTCGCAGGGCGTCGTCCTTGTCCGTGGCCGTCTTGTACGAGATGCAGGCATGCAGCTCGTCGGTCATCTCTATGTTGTTGTAGCCGTATATGCGCAGGATCTCCTCGATTACGTCGCAGGCGCGGCGCACGTCGAAACGATATGTGGGAACTTCGAGTTCGAGCACTTCCTCACCGCATTCGGCGCATGTCTTGCGGCCGGCAATGCGGATGTCAAGCGCCTCGAGAATCGTGTCGATAGTTTCGGCTGGTATCTCACGACCGATCAGACGGGCCACCTGTCCGTAGCTAAGCTCTACGGCGTAAGGCTTCACAGGCTCGGGATAAAGGTCGATAAGACTGCCTACAATCTCGCCTCCGGCAAGCTCCTTGACGAGCATTGCGGCAAGCTTGAGGGCATATACGCAGCCGTTGGGGTCGACGCCACGTTCGTAACGGAAGGACGAATCGGTGCTTATGCCCAAACGGCGTGCCGTGCGACGCACGCTCGTGGGATTGAAGCATGCGCTTTCAAGAAATATATCCGTCGTGCGCTCGGTGGTGCCCGATTCGAGGCCGCCGAACACACCGGCGATGCACTTAGCGTCCGTGCCATCGCATATCATCAGATCGGCGGCACTGAGTGTGCGCTCCACCTCATCGAGCGTCACGAATTTCTCGCCCTCAGCGGCACGACGCACCACAACCTTGCCATCCTTAAGCGTTGAGGCGTCGAAGCAATGCAAAGGCTGGCAGAAGGCATGCAGTATGTAGTTGGTGATGTCGACGATATTGTTGTGCGGACGCATGCCGATAGCCGTCAGGCGCTCCTTGAGCCACTCGGGCGACTCCTTGACCGTTACGCCCTTGATGGTAAGGCCGCAATAGCGGGTCACACCGCCATCGGCACGGCTGATATCTACGCTCACGCCTGCCTCGTCGGGGCGATCGATCTTAAAATCCTCCACACTCGGGCGCACAGCCTTCATAGGCGTGGCATGCACGGTCTGGCGGGCAGCCACGTCACGGGCCACACCAAAATGGCTGGCAGCGTCGATACGGTTGGGCGTCAGGTCCACTTCCAGCACATAATCATCCTCAACATGATAGTAGTCGGCTGCGGGACGGCCGATGAATGCATCGGCCTCAGGCCCCAGCACGATAATTCCGTCATGCGATGTGCCGATGCCGATCTCATCCTCGGCGCAAATCATGCCGAAGGACTCCACGCCACGGATCTTGGATTTCTTGATTTTGAATTCCTTATCGCCGTCATAGAGGGTAGTTCCGACCGTGGCCACAACCACCGTCTGTCCTGCCGCTACATTAGGCGCACCGCACACGATCTGCACCGGGCCGTTGGCCTGTCCGAGATCCACTGTGGTGATGTGCAGGTGATCGCTGTCGGGATGCTCCACGCAGGTGAGCACCTTGCCTATGACAATTCCGCGAAGTCCTCCGCGGATACTCTCCACGCGCTCTATGCCGCCCGTTTCAAGACCCACGGACGTGAGGGCCGCCGACAGCTCTTCCGGGCTCAGCGTCAAGGCCGGCTCGAGATACTGCTTAAGCCATTTATAGGATATATTCATTGTATTGGATGTGTATTTTATTCGGCTGATGCAGGCAGGCTCGCAGCCTGCCCCTAACAAACTGCAAATTTAGCAATTTTCGCCCAAAACATCAACCCCGCGCACACAAAAAAATCCGGAGACACAGCCTCGGGGCCGCATCTCCGGACGGGAGAATTGTTTTTGTGTGCAATTGCGCCTGAAGACTTATGCCTTCTTTGCGGCGGCAACCTTCTTGCGACGCGAATCAGTGAGATAAGCGACGGGAGCTGCCACGTAGATTGTAGCCAGCGTGCCGATGATTACACCGAAGAGCATCGCGAAGGTGAACGAGCGGATGGCATCGCCACCGAGGATGAAGATGCAAAGCAGCACGAGAATCGTCGAGCAGGATGTCATGATCGTACGACCGAGTGTCGTGTTGATCGATGTGTTGATGGTAGTGAAGAAATCCTGCTTGGGATACAGGGCCGCATTCTCACGCACGCGGTCGAACACAACCACCGTATCATTGATCTGATAACCGATCACCGTCAATATAGCGGCAATGAACGACTGGTCGACTTCCATAGCGAAGGGCAGCACGCCGTAGAAGATCGAGTAGAAGCCCACGATGGTGAATGCCGTGAACGCAACGGCAGCAAGAGCGCCGATGGAGAAGGCCACATTGCGGAAACGGATGAGAATGTAGAGGAACATCGCGATCAGTGCGATGAACACTGCGATGTAGGCGTCGGCACGCATATCGTCGGCAATCGACGGACCAACCTTCTGCGACGACACGATACCCTGCGAGGCGTCGGTGGTCGAGAACTGCTCCGTGGTCATGCCTTCGCGGAGATAGGGCTTAAGAACCTTGAAGAGCTTGGCGTTGATTTCCTTGTCGGTCTCGGCGCCGTCATACTCCGACGAAATCTTGTAGTTGGTGGAGATACGCACCTGATTGGAGCTCTCGATGGTGATGACCGAAACGGAAGCGCCTTCGAACTCAGGAGCGAGTGCGTTCTGCAGCTCGGTGGTGCTCACGGGCTTCTCGAACTTGACGATGTAGTTGCGACCGCCGGAGAAGTCGATGCCCTGGTTGAGACCGCGGACGAAGAGCGATACGATCACGATAGCAATCATCACGAATACCACGGTGAAGCTGGCCTTGCGCTGACCCAGGAAGTTGATGTTGCTGTTCACGAACATCTTGCGGCTCAGGCTCGTAGCGAAGGTGAGTTTGTTGAACACCCGGGTCTTGCTGATCCACATGAAGAACAGGCGGCTCAGGAACACTGCCGTGAAGAACGAGCATACAAGACCGATGATGAGCGTGGTGGCGAAGCCCTTGATGGGACCGGTGCCGAAGAGTAGCAGGATCACGCCGGTGATGATCGAAGTGAGGTTCGAGTCGAAGATAGCCGAGAAGGCGTTCGAATAACCGTCGGCAAGTGCGTTGCGCACGTTCTTGCCGGCACGAAGCTCTTCCTTGGTGCGCTCGAATATGAGCACGTTGGCGTCGACGGCCATACCCAGCGAGAGCACGATACCGGCGATACCCGACATCGTCAGTACGGCCTGGAAGGACGAGAGGATGCCGATGGTGAAGAAGAGGTTGCAGACAAGGCAGATGTTGGCGATAAGGCCCGGGATGAAGCCGTAGAAGACACACATGAAGATCATCAGGAGCACGAGAGCCACAACGAACGACACGAAACCGTCGTGGATGGCCTGCTTACCCAGCGAGGGACCTACAACCATGTCGCTGATGATGTGTACCTTTGCGTCCATCTTACCGGACTTGAGCACGTTTGCAAGGTCGCGGGCCTCCTCGATGGTGAAGTCGCCCGTGATGGAGGACTGGCCTCCCTCGATGGCCTGATTGACGTTGGGTGCGGAATACACCTGATCGTCAAGCACGATAGCCACCTGCTTGTTGATGTTCTGACGCGTTACGCGGGCCCAGTCGCGGGCACCCTGCGGATTCATGCGCATCGACACTTCATTGCCGCGCAGAGGATCGTAGTTGGAGGATGCGTCGCTTACGGCCTTACCGTCCAGCGCGGGCTGACCGCCGTGAGCGCGGAGGGAGTAGAGAGCATAGCCCAGGTTCACTTCCTTGCCGTTGGCATCAGTGCGGACGGTGGGCTTCACGCTCCAACGCAGCTTCAGGTCGGAAGGAAGGAGATTCTTGGCATAGTTGGTGGCCAGGAGCTCGTTAACGGCTGCCATGGCCTTGGCATCGGGAGCGTAGCCCACGGTTGCGCCGTAGCCGGGCTGCTGCATCACAGCCATGAGAGCCGAAGGATTATAGATCGAATCGGCGGCGAGAGCGCTCACCAGAGAAGCGAGCTGGCTCTGCACTTCGGAAGCCTGATATGTTTCGTAGAATTCAAGGTTGGCGCTACGCTGCAGAAGGTCGCGGACACGTTCGTGATCCTTCACGCCGGGAAGCTCCAGCAGGATCTGGCCGTCCTTGCCCTGAAGCACCTGAATGTTGGGCGATACAACGCCGAACTGGTCGATACGGTTGCGGAGCACATTGGTGGCGGAGTTGTCCACACGGTCCTTCACCTGACCCTTCAGGGTGGCCTTTACTGCATCATCGCTGCTGCCGGAGGCAACCACGCCCTGGAAGAGGACGGAGAAGTCGGCCTGAGGCTTTGCTGCGCGATACTCGTTGACGAATGTCGAAACGAAATCCTCGCTCTTGTGAGACTCCACAGCCGCGTTGGCGCGCGCGAGAGCCGATTCGAACACGGAGTCCGTGGCGCCGCTCTTCATGCTGCGGATCATGTCAGGCATATCCACCTGAAGTATTACGTTCATACCGCCCTTGAGGTCGAGACCGAGGCCGAGGCCCCACTTGCGGACATCATTCAGAGTGTAGTAGCCTAAGTACACCTTCTCTTCGCCGAGAGAATCCATGTAATGCTTGTAGGCCTGATTGTAGACTGCGTCGTCGTTGTCACCGCTCTCGGCCAGGGCGTAGCTTGCAGCGTTATCCTCATACTTGTTCGAAATGAACGTGAACGAGAGATAGAACAAGCATACAACCACAAGGCACACAGCGATAACACCGGCTACGATGCTGCCTAAGTTTCCTTTGCTTTGCATGTAATAATTATGATTTTATTTGTTAGAAAATTCTATGGTTGATTTTTCGGCTCGCAAATATACGATTTTTTCCTGAAATAGCCGCTATCTCGCGCTATTTTTTTAAAAAGTAATTGGAGCAGAGGCGCGGGGAGACGCGTCTGCTCCATTTCAGGCATCTTCAGCCTGCAAATCCGAGACGAGCCGGACGAAGGGTGCGGACGGCATGCAGAGGCACATCCTCGGGCAAAATGAGCCGGAGCTGACGGTCCGTAGGGGCGTCAAGGACAGACACGCGGGCTGCCATCGCAGGAAATACTTCGGTCTCAAGCAAGTTCAGCACATGTCGGGCATTGCCGAAGGTTGCGTCCTTCTGGAGCAGGTCCAGCCGGAGCGTATCGGCAAGTTTCACCCGCGCTTCCGGCGAGAGCTCGAAAGCATTCTCGTCGCAGAAACGCGCGCCTATCTCCAGAAGCTCCTCCGCAGTGTAGTCCGCGAACCTGTAGCGATTGCTCTGCGGGAAACGCGAGGCAAGGCCGGGATTCATCTCGAACATCTTGAGGATACGGTCCTCATAGCCGCCGAGAATCAGCATCCAGTCGCGACGGCTACTGTCCGCAAGAGCGGTGAGCAGTGTCTCGATGGCCTCGCGACCGGGGTCCTTGGGGTCGGCCTCCTTATATAGATTGTATGCCTCGTCTATGAACAGCACTCCGCCGTCAGCCTCCTCCAGGGCCTCATGCATGGCCTTGGTCTCGTCGCCATAGAATTTACCTACAATCTGCGAACGCTCGCGCACCACGACATGGCCCTTCGAGAGCATCCCGGCCTCCTTCATCAGGCGCCCCATGAGTTTCGCCACGGAAGTCTTGCCCGTGCCGGGCGCTCCGAGAAAGAGCGCATGCAGCGGTGGAAGTTTCGACGAGATGCCTCGGTCGGCGCGCAGCTTGTGGAAGCGCACGAGCTTCACATAGGAGTCGACCTTCGTCTTCACATCGCTTAGCCCGACCATCTTCGAGAGCTCGTCGATAGTCGAAGCGTCGGAATCGGGCCGGGAGCCAGCCTGTTCATCCTCCGCGTAAAGTGCATCTATGCGCCTTTTGTCGAGCCAATCCATGCCCTTCCGAGGGGTGTAACGCTCAATGACCGCAAGGTGCTTCCCGCGGAAGCAGCCGCGCTCGGGAAGCAGGTCGGACGTCAGGATCGTCCCCACGAAACCGGCAATCGGCTCGTCGAATACCCGCAGCTCAACATACACCGGACCCGGCACGGACCGGCGCACATCCTCCCTGGCTGCGAACGACACGGCGCAAGGCATGGATCCACCGCCTCTCGTGACCACAAGGGTACGCTCCTGATGGCGCTGGCCGTTCGCAAAATGATAGGTAATGGTCGCTTCGGGATCCATCCCGAACTCCTCCCTGTCCCAGCCATTGAGCCGCAACTGAAACACAGCATAGAGATCGCACGGATCGGGTCTGTCACGCTCCACCGGCTCCTCATCGCTGCCGCCCTCATCGCCATCGCAATCTTCATCCTCTTCCGATTCAATCTGGCTCTGAATGAACTCCTCGAGGAGCTTGTCCGGATCAAAGTCATCGTCATCGTCGCAGCTCATGCTCTCCGACGTGAAAACGGGCAGAGGCTTGCTGCGCAGCAAATCCTCCGGATTATCAGTAAGTTCGCCGAATCCCGCCGCATAGGGCTCGAAAACGTCCGCCAGGTCATCCGGGAAGTCCAGCACTTCGAAACGATACTGCGGATCGCGCTCTTCCAATTCGTCATCATGCGAGCTGTCGAGGCTTATGGAGACGACGTAGGAGCCCTGCTCTAAAGTCTCGCCGAGGGTTACGATGCTATGCAAACGATAGTTCACCGCAGCATGGGGCAATGCCAGTGCGAGAGTGCTTTCGCCCACTATCCTGTCGGGAGCTCCGGAGACTCCGAGGAGCCGGACATAGAGATGCAGCTTCAGACGCGAAGCGGCCGGCCGACGGGCTGCCCGATATTCACGCACGTCGTCCCCGCTTAGCGTGAGACAGACTTTCACGGCATTGAAATTCTCCGAGGCGCGGTAAAGGTTGTTGAGGCTTTCGGTCTGATCGCCGTCGAACATCATTTCCGGGTTGCAGATGCGGATGGGCTTGGCCCGCAGCTCCGTCACAGTCAATACATGTGTGGATGTGTAGAAATGTGCCATGTTTAGATCTGTTTTTAGTGGTTTAAAGGTCAATAAAATAGTTGAAGTATAGCGGTTTGATGTGTCATGTCAAGTAATAGATCAGATTGGCGTAAGGAAAAGAGAAGCATTGCGCCGCGCCTCGGAGCAGGCGGCGCTTGGCTCCCATAGGAGCCAGAATCCACAATGTCAAAGATCGCCTTTTCAGAGCCCGCATGTGTCTTGGCATGCAGCCGCCGAAGTCAATGTCCGAAGCTCTCCGAAAAGAGCCGCAGACAGACAGCCATACCCTGCGGGCTACGAAAGCCCGTGCATGGTTCGCGTGCTTATAAAGCTGAAAAGGAAAAAAATCAGGACAATTCCATCAGTCCTCCCTTACCTGCTCGTGCTATACTGCTGTAATTCTTCTTTGCCAAAATGTAAGAGAGTTTAAATATTGAAAAATTGAGGAATTGTAACGGGTGTGTTTAAGTATTACATCACCCCGGTTGCCTTTGCAAAGAGGGCCTTCTCGGGATGATGTCACAAAATTAGCCGGAATTTTTCATCCCGGCTAATTAAATTAGTTAATCTGTGTTAATGGCGTCGATTTTATCGTTCGACGCCTGTCGGAGCCATCTTCACATACAGCGTATCCACCGAGATGCGCACATCGTAGGGCGTTGCCTGCTCCGTGCGCGTGGGCACGGTAGAGTGCGTGTAGTAGAAGCTCTGCTGCTTGTCCCAGGAAGGAAGGCTGAGATTGCGCGTTTCGCCGGCCGGTATCTCACAGTCCACAGCGGCACTGCGCTTGTGCAGCTGTCGTCCGGAGGCATCGAGATACTCGATCGTCAGGGCAAGCCTCACGGCCTCGCTCTCGGCATGATTGGTGACGAAGAAAGTCTCGCGACGCGAACGGAGGGGCTTGTCGTAGCCCGTAACGCGAAGAGTCTCAACGCCCGGTGACACGAGGACATAAGGCACGGGGGTGGCAGCCGACTCCACAGCCCCGGACTGTGCGGGGCGAAGATTGGCTCGCGTGGTGCGCTGGGCCGAAAGAATCGGACCGACAAGCGCCACGGCAAATGCAAGGAAGAGAGAAATACGTTTCATTATCGTAATGTGTAATGTGGTTTATAGCTCTACCGGCTCGACGGCCGAACGCCCGTCATGGCTTATGCGAACGGCGCCTTCGAGGTCGGAGGGCCTTGGATTTTCACGTTCCAGAGTCACGCGGAAGAAGTAGGGAAGCCAGCGATGAAGACTCACACGGCGGTGGCGCGAATAGGGCTTGAACAAGAGGCGATGGCCGGTATCGTCCAACTCGAGCGTGGCAGTATATGCTCCTTTCAAGGACTTCTTCTTGGCTCCGGGCGCGGCGTCCATCACGCATTCATAGACGCCAGGGCGAGCGGCAGCCATAACGCGTCCGCACACGGTGCCAGGGGGAATGCGCCAGTCGGGCGACTCGATCATGCGAAGTTCGAAAACGCCTCGCTGCCCGGGACAGGCCTGCAATTCAAATACCGCGCCGCCACCCGTAGGCGACATCTGCCAAAGGCCTTCCACCGGATCTGACGCCGCGGCGTCGCCGGCATAGCTCCGCGGAACCGTGAAGAAGGCACACGCCCACACCAGGACACGGAGAGCGATGGCGCGGGCGTGGCGGATCATATTGTCGAGAATTTATAGGTGAAGCCTATGGAGAGGATTTCCTTGAGCTGCAGCTTGCTCCACTTCGTATCGGGCTGCTTGGGCGTCTGCGAATCGTAGCGCGCATGGCAGAAGATCTGCGTGGTCAGGAAGCGGTTGATTTCGAACACCATCGTGTTCTCCCAGTCGGCCTGAATCAGGTCGTAGTCGGTGAAGAGCCACACGCGGGAGTTGAGCGAGATGTTGGATGCTATCTTCCAGAAAATCTTCACCTCCGCGCTCGAACCGAACTTGCTGACCGTGCGAGCGCCCTCGCGGATGCCATAGGCCGTCTCGTCCATTTCTTTGTTGATGCATGTGCGCAGGCTGTAGGAGATGGGAGCGATCGACGCGTCGAACGTGAAGTTCTTTTTAGGCGAGGCATAGTTGTAGGTCATACCGACACCGGCCGTAAGTTCGCCGGGCGAGAGGAAGGACGAGCGCATCGTGCGCGAATTGACGTTGAAGGAGTTCAGCAGCTGCGTCTTGAACTGGGCCGTGAACGAATAGTACCACCGGCGTGCAGCCTTCACACCGAAGGTCGTGTTCACCTGGAAGAGATCGTCGGAAATGTTGTAGGTGTGTATGGAATCATCGGGCGCCGAATTCATGCCGAGCTTGTATTGCGCCGTGGTCTCGAACAGCAGATTGGGATGGAACTCCTGGTTGAGCTTGACATTGTAGTAGATATTGCCCAGCACGTTCAGGTTGTTGTTGCCGCCCTGATACCAGTTGGGGGAGACGTATGCCTGCGAAAACTGCAGACCGACGTTGAACTTGTGGAGCCAATGCTGCTTGCGTGCCGGCCCGGGCTCGACCGTGGCCACGACTTCATCCACCGTGGGCATCTCGCGCATCTCGATCGTGAAATTCGAGGGGTCCACCACGGGCGTGAACTTGGCCGGCGCCTGCGGCAGCAGGGCCTGGTTGTAGGGCACGAGTTCGGGATGCGAGAAAAAGAATTGGCGGCGCATCTCGCGCATGGTGCGCGCAAGACGATTCTCCTGCGCCATAAATCCTTCGTCCACAGCCTCGAAGACAGGCTCCTGATCGGCAAAGGAGAAATGGTCGTAGACGGCAGGCAGGAAGAACCATTCAGGGAAAAGAGCGTCCGCGCCTGAAAGGTCGTAGGAGGGAAGGATAGGATCCGTAATCATTCCCACGCTCTCGCGAATGGGCATCACAAGCTCCACAAGCGTGCTGTCCGGAGCCGGAAGAATCACGTCCTGCGCCGCAGCGTTGTCCGGTGCGAGAGCCATTGTCATTACACAAACAGGCACAAGCAAGGGACGGAATATCGTCTTCATAAGTCTGTACTTGGTTTTATGCGGTTGAATGTATCAGTTCTTTTCAGGCTTGAAAGCCGTGTAGAGCGTGCATGCTCCGAAAGTCATGGGTCGGAAGCTGCAGCGTTCGAAGCCGGCTTCGCTCATGATGCGGGTCATGCGTTCGCCCTGTGCCACCGCCGCGATACTCTCGGGCAGATAGGTGTAGGCCCGCGCATCCTTGCTGACGATACGTCCGGCCAAGGGTATGAGGGTGCGGGTGTAGAGACGGTAGAGGGCCGCGGGCACAGGCTGTGTGGGCGTGGAGAGTTCGAGCACGGCGAGCACGCCGCCGGGACGCAACACACGCAGCATCTCGCGATAGCCGCCTGGGATGTCGGCAAAATTGCGGATACCGTACGCAATGGTGACGGCATCAGCCGAATCGGACTCGACAGGAAGGGCCAGACCATCGCCGCGGCGGAAGCGGATACGCTCCTCGAGTCCGGCCTCTGCCACCTTTCGGCGTCCGACAGCCAGCATACCCTCTGAGAGATCGACACCCAGGACCGACGCCTCGGGCAGCGCGCGGGCCAGCGAAATAGCCAAATCGCCCGTGCCCGTGGCAATGTCCACGATCGCGCACGGAGGCGGCACAAGGCGTGTGAGCGTACGCACGGCCTTGCGTCGCCAGAGTTTGTCGATGCCCATGGTCATGGCGCGGTTCATGAAGTCGTAGGACGGGGCGATGCTGTCGAACATCTCCTCTACCTGACTTCCCTTATCGCGCTCATCGCCGTAGGGTGTGATTTTTTCTACATCCATCAAAGACTGAGAGTGGACAGGAAGTCCAGAACGTTTTTCTCGATTCGATCCTGCAGATTCTGCTCCGGAGCGGGCACGAACTTGCGTCCGGTGACGTGCTCGTAGAGCTCAATATATCGGCGAGAGATGTTTTCGCACACTTCAGGCGTCATTTCAGGCACGGTCTCGCCCTGTCGGCCCATGAAGCCGTTCTCGATGAGCCACTGGCGCACGAACTCCTTCGAGAGCTGTCGCTGCGGCTCGCCCTTGGCAAAGCGCTCGGCATAGCCTTCGGAGTAGAAATAGCGCGAGGAGTCGGGGGTGTGGATCTCGTCGATAAGGATGACCTTGCCGTCATATTTGCCGAACTCGTACTTGGTGTCCACGAGGATCAGCCCCTTCTCGGCAGCCATCTTAGTGCCGGCGGCAAAGAGCTTGCGGGTGTACTCCTCCATCTTCGCATAATCCTCCTCGGACACGATGCCGCGGGCAATGATTTCCTCACGCGAGATGTTCTCGTCGTGTCCTTCCTCGGCCTTGGTCGTGGGAGTGATGATGGGCTCGGGGAATCGCTGGTTCTCCTTCATGCCCTCGGGCAGCTTCACGCCGCAGATTTCACGCACACCGGCGGCATATTCGCGCCATGCACTGCCGGTGAGGTATCCACGGATGATCATCTCCACACGGAATCCTTCGGCGCGCACGCCGGCCGTGACCATAGGATCGGGAACGGCGAGTTTCCAGTTGGGCACTATGTCCTTGGTGGCATCCAGGAAGTATTCGGCTATCTGGTTAAGCACCTGTCCTTTGTATGGAATTCCCTTGGGGAGAATCACATCGAAGGCCGAGATGCGGTCTGTGGCTACCATCACCAGCAGATTGTTGTCGATGGTGTAAACGTCGCGAACCTTGCCGTGGTAGACGGCCGTCTGTCCCGGGAAGTTGTAGTTGGTCTCTGTCAAAGTCATAGTGATATGATTGGAAGTGTGTTATAATAATTCTGTGTCAATCCTGAGAGGCACCGTCCGTATGGGACCCGGATGCGCTCTCGGGGCTATCTTCTTTTTCGTAGTGTTCGTAAGCCTCCACAATGCGCTGCACAAGATGATGGCGGACGATATCGGCCTTGGTGAACTCGACCTTCCCTACCCCCTTCACGCCCCGGAGCACGCGCAATGCCTGCACCAGACCGCTCTGTGTGCTTCGCGGGAGATCGATCTGCGAGGTATCGCCCGTGACAATCATCTTGGCGTTCTGGCCCAGACGCGTCAAGAACATCTTCAGCTGGTGGGTGGTGGTGTTCTGAGCCTCGTCGAGCACGATAATGGCATCGTTGAGCGTGCGGCCTCGCATGAAAGCCAGGGGAGCGATCTGAATCACTTTGGATTCCATGTACTCCTTGAGTTTCAATGCCGGAATCATGTCCTCGAGCGCATCGTAGAGGGGCTGCAGATAGGGATCTATCTTGTCCTTCATGTCGCCGGGAAGGAAACCGAGCTTCTCTCCAGCCTCCACGGCAGGGCGCGAGAGGATGATCTTGCGAGCCTCGCGGTTCTTGAGAGCCCGGACTGCAAGCGCTATCGCTATATATGTCTTACCCGTGCCGGCCGGACCGAGCGCGAAAGTCAGATCGTTATGGTTGTATGCATCCACGAGGGCGGCCTGGTTGGGGTTGCGGGCCTGTATAGGCTTGCCGTTGATGCCATAGATTATGACGCCGTCGCGCTTTAGTTCGCGCGGGGCCTCGCCCTTGACGATGGAAATTATGGCCTCCTCGTTCAGTGCATTATACTTTTCCGTCCACTCCACAAGCTCTTTCATGCGGCGCTCGAATTCGGCTGTCTCCGAGTCCTCACCTATCACGCGGATTACTGATCCACGGGCGGAGATGCGCAGTTTGGGAAAGAGGTTCTTGACCAGCTGCAGATTGGCGTTGTTCACGCCATAGAAGGTCAGGGGATCGACCGAGTCTACGATAACTATCCGTTCAATCATCCGGGAAGCAACCTTTATTTCTTTTTGAAGGACTTCAGAAGTTGCGGTGCCTGCGCGGCGGACGCACCGTTGAAGATCACGACGGTGTAAGACTTGTCATTTTTATCTCCAGCGATTGCAAGCACGGTGTCGCCGTCCTTGCTCGTGACCAGATGCACGGGTGTGCCATCGGCCGTGACCATTGTCGTGTGCACGCCGTCCTTGATCAGCGCATTGGCCAGCACGGTTGCGAGCGCCGAGGGCGTAATGTCGCCCTGGGCTTCCTGAACTCCGAATGCGATGGCGCCGCGCGAGTCGGCGGGCGTGTAGACTTCCATGTTCATGGTCTCGGAAATCGTCTTGTTGTAGGTATATCCGTCGGGGGCGTCCATGGAGCATGTGCGCGAGCTCAGGCGGTTGGCTGCGGAGGCACCTGCAATGGCAGCGACCACAATGAGGAGAAGTGTGAGTGTACGTTTCATATCTGCTTGTTTGTAACTATCGGGAGACCGAGCTTCCTTTCTGACGGCAAAGTTACGTTTTTTTCAACACATATCTATTCTGTTCGGGGGGAAATTTTGTATGTTTGCGTCAGGAATAATGGCGAGCAGGCTCAACACCCGGCGGCTTGCGGACGTTATATAGTCGTGAGAACCCCTAAAACACAATATACTCATGAAATTCCTTACTGATGAAAAGCTTGTCATAGTCGGCGCCGCCGGTATGATAGGCTCTAACATGGCCCAGACGGCCATGATGATGCACCTGACTCCCAACATCTGTCTTTACGATCCTTACGGCCCGGGCCTGGAAGGCGTGGCCGAAGAGATGGCCCACTGCGGCTTCGAGGGTGTAAATCTCACCTACACGAGCGATATCGCCGAGGCTTTCCGCGATGCGAAATACATCATTTCCTCGGGTGGCGCGGCCAGAAAGGCCGGCATGACCCGTGAGGATCTGCTCAAGGGCAACGCTGCCGTGGCCGAGGAACTGGGCAAGAACATCCGCAAATACTGTCCTGACGTGCGTCACGTGGTCGTAATCTTCAACCCGGCCGACATTACCGGCCTTATCACGCTGCTCTACAGCGGCCTGAGGCCTTCGCAGGTATCGACACTGGCAGCTCTGGACTCGACGCGTCTGCGCAGCGAGCTTTCGAAATATTTCCACATCAAGGCGGACGAAATCGAAAATGCGCGCACATACGGCGGCCACGGCGAGCAAATGGCCGTGTATGCTTCCACCACACGCGTGAACGGTAAGCCACTGACGGAGATCATCGGCACCGAAACCCTTCCGGAAAAGGACTGGGAGGAACTGAAAGTGCGTGTGATCCAGGGCGGCAAGAATATCATCGACCTGCGTGGCCGCTCGTCGTTCCAGAGCCCGGCCTACCTCTCCATCGAAATGATAGCCGCCGCTATGGGCGGTCCGGAGTTCCGCTGGCCTGTAGGCACATACGTGAACGACGACCGATTCAGCCACATCATGATGGCCATGGAGACCGTTGTGACCAAGGACGGCACACGCTATACGGAGCCCAAGGGCACACCCGAGGAACAGAAGGCGCTCGAACAGAGCTACAAGCATCTGTGCGCGCTGCGCGACGAGGTAATCGCCATGGGAGTGCTTCCGCCCGTGGACAAATGGAATGAACTGAATCCCAACGTATAAGCAACATACCTACAGCGAAAGCCCGGCGATTGCCGGGCTTTTTTATTGTTCCGCACAAAAATTTATGTTCTACAACATATTTGCTTGACTTTCGAGGAAAAATTTCCGAACTTTGCATGAGATTTCCAAACATATATCACACTTACTACACATCTTTCCATGAACAAATTCACCAGATTTGCAGCCGTTTGCGGCCTTGCTGCCGCTGCATTTTCAGCACAGGCTGCGACCTTCACGGGTGACCGAACGGACTTTCGCGACGAGACTATCTACTTCGCGATGACGACCCGCTTCTATGACGGCGACCCGACCAACAATGTATGCTCCTGGGACAAACAGGACGTGCAGATTTCGAAAAACGACCCCGACTGGCGCGGTGATTTCGCCGGTCTGATCGAAAAGCTCGACTACATCAAGGCACTCGGATTCACGGCCGTATGGATTACGCCCGTTGTCCAGAACGCCTCCGGCGAGGACTACCACGGCTACCACGCCATGGACTTCTCGAATGTCGACCTCCGTTATGAGAGCCGCAAGAGCTGGGGTGCAAGCAAGGACGTAAAATTCCAGGACCTCATCGACGCCGCCCACGCCAAGGGCATGAAGATCATTCTGGATATCGTGCTTCAGCACACCTCCAACTTCGGCGAAGTAAAACTGAACCCTCTCTTCACCCGCGACCAGAACATCCGCAATCAGGGTTCGGCCGAGCACTCGCTCATCCCCAACCCCGACCGTCTGAGCAGCAACTATTTCCAGCAGGCCCCCAACGCGCAGTATCAGGAGCGCTTCAAGTACTTCAAGAATCCGCAGTACGACAAGCACAACTATTACCACCACTACGGCACGGGCTGGAACTGGGACCTTCCCAACCGCTGGTGGGGCCAGATCGCCGGTGACTGCGTGGACCTGAACACGGAGAACAATACCGTGGCCGAATACATCGTCGAATGCTATGGCAACTTCATCAAGATGGGCGTGGACGGTTTCCGTATCGACACCACGGGCCACATCGCACCCCTGACCTTCAACAAGCAGTTCATCCCCCAGTTCCTGGCTATCGCCGAGCAGTACAAGAGCAAGCGTCTCAACGGCTGCCCCTTCTACATGTTCGGTGAGTGCTGCCAGCGCTTCCAGGGTTCTGTCGTATATCGCGACCAGCCCAATCTCTCGAGCTACTTCTACACATGGAAGAGCGATGAAAGCCTGCTGAACCAGTACAACGGCACACAGGCCTACTGGGACACGCAGGTGCTGAACGAAGGACACGATACGCCGGTAGGTCCTATGGTTCTGTGCGAACAGGACACGAAGGACAAGCCCCGCAGCAACAATGTGAAGATGGTGAACGGCGCATGGCACGAACCCGACTACAGCCAGGCTTCCGGCTTCAACGTAATCGACTTCCCTGTTCACTACGGCTTCAACAGCGTGGGCAATATCTTCGGACTGTTCAGCCAGGACAACTACTATAACGATGCTTCGTTCAATGTGGTGTATGTAGACTCGCACGACTACTGCCCGGGCCCCAACGACGGCACACGCTTCAACGGCGGCACAGCCCAGTGGGCCGAGAACCTCGCTTTCATGTTCACGTTCCGCGGCATTCCCTGTATCTACTACGGCTCGGAGGTTGAATTCAAGAAGGGACTTACCATCGACGTGGGCGGCGAAAACAACAAGACGCCCCGCTCGCAATCCGGCCGCGCATACTTCGGCACCTATCTGGAAGGCACCGTGACGGCTTCCGATTTCGGCGAATACACTGCAACGGGCAATGTTGCCAAGACGCTCAACGCCGACCTTGCACAGCACATCGTTCGTCTGAACAAGCTCCGCGCTGCAGTGCCCGCACTGCGTAAGGGCCAGTATACCTTCGACGGCTGCTCGGCCAACGGCGGCTGGGCCTTCAAGCGCGCATACAAGGACTCTTACGCACTGGTAGCAGTCAACGGTGGCGCAACATTCACGAATGTTCCCGCGGGCACGTACACAGACCTCGTAACGGGCAAGACCTATCAGGGCGGCGGCTCGATCACGGTTGACGCACCCAAGACCAAGGGTCAGGTTCGCGTTCTGGTGAAGGACTGGAAGGGCGGCAAGGTAGGCAAGGACGGCAAGTTCATCTACGATTCCGCACCTGTGAACATGGGTGGCTCGGTTGAATTCGCCGACCCCGGCACCACGCAGTACTACACGAAGGACGACTACGTGAAGGGTCCTGAAGTGGAATTCTCGCCCGCAGGCGGCGCCTTCAAGACGGAGACCGTCAGCGTAAGCGCAAAACTCAATGAAACGGCCGTATCGGGCTGGTATAAGATTGCAGGCGGCACGCAGGTTGCACTGACAGCCGGCGCCACGAAGACCTTCACGCTCGGTCAGGGCATGAACTTCGGCGAGACCGTCAAGGTTGAATGGTATGCAAAAGACGCTGCAGGCCAGGAACGCACAGGCTCTGTAAGCTATAAGAAGGTTGACCCCAACGCATCCATCACGATCTATGTAGCCGGTCCTGAGGGCACGAACCTCTATGCATGGTCCGACTCGAAGCCCAACCTGTTGGGCGCATGGCCGGGCAAGACACTGACCGCCACTAAGGAGGTTGAAGGCCGTACGTTCTACTACGCTTCGATCGACGAGGTTGAATCCGTGAACATCATCTTCAACCGCGGCGGCCAGCAGACGGACGACATCACCGGCATCACCGAGGATACATACTTCGAGTACGACGGCGCAACGAAGGCTACCAAGCTGGACGTGAACGTGACACCGACTCCGGTAGTTCGCTTCTCGCCCAACGGCGGCAACTTCGAAGGCACCGTAAACGTGACGGCTACCGTTTCGAACGCTACTTCGGCATGGTATAAGATCGGCAACGGCGCACAGACCACCATCTCGGGCACAAGCGCAAGCTTCACACTGGGCGCCAACATGGCCGAAGGCGAAAGCGTGACCGTAAGCTGGGGCGCTACGGGCGCAACGATGTCCAAGACGGGCTCGGTGACCTTCACGAAGGTAGCCAAGCAGGAAGAGCCTGACGGCATCACCGTCTACTACGACAACTCCGTAACCAACTGGGGCAATGTGCTTATCCACCACTGGCCCGTGCAGGAAACGACATGGCCGGGCAAGACGATGGAGAAGCTCTCTGACGCTACCTACGCATCGCTCTACCGCTACACCGTTCCCACAGGAACTACGGGCATCGTGTTCAACAACGGCAGTGGCGACCAGACCAACGACATCACCGACCCGCACCACAATGCAATTTATAAGGGTACGGGCAACCGCAACTGGGAAGAAAGCGGCAGCTACTCGGCCGTCATCAACATTGAGCTTGACGACGAAGTTGCGCCTGTGGAATTCTACAATCTCCAGGGCATCCGCGTTGAGTCGCCCGAGCGCGGCATGTATATCATGCGTCAGGGCAAGACCGTGCGCAAGGTTTATATCCGTTGACACGGAATAGAACTTGAATGATACAACTCCCGGCTGTTCGGAATGAACGGTCGGGAGTTTTGTATAAAATGGATAGTGGTGAGTTATAATAGAGTCTAGCTCGCTGAAGCTCGCCGCTTGGACAAAAATTTTTTTGAGGGGAGATTGATCGGGATTAATCGAGATTAATCGGGATTTAGCCTGGGGGTTGCTTTAGGGATTTTCGTTGTTGACGTGCCGAAGGCACGTCCCTACTGGTCGGGTCGGGATGGGGTGAAACCAGGCGCAGGGGGGCGGAGAGGGCGTTGTTGATTTTCGGGAGATTATTTGTATCTTTGCGGGTGTATAACAATCTTCGTTCCATGAAAAAACCAATTTTATTTTTTATGATTGCTATGACGGGTGTGAACGTGTCGGCCGAGAATAATATATCCTATGAGGAGAAGGATGGTTATATCCTTGTGCATCAGTCCGAGGGTCCGGACTTGGGATACAGCCCAAGCTCGGGAGTGAAGATTATTGTGCGCGACGGTTTTGCGTTCAAGAGCTATGATGGCACGGACAATCTCCTGCCCTACGCGGACTGGCGACTTCCGGCTGAAGTCCGCGCGGCGGACCTTGCATCGCGACTGAGCATAGATGAGATAGCGGGTCTGATGCTATATTCTTCGCAGAACAAGCTTCCGATGCTAAATGACACATACGGGGGAACGAGCTTCCGGGAGAGCGGCAAAAAGGCGTGGGACCTGAGTGACGGGCAGCTGAAGTTTCTGCTCGACGATAATGTGCGTCATGTGCTTGTGTCGACAGTGGAGAGTCCGGAGACGGCTGCTCGATGGAACAACAATGTGCAGGCCATAGTGGAAGGACGCAACCACGGCATTCCGGCCAACAATTCGTCAGATCCGCGGCACTCGGCGTTTCATGACGCGGAGTTCTCTCCGGGCGCGGGGGGGCAGCTCTCTCTCTGGAGCAATCTTATGGGAATCGCTGCTACTTTTGACCCGGCAGAAATGCGGAAGTTCGGCCGAATAGCCTCGGCGGAGTACCGCGCGCTGGGCCTTGCGACGGCACTGTCGCCTCAGGCCGATCTGGGCACTGATCCGCGGTGGTATCGCTTCAGTTCTACATTCGGCAATGATCCGGAGCTGGTAAAGGATATGATCATGGAGTACTGCGATGCGTTCCAGTCGACTTCAGCCGAAGATTCGGGCTGGGGCCGCGGGAGCGTCAACGCCATGGTGAAGCACTGGCCGGGAGGGGGCTCTGGCGAGGGGGGCCGCGACGCGCACTACGGCAAAGGGAAGTTCGCGGTATATCCCGGGGGCTGCATTGCGGATCATATGTATCCCTTCAAGGAGGGTGCGTTCCGTCTTTCGGGCGACACGCGCCAGGCTTCGGCGGTGATGCCTTATTATACGGTGTCCTACAATCAGACGGACGAGAATGTGGGAAATTCCTTCAGTCGCGCCATGATCACGGACAGCCTCCGCAGGGGTTGCGGATATGAGGGCGTTGTATGCACGGACTGGGTGATAACCGACGATCCGATTGACCCCGGCGTGCACTGGTCCAAGCCGTGGGGCGTGGAGAAGCTTACGGTGGGGGAGCGACATTACAAGGCGCTGATGGCCGGAGTGGATCAGTTCGGAGGCAACAACGTGAAGGGTCCCGTGATAGAAGCATATGAGATAGGATGTCGCGAGCACGGTGAGAAATGGATGCGGAAGCGCATGGAGAAGTCGGCGCGCCGACTTCTCCTCAACTCGTTCCGTCCGGGGCTGTTTGAGAACCCCTACGTGGACGTGAGCGAGACTGTGAGAACCGTAGGGCATCCGGCCCTGATGGCCGAAGGCTACGCTCAGCAGCTGAAATCCATAATAATGCTTAAGAATCACGGCAATACCTTGCCCGTGGCGAGCGGTGCGAAGGTGTACATTCCCAATCGTCAGGTGCCTGCGATGCGGAATTTCTGGGGAGGGACGGATCCGGCCCGAAACTATGCGCCTGTGGATTCGGCCTTGGGCGCCAGGTACTTCAATGTGGTAAGCGATCCGGATGATGCGGATTACGCCATCGTGTTCATGGAGTCGCCCAAGAGTTGGGGCGAGGGATATGATCCCGCCGACAAAGCCGCAGGAGGAAACGGATATATTCCAATATCGCTGCAGTACAGACCTTACACGGCCACTGCCGCCAGAGAACACAGCATAGCCACTGATCCATTCGACGGAAATACGGATCGTTCGTACAGGGGCAAAACCGTCCGGGCCATGAACGAATGCGAGCTTGACCTGCTCGAAGCCACGCGTGCACGCATGGGCACGAAGCCTGTGATCGTCACAATGGCCATGAACAATCCTACGGTCATGACGGAGGTTGAACCGCTGGCGGACGCTATAATGGTGGGCTTCAGCGTGCAGACACAGGCATTCCTTGACCTGATAACGGGCAAGGCGGAGCCTTCGGCCCTGCTTCCGTTTGAGCTTCCCGCATCCATGGAGGCCGTTGAGCTTCACTGCGAGGACAAGCCTCATGACATAAAGCCCTACAGGGATTCAGACGGGAATGTCTACGGCTTCGGCTACGGCCTCAATTTCTCGGGTAAGATCGCGGACGCGCGCACGAAACGATATGCAGGCGCTGTAAAGTAGACCGGGGCAAGGATCACTCGCCGGCGTAGGAAAGAATCGTAGGACTCTTGATGTCGACTCCGTATTGCTGTGCTTTTGCAAGTATGGCCCGGGCGAGCTTAGGCCGCAGGTCCTCGGGACAATAGCGGAAATAGGCTTCGGCGGCACGGACGTGTGCGGCATCAGGCATAGGATATTCACGGCGTTCGGGTAGACCGTAATCGCTGTCGGGAAGCTCGCGACGCTCTTCGGTGTTCAATACGTCACTCATAGTATCAAGTTATTAAGAGGTTAATATTTCTGATTACGATGTTTTGAACGCCGGCGGAGGGCGAATTGTTGAAGCAAGGCTTTGGCATTTGTGGAAATAATCGTAATTTTGCACACCGATACTTCCAAAACGCAACTTACTATGAACTACTATTCCCAGGGGGGCGGATACAACTCCCTATTCCGCAACATACCTCCTGTCACCAAGAATCTCCTGCTGCTGAACCTGTTTATCTACGTTCTGCAGATGCTGATACCGGGCGCGGACCGCGCGCTGGACCGCTGGTGCGCGCTGTATTATTTCTCGTCGCCGGGCTTCTATCCGTATCAGCTGTTCACGTATATGTTTCTTCACGCATCGTTCATGCACATATTCTTCAATATGTTCGCGCTATGGATGTTCGGCCGCACGATTGAATATGCTATGGGGTCGATGCGCTTCCTCTTCTTCTATCTGACCTGCGGCATAGGCGCGGGCCTGATTCAGGAGGGTGTGTTCGCATTCTACATCAGCCATCTGGAGAGCATCATGAGTCCGGAATCCGTGCAGGAAGTGCTGACACAGGGGTGGTATCACCTGCAGAATTTCCAGAACTACATGAATCCGGACATGGGCATGCTGAACTCGCTGGTGAACTCGCCCATGGTGGGCGCCTCGGGCGCTATCTACGGCGTGCTGCTGGCCTTCGGCTATCTCTTCCCCAATCAGCCCATCTACCTTTACTTCGTGATGCCCATCAAGGCCAAGTGGCTCATCATCGGCTACTTCGTTCTCGAGCTCGTGTACGGCGTGAGCGGCTCGGCCGACGGCGTGGCACACTTCGCGCACTTGGGAGGTATGATATTCGGCTTCCTTCTGCTATGGTACTGGAAGCGTAAGGGCGTATTCAACAACCACTGGTTTTTCTGATGCGGCAGGACAAGAGTCATCTTCCGCCGCTGGGGCGCCTGCTCTTGCTCGTATGCGTTAATACCGCAGTCTTCGCAGCCACGCTGACTGCTGCGGCCTTCGATGTGGATATACTGGACAATCTGCTTCTGGAGGCGGGCGCGCCGCTTGACTGGCGTCCGCTAAGCTATATGTTCGCCCACACGGGGCTGTTGCATTTCCTGTGCAATATGGGCATACTCACGGCCTTCGGCGCCATCGCATGCTCGCTGGGGCTGCATCGTTTTCTGCTGCCGCTCTATGTGGCGGGCGGTCTTGCCGGGGCGGCAGCCTTCTGGTTTGCGGCTCCGCAGGGCGCTCTGTTGGCCGGATCGTCGGCGGCGGTACTTTGCCTGGTCATAGCCCCATCGTACTGGGCCTACGATCTGCGGCTGAATGTGCTTCCGAACGTGAGCGTCACGATGGGAGCTGCAGCAGCATTAGTGACGACGATAGCGCTGGCGCTTCCATTGATTTTCGGGGAGACCGGCGCTGCGGCCGCCCACGCAGCGGGTATAGGTGCGGGGCTGCTGATTGCGGCTGTATTCTCGATGCCTGCGCGTGCGATCCTCACGCACACGCGCCGCTCGCGCCAGGAGCTCATCGAACGGCGCAGACGCGCGCTCCGCAAGGCTTCGCGCTCGGGATACTCGGCACTCACCAAAGCTGAAAAGGAGAGCCTATGAGCAGAGAGATAACGCCCGCAAAGCCGCAAGCGCCTGCTCGCCGCAAGCCCGAAAGCCGCAAAGACCGTCCGGGTGTGTGGAAGCTGTTTGTGCGCGGTGTCTTCATTGTCCTGGGGCTAATATGCTCGGTCATACTGCTCGCGTGCGGCTACAGCGGCTACATCAACCCAACTGTCCACGGGGGATACTGGGGCGCGCTGGGATTGGCCTTTCCGTTTGCGCTTGCAGCCACGCTGCTCCTGATTATATTTGCCTTGATTTTCTGGCGCCGCGGAGCCATCATTCCGGCATTGGCTATGCTTGCGTGCTGGGGGCCGATTCTCGACTATTGTCCATTGCACGTTCTCGGCCGCACGGCGCCCGAGGGCTCCCGCATTCTGCGCGTGATGACCTATAACGTATGCTCCTTCGAGGACCAGCATCCCGAGCAGAACGAAGCTTCCGGCCGCAACCGCACGCTATCGACCATACTGAACAGCGGAGCGGATATTGTGTGCCTTCAGGAGACGGAGACCTTCGTGCCCTGGGGCAACAACCTCATAAAGCCGCAGGACATGCAGCGGCTGAGCGAGATCTATCCCTACATCCTGCGCACGGACGTGCACATGATGCTGCTATCGAAATATCCTACGGAGTCGGTACGCCTCAACTTAAACAGGAAAAAGTTCGGGGCCGACTGCGATGCATTCCGCGTGCACATCGATGAGGATATGGACCTGACGGTGTTCAATCTCCACCTGCAGAGCCTGGGCCTCAATAAGGACGACAAGGAGCTATACAAGGGACTGGCGCAGGGCAATACGGACGAGCTGCGCAACGAAATCAGCCTGTTCAAGACGGAACTGCTGTCGAAAGTGGCGGCCGCCTGCGTGTCGCGCGCCGGACAGGCCGATACAATAGCGCAGTTCGTGGACCGGTTCGGGGGGCCGAATGTGCTGGTGTGCGGCGATTTCAACGATGTTTCGGACTGCTATGCTATCCGGCGCCTGCGCCGCACGGGCCTGCGCGAAGTATATCCTGAAGTGGGCTTCGGTCCGATTATCACGTTCAACGCGGATTATTTTTACTTTGGCATCGACCACGTGCTCTACAAGGGCGACCTCCGGCCCCTGAGCCTCACCAAGGGCACCATACCCTCGTCGGACCACTACCCCCTGACTGTTGAATTCGAGATCAAGCGTAAGAAGTGATACTCGCAAATTCATTGAGTCTACTACCTCAATTATATTCAACAAAGCACCACAAATTTATTCAATGAATTACCCCAATTTTGTTCAGTAAATTGTCTCAAAAAACTAAATCTCTACTCTAACGAAAATTCCAGAAATGAAATACTATCCTCGAATTGCAGATAAAATCTTAAGAGACAGACTGAATACCTTCGGAGCTGTTCTGATTGAGGGACCAAAATGGTGTGATTACCGCCGGTCCTATCGCCTACACTCGTCCGGATGGTGTGCATGTTATTCCTTTGGCATGTCTTAGAGACTAATAGACACGTCGTATTACCGTAAATTGTAACATTGTTTCAGTCTGCGGCCGGGGCGCGGGGGCTGAAAGCGCATTTACGACGGGCTTTTTGGATTTATTGTTTTTTTTGCGTAAGTTTGCACGAACATAACAAAACGAATCTTTTAAACCCATATCCTCTTATGAAAAAATTCTTTTCCGAATTCAAGGATTTTGCAATGCGCGGCAATGTAGTCGACATGGCTGTCGGTGTGATCATCGGTGGAGCATTCGGTAAAATCGTATCCTCTCTCGTAAACGACATCATCATGCCCGGCGTGGGTGTGCTCACCGGAGGTACCAACTTCAGCGAATTCAAATATGTGATTCAGAAGGGCGTAACCGAAGGTACGGAAGTAATTACCCCCGAAGTGGCTATCACCTGGGGCGCCTTCGTGCAGACTATCGTCGACTTCCTGATCATCGCCTTCTGCATATTTGTTGCCATCAAGGCCATCAATAAGTTCAAGAAAGCCGAAGAGCCCGCACCCGAAGCTCCCGCCGGCCCCAGCCAGGAAGAACTCCTCACGGAAATCCGCGATCTCCTCAAGGCCCAGGCTGCCGACAAGAAGTGAGCACGGGCGCCTGCAGCAACTGCCGTCGCCCCGTGGTGTTTCTGATCGGCCTGCCGGCCTGCGGAAAAACCACACTCGGGCAAGCACTGGCCCGGCTGTCCACGCCTGAGACCCCCATATCCTTCACCGACCTCGACTCCGCAGTCGAGGCCGGTGAAGGCATATCCATATCCCGCATATTTGCCGAGATGGGCGAGCCCTACTTCCGCCATGCCGAGAGCCGCGTGCTTCGCCTCGTGGCGGAAACACCCGGCCGAGGACCGCTCATAGTGGCCTGCGGAGGCGGAACGCCCTGCAACGAGGAGAACATCGCCTACATGCTCGAGCGCGGACATGTCGTGGAATTGCAGGCAAGCCGCGAAGCCACGCTGCGCCGACTGCTGGAAGCCCCGCCGGAGCAGCGTCCGCTGGTGAGCCGCGTGCATGGCGATCCGGATCTTCTGGGCCGCGAGCTCGACGCCCTGGCGCAGAGGCGCGCGCCTTGGTACGGGCGAGCCCACTCGACCTTCGACTCTACCCGGCTCGAGACACCCCGGCAAGTGGCCTCCACCTGCCGCGAATTCATCCGACGCTTCGGCCCGCTTCTCGGCCTCCAAGGCACGCAGCCCTGACGCACATCCTCTCATTATCCACTCCCTCCCTACACCGTAATATGGCCCAACCTACCCCACTCGAACAGCTCTACAAGACGGCCACGCAGCCGCGAAGTATATCCATAGGCATGCCGGCCGCGACGCTCACGGCCGACCATCGCTTCCCGCTCACACCCGAAGGCGCCGAGCGCCTGGTAGAGCGCGGTTTCCGCGTGCTGATGGAGGAGGGCGCGGCCATGCCCATCCATTACAGCGACGAAGCCTACGCTCGCCGCGGCGTGAGCATATGCCGTCGCGCACAGGCCCTGCAGGCCGATGTAGTCATCAGCCTCAGCCGTCTGGCGGCCTCGGATGTGGCCATGATGCGCCGCGGCTCGATGCTTCTGGGATTTCTATATGCCGAACCCGGCGACGCGCGCACCCTGCGCACCCTGCTCGACCGCGGCATCACGGCCATTGCCCTCGAGAACATCTGCGACCCCACGGGCCTGCGACCCTTCGCCGACATTATTCAGGAAGTAGCCGGCCGCGCAGCGATATCCCTGGCATCATCCCTGCTGGCCGACGCGATACACGGCAAGGGAATCCTCCTTGGCGGCATCCCCGGCGTCGTGCCCTGCGAAGTGATGGTCATAGGCTCCGATATGGCAGCCATAGCGGCAGCCGGCACGGCTATAGGTCTCGGAGCCACCGTGCGAATCTTCGACAACGACGTATATGCGCTGCGCAGGGCCCTGCACGTCCTGGGCCCCGGAGCGATAGGCTCGGCAATACATCCGAAGGTATTCGAGGGCGCATTGCGCTCGGCCGACATCGTTGTGGCCGCACACAGCCTCTCGCCCGACGGCATCGTCGATGCCTCGCTGGCCGACGGCATGAAGCGAGGTGTGATCTGCTTCGACCTCACAATGCACCCGGGCTGCGCCTTCCCCTCGCTGAGGCTCGTGGACCTGAACGAAGCAATGCCCGGCGACAACCCCATGGGCGGACCCGTCCGTTGCTGCTATATCAATGCCGGAAACGCCGTGCCGCGCACGCTGGCCATGGCGCTAAGCAATACCTTCGTGAGCATGCTGGATGAAATTCTCGTATGCGACGGCACGGCCAACGCGCTGCGCCTCAACTCTGCTCTGCGTAAGGGCGTATACGCCTTTTTGGGACGCTGCGTGAACGAACAGGCCGCCGCCATACTCGGCATCCGGGCCGTGGATATTGACCTGCTGATACAATACTGCTGATGGCCTCATTCGATAACACACCCGCACGCTTCCGCAAATACTACGTCGTATGGGCCGGCCGTGCCACAGGCGTATTCGACACATGGGAGGAGACCCGCGCACAGATCGAGGGGTTTCCCGGCGCGAAATACCGTAGCTTCCCTTCGCAGGAGGAGGCCGTGAGCGCCTTCCGAGGACGCCCCGAGGAACATCTCTCGCTGGCCCGCGGCATGGCCGAAGCACAGAAAAAAGAAGTAGTAAACTACGACGCAATCCCCGAAATACGGCTCAACGCCATAGCCGTGGACGGTGCCTGCGCCTGCAACCCCGGGCCCATGGAATACCGCGGCGTGCTCGTGGGCACGGGGCAGGAAGTGTTCCACATAGGCCCCATGGAAGGCGGCACAAACAACATCGCCGAATATCTGGCAATAATTCATTGCGCCGCGCTGCTCCACAAGAGCCACGACTACACAACGCCCATCTACACCGACTCGCGCACGGCGCTGGCATGGATACGCAAGCGCGCAAGCAACACAACCATCACTCCCACCGCGAAAAACGCACGCGTGCGCGAAGTGCTGGCGCGCGCCAACGCCTGGATTAAGGCCAACGATATCCGTAACCCGCTCCTGAAATGGGACACGGACGCCTGGGGCGAGATTCCCGCCGATTTCGGACGCAAATAAAAAAATATTCCACGGCATGGCTGTCGAACGGAATATTTGTTTATCTTTGCAGAAAAATACGTCCACAATCTGTGGACCGCAATTTATACAATACCTCAAACCCTTCATCACATGAACCGCAAGCTCTGCTATGTCGTGGCCCTGGGCGCAGCCCTCAGCATGACCTCCTGCGGCAAGAAGCTCGGACAATTCACCTCCGACTACTTCACCGCCAATCCCAATCCTCTCGAAGTCGTAGGCGATAAGGTGCCCGCCACCGTCAGCGCACGCATCCCCGGCAAATTCTTCGTCAAGGATGCCGAAGTCACCGTCACTCCCTATCTCGTATTCGCCGGCCGCGAAGTAGCCTCGATGCCCTACTCCTTCCAGGGCGAGAAAGTGCGCGGCAATGCCCCCGTCATCAACTACGAATACGGCGGCACAGCCACTATCCCCGTGTCCTTCGTCTATGAGCCCGAAATGGCCAAGAGCGAACTCGAGCTCGGATTCAACGTGCGTCAGGGCAAGAAGCAGTACGTGCTTCCGCGCGTGAAGGTTGCCAACGGCGTAATCGCTACCTCTGCACTCGCAACAGCCGCTAACGCCCGTCCCGCACTGGCCGACGACGCATTCCAGCGCGTGATCAATGAAAAGTATGCCGCCGACATCATGTTCCTCATCAATCAGGCCAACATCCGCGCCGGCCAGCTCAAGACCGACGCCATGGTGGAACTTCAGCGCGAGATCCTCAACGCCAACTCCGATACCTCCCGCGTCCTTCAGGAAATCAACATCTCCTCCTACGCATCGCCCGACGGTACGATGGAGTTCAACACCAAGCTCGCCGAGAACCGCGAGAAGAACACCAAGGCCTATATGACCGATCAGCTGAAGAAGGACAAAATCACCGAATTCGGCGAACTCACCGCACAGTTCACCGCCGAAGACTGGGAAGGATTCCAGAAACTCGTGCAGCAGAGCAACATCCAGGACAAGGACCTCATCCTCAGCGTCCTCTCCATGTACAAGGATCCCGACCAGCGCGAACGCGAAATCCGCAATCTGGCCAGCGTATTCGAACAGCTCGCCGACCAGATCCTGCCCCAGCTGCGCTACTCGCGCGTGACAGCCTCCATCGACGTCATCGGCAAGAGCGACGCCGAAATTATGGCCCTCTACCAGTCCGATCCCTCCAAACTCAACGTCGAAGAAATCCTCTACGCCGCCACCCTCACCGAAGACAACGGCAAGCGCATGATGATCTACGACACCGCAGCTCGCCTCTATCCGCAGGACTACCGCACATTCAACAACCTCGGACTCGCACAGTACGTAGCAGGCGACTATGACGCCGCCGCCGCTAACTTCCGCAAGGCCGCATCCCTCACCTCCAACGGCGAACCCCAGATGAACCTCGGCCTCATCGAGATGATCAACAAGAACTACTCCAAGGCCAACCAGCTCTTCGGCGCTGCAGCCGGCACCGACGAACTCGGCGAAGCACTCGGCCTCTACTACCTCAAGCAGGGCGATGCCGCAGCTGCCGTACGCGCCTTCGGCGACACAAAGAGCAATAACGCCGCCGTCGCACAGATCGTCACCAAAGACTACGCCAAGGCCAAGACCACACTCGCCGGTATCAACAACCCCGACGCCACTACCTACTACCTCATGGCCATCGTAGGCGCCCGCACCAACAACGAATCCATGCTCACCGGCAACCTCCGCCAGGCCGTCCGCCTCGATGCATCCATGGCACAGAAAGCCGCCAACGACCTTGAATTCGCCAACTACAACCTCACCAAAGCTCTGAACTAAAGTTCACGGGCATAGACCCATACACGGCCGGAGGCGAGTCGCACGACCCGCCTCCGGCTTTTTCACAAAAACAATTCTACAATCATACCGGACCGCTCAATCCGGACCATAGATTCAACACCGCAAAAATACCAACAACTACCCGCACCCGCAATACCCAAAAATAGGTATTATATGCGCACCACAAGCCAATCCGCAAAGCGATTAAGGGAAACCCCCACAAACCGCAAACAAAGCCCGTAAAAACAAAAAAACAGCCCGCACACTCAAAGCCAAAAGCAGCTCCCGCGACCTGTAGGGACGTGCCTCCGGCACGTCAACAACGCCCTCCGCGGATAAGCCCGCTATAAAAGCTATATTACCTATCATAGCTAACCCGCGACAGGTTGCACCCGGCTATCCATCGACCCCGACCTTTAGGGACGAGCCTCCGGCACGTCAACAACGCCCCGATAGCAAAATCCGGGATAAATCACGATTAATCACGAT
>CAMWNH010000004.1 GCA_947175605.1 uncultured Porphyromonadaceae bacterium
CCCCCTTTTTTTTTTAATCATACGGCCACCACCTCTATCTACACCTCTCTATTCTTCGGCAGGGTCATATGTTTATAAGAGACAGGGGGCAAGCCCGGCGGGGGGCTCAGGCGATGTGGCGCCGACGGGCGAAGGAGACGACGAAGTAGAGTACGATGCTCCACATGAGTCCGGAAACGCCGTAGGCGATGATGAAGAGGAGGGCTCCGAAGAGGAGTGAGTAGCGGCTGAAATTCTCGCGGAAGTCGAAGTTCTTGAACTTGAGGGAGTACATGGGGAATTCGGCCACCATCGCGGCGCACATGGCGATGACGAGGAGGACGCAGACAGCGGTGCCGGGATAGCCGTAGCGCTCGATCCAAGCGGATGCTCCGATCCAGAAGATGGCGTTGGCGGGGATGGGGAGGCCGCGGAAGCTTACGGTCTGGCGTGTGTCGTTGTTGAACTTGGCGAGGCGCAGGGCTCCGAAGGGGGCGAGAAGCAGGGCTACATAGCAGAGCCATGCATTGGCGGGCGCGGCGTTAAGGAGCATGACGTTGAGGAGCATCATAGCGGGCGCAACGCCGAAGCTGACGAGGTCGGAGAGGGAATCAAGGTCCTTGCCCAGAGGGGAGAAGGCCTTGAGGAGGCGCGCAGCGGCGCCATCGCAGAAGTCGAACAGGGCTGCTGCGGCAATGGCGAGCCAGCACCAGTGGAGGCCGGGCATGGAGCCGAAGGAGGCATCGCTATGGAAGGCGAAGAAAATGGCGGCGCAGCCCGAGAGGAGGTTGAGGCAGGTGATTGTGTTGGGGATATACTGCTTGATGTGTATTGCCATGTGGGGTATGGGGAGAGGGAGGGGGCGGTGTCAGGGCCGGAGGTGTCCGAGGACGGTGATTCCGCCGGTTGTCTTTTCGCCTATGCGGGCGTTAATTTCCGTGCCCAAGGGGAGGTAGAGGTCGATTCGGGAGCCGAATTTGATGAATCCCATGTGGTCTTCGATGGAGGCTTCGACTCCGGGCTCGGCGTATGTGACTATCCGTCGGGCCATAGCGCCGGCGACCTGGCGCATGAGGACGAGCTGTCCGGCAGGAGTGCGTATTACCACGGTAGAGCGTTCGTTCTCGGTGCTGGACTTGGGGAGGTAGGCGGCCATGAATCGACCGGGATGATGGGCGGTGAAGATTACCTCGCCGTTGACGGGGAACCAGTTGGCATGGACGTTGAGGACGCTCATGAACACCGAGAGCTGAATGCAACGGCACTTGAGGTATTCGGGCTCGTAGACTTCTTCTAGGGCGACGACCGTGCCGTCGGCGCTTGAAACGACGACATTTTCCTGCGGGCCGACGAAGTGGCGACGCGGGGAACGGAAGAAGTTGACGAGGAAGAAGTAGAGGATGCCGAGGATGACTGACGCAACGATGGCTATGACTGTGGGCTTGACCCAAAGCCATAGGGGAACTACTATCAGCAGAATGAGGACAGCAGCAATAAAGAGCAGATGATTGCCTTCGTGGTGTATTTTTACTCTCATCGGTCAGATAATCGGCGACGCGGGCGGAGCGCCCGCGCGTCGTATTGCGGTTTGTTGCGTCTGCAAATATACGTCTTTATTTTTATTTATGCCAATAGGAGCGGTGTTTTTTTAGTTTTTATAATATACGGAGCGGCCCGGGACAATATAGAAGCCGCGGGCAGGCGTGGTCGGGAGGCGTCGGCCCTGAAGGTCGAAGTACATTTCGGAGCTGCTGTCGAGGGTGATGTTCTCGACCCCGGAAGTATCGGCAATCCTGCGCAAGCCATAGACACGCCATTCGTAGATGCTGAAGCCATAAGCCTCGAGGGCACGCCTGTCGCAATTGATGCGCACGTGCGAAGCGGCCACCGGTTGGAACGCTATCTTTTCCGTGCCTCCGGGGGCGTTTGCGGCGGAGTATATCTCCGTCCAGTTGCTGCCGTCGGTGCTTGCCTGAATGCGGTACTGACGGGCGAAGGCGCCTTCCCAAAGGATTTCCATGCGGTCGATCTCATATTTGTCGAGCAGGTCGATGGCTATCCACTGGTCGTCGGCCCAGTCGCTTTCCCAACGTGTGGAGGTGTTGCCGTCGTTGACGAAGGATGCCTTATTGCCGTCGCGGACGGAGGAGGCAGCGGCGGGTTTGCCGAGCGCGAGATTGGCATCGCGGAGGGGTACCACGCTGATCTTTGCGGATGCGAGCGAGCCGAAGCGAACGGTGTAGACGCCCGGGGCAGAGGATGCGAAAATGCCAGTGGCGGGGTCGTAGGTTGCGAGGTCAGTGGGGATGCCGCCGCTATCGGTGACAGCGATGTCGATGTCGGCATCGGCCATGCGGCACGGGGCACCGAACTGATTGAGGAGCGTGGCCGTGAGAACGGCGCTCTCGCCTTCGATGATGGTAAGATCCGAGGCGGAGAGCTCTATTCCTGCGATGCGCTCGGCTTCGTTGATGAAAGTGTAGGCGGAAGTGGCTATTCCGCCGGGGGCTGTAGCCGTGACAGTGTACAGGCCATAGGAGCGCGGGATGAAGCGATTGCCGGCGAACTCGGCCGGCTTGTCGGCGCTCCAGTGCACGCTGATGTCGCGTTTCTCGCCGGAGAGCGTGTAGGCGCGGGGGGCGAGAATTAATGTGGCGTGCTGATCGGCGACCTGCGGGAGAGCGAAATCGATGCCGAGGACGTCGTCGGGGCCAAGGGATGCGCCGAGGCCGTAGACTGTCATTTCGTGGATGGAGTAGCCCCAAGCCGTGGCACGCCTGCGGCCATGCACACGCACATATCGGCCGCGCGCACCGATTGCGGTTTCGCGATTGCCGGGGCCGGCGGCTGTCTCGGGAGTGACGGATGTCCATTCGCCATCGGCAGGAAGGCTGACGGTGCGCTGCTGTCCGGCAAAATCGCCGGTGTGGGTGGTCATGACGCAGCCGTCGGGAGCAATCTCGATGTCGTAGGCAGCGGCATAGGCAGCTTCCCAATTGATGAGTACGCGGGATATGAAGCAGTCGGCGCCGAGGTCGAGCATGATCCACTGGTCGTCGGTATGGGCGCTGCCCCAGCGTGTGGAGAGGTTGCCGTCGTTGACGAATTCGGGGAGGCAGCCCGCATTTTCGGCACTCGAGCCCACCGGGATTGCCCCAGCGGAAACCAGGGGCATGGGAGGGGTGATGAAGGTGGCTGCGGAGGCCGAAGCATCGGCGGTGTAGGCCGTGAGGGTGAAGTTGCCGACGCGCGAGGGGGTGAAGGTGGCGGAAACAGGTGTGGTGTTACCGCTGTCGTCGGTGATGGTCCAGCGGGCGTCGGAGACTTCGGTGTCGACACCGTACTGATCGACAGTGTGAAGGGCAAGGGACAGAGGTGTGCCGACTTCTAGCATTGCGGGGAGGCCTTCGATGCGGACGGACTGAACCTGCGGGCGGTCGTTGACGGTGAAGCCGAGAGTGGCGGTGATATCGCCGCTACGCAGCGTGAGAGCGAATACGGACCCCCGGGGAGCATCGGCCGGGACGCTCAGACGTGACCCTTCAAGCGTGGCGGGGACACCGTCGGGGAGAGACAGCACGACGGGCTCGCCGGCGATGGCCGCGCCGTACTGGTCGAGGATCCGCGAGGAGATAAGCGTAGAGGAGCCGGGAGGCAGTATACGGCCTTCGGAGGAAGATGCGTCAATGGACTCGGGGCGAGCGGGCCCGGTAAAGACCGTAAGGCG
Organism: uncultured Porphyromonadaceae bacterium; assembly: GCA_947175605.1. GTDB lineage: Bacteria > Bacteroidota > Bacteroidia > Bacteroidales > Muribaculaceae > CAG-873. The sequence continues at coordinate 3,707 of CAMWNH010000004.1, forward strand.
ACGAGGCGGGGCCTGAACGCTGCGGACGAGGGCGCCGGAGGCATCCGTGAAGCGGACGGTACGATCGGTATGGCCGGGATTGTAGACCATGAATATCTGATTGCGATCCTTGACGTAGGCCTGCGCGGTGGGGATGTCGGCACTGATGCCGAAATCGGGTTCGCCCCAAGTGAGATGGCTGTGGGTGACGTAATAGGAAATATGTCCTGTGCTGACGGCCTTGGCGATATGCAGGTTCTCGCGCCAGGCCCGGGCGAATATGGATGCGGCCTGCTGCGGGTCGGCCCTCTGGAGATAGGAGAGAGTGACATTGCCCCAGTCGTTTAGGGCAAGGGGCTCGATGGTTTCGCCGCTGTCGGTGTTGACAGTGGGTTCGAACCACTTGTGGGAATAGGCGGAATTTGCGCCGGACATCATGTCGTCATAGGCCCAAGCGACGAAATCGGTGTCCCATGAAAGATAGTCGAGCGCCGGGGATACGGGCATCCATTGTATGCCGTGCATGAAGAGCGGATCGCCCCCGAACCACGTCCACCAGCCTATGCCTTTGCCGGTGATGTTGGAGTTGTAGGCGTAGGGGTATTCGTTGTAGTCGTAATTGCCGGATCGGTCGCCTTTTCCGGGCCAGGGCTTGCGTCCGCCGGCATTGGCGGGACGCGGGGAGTCGACATCATACCAATACTCGCGGGTGGCGCGAGCTTCGGTGCTCCAGCCGAAGAGGCCGGCATCGCGCATCTCCCGGTTGCCGAGGGCCACCCCAAGGAGATAGATGCCGCCCCACCCTTGCATTGCCTCGGAGGTTGATTCCTGGCCATTGCCATTGTCGTTGCCGGCATCGCCCATGCCTCCGGCCCAGGAGTGGCCGCACCAGGGGTCGAGGGTTCGGAGGAAGGGGAAACGGGTGTCGTCCTTGTCCCAGTTGGCGTAATCCTTGGCTATGAGGGTGAGTATTTCGGCGTAATTGGCGGCGAAGTCGGGGTCTTCGAGGCAAAGAAGCGCGGCGGCGTAGGTGAAGTAGCCGTAGTGGAAGTGGTGGTCATTGAAGGCGTCGGAGTCGTATGAGACGTCGAAGCCGAGCATGGCTCCCCATCGGGGATAGTAGCTGAAGAAGAATGTATTCTCGCCGGGAGTGTATGTGAGCCAGTTTTCGAATGCTTCGCGGAGACGCGTGCGGGAGGTTTCGTATATGTCGGTATGGCCCGTTTCCTTGGCGAACATCATGTTGAGGGCCATCTGCGTGAGGCCCTTGCCGCCCCAGTAGGTGTCGCCGCCGAAACTGCCGGCGGAGGCGTAGCTCTGCATGAGCTCGCGCATGATGGTGGGGTCATAGCCGTCGACGGGCGCATTGCCCTCGACGGGGGCGGCATAAGACGGGAGCATACCGGAGAAAGGGTATGAATAGCTAAACTCGCCCGTGGGGGAAACGGCCATCTTCATTTGTCCGCGCGGTGTGAGGTATGCGGGGCCGCCATCGAAATTTAGGTTGGCGCCGGGGAGGGCATATTTATATGCGTGCGGCAGGAAGCCCTGCATGACGGGAGCTTCGGCGTCGGGGTTGCGCAGATTCTCGGCAATGACGGTCCAGAAGGTGGCCAGCCGCGATGTACTTTCGTCGAAGCTCCAGCTGACGGATGTGGATCGCGGAATGGAGGTTGCGTAGGGAGCGAAGGTCTGAAGATCGGACTCGGAACGGAGGAGCGCCACCACGAGCCACGGACAATCGGCGTCGGGCTGCATGGCTCCGTCGACGAGGCGCAGATGCACGCCCGCGGGGAAATAGATGCCGTAGAGGTCGGCGCCTATGCGGATTCCGGCGCAGGCTGTGCTTTCGGCGAAGAGTTCGGGGGCCTGGCTGAAGCGGATTTCAGGGGTGAGGCCGCTGAATTCGAACCAGGTGAACGGGGAGCCGTGCGCGGCCGTGACGCGCATCTCGCCTGTGCCAGCTGCATCGGGCATGCGCAGTACGACGTCCCAGTCGTGCCAGTCGGCGGCTATTGTAGCGTCGGCTTTCCAACGGAGGGCTCCGACGGTGAGGTTAGTTCGGGATTTGATTTCCTTGCCTGCGTCGGCCCAATAGGTTGGGTAATTGATCTGAACGCCATCCTCGGATGTACGCAGCATGGAGGGATAGCTCCAGAGGGATCCACTGTAGCGGCTTGCGAGGACGTCGGTCCACCAGTCGTTGGTGGGGAGCGGACGGCCGGGCACTTCGATGCCGTCGCGGGATGTGGAGGGTAGCTCGTCGACATACAGCTTTCGGGACAGCATCCTGGTGGCGTTGAAGCCGGAGTGCTCATCGGTGGCTGCCTTGTAGGCCGGCGGCATGGAGGCATACGAACCGGCACCGGAGGAGACTACGGACTGCGCGAGGACAGGAAGACCCGAGGCGAGGACGGCGAGCAGTGCGCAGACAGAACGGCGCATTGCGCGAAGGCAAGAAGTGGACATCGTGATATGTTGGATTTTTTGATTGACGCGGGAGAGAGGTGGCGGAATCAGTATGTGCACTGTTCGGGCCAGATGGCGTTGAGGCCTTTTTCGGTGGCGTAGGAGGCGCCGACGGTGGTGACAGCATGGTCGAGCTCGGGGGCCCAGAGCTCTTCGAGGGTGGCGGCATCGTCGGCCGGGAGCAGTCGGCCGTTGGGTCCGCCGGTCCAGTCGAAGCCGGGTATGGCGTCGGCGAGGAGATCGCAGGTGATGAGCGAGGGATGGCGGGGATCCATTATGAAGTTGGGCTTGAGCTCGACGAGCCAGCCCCGGCCGTCGGCCGAGGGAAAGGGATTGGAGCTGAGTATTCCGCTCATGACCACTCCCCGGGGCATGCGCGAGGAGGTGCAGATCATGAAGAAGCGATCGCCGATGCGGGCGGAGGTGTGCTCGGTGATTTCCCACTCGGGTGTGAGGAGCTGGAACTTGGGGATGTAGCTCCGGAATTCGCGGATGGAGGGGCCGTTGACACCGGGACGCCAGAAGAAAACGAAGGTATTGGCGCCGGCGGGGGCTCCCATTCCGGGATATACGGGACGGGTGAAGGGCGAGGAGGAGATGTATCTGGAGGCTCCGGAGAGCATCTCCGCGGCCCGGGCGTCGTCGACCGGCTCCTCGGCGAAATATTGGTATTCGTCGATGAATGTTCCGGGGACGCCTTCGATGAGGGAGCGGATGCAGGTGAAGGGCACTACGGCAAGCTGGTCGCGGGCTTCGATGTCGACAAAGCTAAGATAGTCGGCATAGAGCAGGAGCTGCGGGGCTGGCACGGGAGAGCCTTCGGGCATGCCCATGGGTATGGCGCTCATGGAGAAGAAGGCCGTGCGATCGCCATTGCCGAGCTCGGCAAGTATGCGTCGGGCGTCTTCTTCGGTGAAGTCATTGTTTTCCATGGCCTCGCGCTCGGCGGGATCGTCGACGTGGCGCACGAGGCAGCGACCTGTGGCCGTGGGCTGAGCGTCCTCATACTTCCATTGCACGGAGGCGAGGTAGGATGTGAGGCGGCGATATGCGGCGGCCGTGGACTCGGAGGGTGCTTTGAGGGGATAGAGGCGGATGGAGGAGAGCAGTCGCGGCCCGATGACGGCGGGGAAGTTGAAGCACTTGAGGACTATGGGGAAGGAACCCCGGAGAGCGGTGACGAAGAGGCGCGCGAAGTCCATGAGCATGCATTGGGAGATCCACGCGGGGGAGAAGAGCTCTTCACCGGAGGAGGGCTGCGGGATGTAGTCGGGATCGCAGATCTGGCGGTCGAACTCGGGGGGATTGCCCGTAAGCTCTCCGAGCTTCAGGCCGAGGAATGTGGCGAGGATGTAATCGCCGGGGGATGCGGGTGTGACCAACCCGACACCGACGGATGCTGCGCGGGCGTGGAGAAACACGCCGCGCAGCCCTATGTTGCGGGCACAGACTACGAGGTCTGAGCCTTCCCGGGGCTCGCCTTCAGGGTCTTCGTCATCGTACTGCGGGAACAGGTCGGCGCCGGGGAATTCCTCGTCGGCGGGAGTGCCCTCGGAGCCGGGGCCTGCGTGGCGCAGGTCTCGTACAACGATGTCGGACTTTATTGCGTCGCAGGCCTGATTGATGACCGAATCAAACTCGATGAGCCTGTCGGTGGCGAAGGAGAAGGCGATGATAGACACCGGAGATTACTTTACGATAAGTAGATAATAGTTTTTCTTGCCTCGCTGCACGATGATGTAGCGGTCGTTGAGCAGGAGGTCGGTGGATGCTTCGGCGTTGGGGTCGGTGAGTTTTTCCTTGTTGACGGACACACCGCCACCCTGAACCATCTTGCGGAATTCGCCTTTGGAGGGGAATACGGCGGCTTTGTCGGTGAGCAGGTCGGCCATGCGGATACCGCTCTCGATGTCCTGACGGCTGACTTCGAATGTGGGCACGCCTTCGAACACGTCAAGCAGCGTATGCTCGTCGAGCTTGTGGAGTGTCTCGCCGGCCTTGTTGCTGAAGAGAATCTGTGAGGCCTCGACGGCTTTCTCGTAGTCCTCGGCGGAATGGACCATGGTGGTTATTTCCTTGGCGAGGCGCTTCTGCAGGGGACGGAGGCCGGGATCGGCTTTCTGCTCGGCCACGAGAGCTTCAATTTCCTCACGTCCAAGCTCTGTGAATATCTTGATGTACTTCTCGGCGTCCTCGTCGGAGACGTTGAGCCAGAACTGATAGAACTTGTAGGGGGATGTGTAGGCGGGGTCGAGCCATACGTTTCCGCTCTCGGTCTTGCCGAACTTGCCGCCGTCGGCCTTGGTGATGAGGGGGCAAGTGAGCGCGAAGGCTTCGCCGCCGAGTGTGCGGCGGATGAGCTCGGTGCCGGTGGTGATGTTGCCCCACTGGTCGGAGCCGCCGAGCTGCAGGCGGCAGTTCTTCTCGCGATAGAGGTTGAGGAAGTCGTAGCCCTGCACGAGCTGGTAGGAGAACTCGGTGAAGGACATACCCTCGTTGCTGTCGCGCGACAGGCGCTTCTTCACGGAATCCTTGGACATCATGTAGTTGACGGTGATGTGCTTGCCGACATCGCGGATGAAGTCGAGGAAGGAGAAGTTCTTCATCCAGTCGTAATTGTTGACGAGTTCGGCCGCGTTGGGCGCATCGGAATCGAAATCAAGGAACTTCGCGAGCTGCTTCTTGATGGCTTCCTGGTTATGGCGGAGAGTGGCCTCATCGAGGAGCTTGCGCTCCTGGCTCTTCATGGAGGGGTCGCCGATCATGCCGGTGGCACCGCCGACGAGTGCGATGGGCTTGTGGCCTGAGCGCTGGAAGTGCTTGAGCATCATCACGCCCACGAGGTGTCCGATATGGAGAGAGTCGGCCGTGGGGTCGATACCCAGGTAGGCCGTTGTCATTTCTTTTTTAAGTTGTTCTTCAGTTCCGGGCATGACAGTGTGGATCATGCCACGCCAGGTGAGTTCGTCTATAAAGTCCATTTCGATAGGGAGATTATATTGTATATGTCTAAAATTCAGTGAAAGCGAGGGGCAAGAGGGAGGCCACGGAGGGAATGCGATAGACGGCGTCGGCTCCTGCGAGGAGGACCGGCACGGGACGTCCGGCGAGCACTTCATACTCAAGCAATGCCTGGCGACAGGCGCCGCAGGGGGCCGTGGGCAGGGGCGTGAACTTGCCGTCGGTGCCTCGGGCTGCTACGGCGATGCACTTGAAACGCGCGTCGGGGTACCGCGCCCCGGCATAGAAACAGGCGGAGCGCTCGGCACAGGTGCCCGAAGGATATGCCACATTTTCCTGGTTGGCACCTTCGATTATCTCGCCATTATCGAGCAGGATAGCCGCGCCGACGCGGAAATTGCTGTAGGGGGCATATGAGCGTTCGGTGGCTGCCATTGCGGCATGCACAAGCGCGCGCTCCTGCTCCGAGAGCTCCTCGGGAGCGAGCGACTGCAGGCGGAGAGTAATGTCTAATTCTTTCATAGCACTACAAATTTACGGACTTTTGGCGTTAAAATAAAAAATTGGGAGAAAAAATTTTCATAATTGGGGAAATAGCACTATTTTTGCAGTTCGGAAGGCTCAGGCAGGCTTCCACTCCCTTGATCGCAAACAAAAACAAAACTGACTATAAAATGGAAAATACCAAACCTCAGGCACCGCAGGGCAACAAGGACGAGATGCCCGAAGAATTCATGACTTCCGCAAAGAAGAACCAGCGCACGATGGTAGTGCTGGCTACGATGCTTGTTGTATGTGCCATCGCCGCCTGCGTGTGGATCTTCATCCAGCAGAACGGCAACGCCAAGGCCGATGAGAAGATCGCCCTTGCCGACATCGAACAGAACGACTCCATCGCTACCGAGCTTTATGCCGAAGCAGCCAAGGCCGGCTACAAGAGCGGTAATCGCGCCAAGGTGGAAATGGGTATCCGCCTCTACCGTCAGGGCAAGTATGAGGAAGCCATCAAATATCTCGACGACGCTTCCATCAGCGATAAAATCGTGGCTGCCGGCGTGGAAGCCCTGCAGGGCGACTGCTACGTGAACCTCGAGCAGTACGACAAGGCTCTCTCCTGCTATGACAAGGCAATCTCGAAGGCCGACAAGAATCCGCAGATCGTGCCTCTGATGCTTGTTAAGAAGGCCAACATCTATCGTGCGCAGGGCAACTTCAGCGCCGAGGCCAAGGCCTACAAGACTATCCTGGACGAATATCCCGAATACGTGCAGGGCTCGCAGACGGACATCCGCAAGTACTACGAGCGCGCCGAAGCCCAGGCATCCAAGTAATCAGGCGCGGCACAATGGCCGCATATCACACTCATACCGACACCTTAGGGGCTGTATCAAAACACTGCGTTTTTGACACAGCCCCTTCCGCAATACTCCGAAATCATCATGACATTTAACGAGCGTCTGAAAGCCGTGCGCACCTCCCGCTGGGTGCGATTCGCAATAGTTAGCATCATCTTTTTCCTATGGGTGGCCTGGCTGGGCAACTGGTGGGTGGCCCTCGCGTGGATTTTGCTGTTCGACATCTACATCACGGGCTATATCCCATTCACCGCCTGGAAAAAGAGCAAGAACAAGGCTTTCCGCTCCGTGATGAGCTGGGTGGACGCAATCGTGTACGCCCTCATACTGGTGTATTTCGTGTTCGCGTTCATAGGCCAGAACTATCAGATCCCGTCGAGCTCGCTGGAGAAGACACTGCTCACGGGCGACTATCTGTGGGTGAATAAGTTTGTCTATGGTCCGCGCGTGCCTATGACGCCGGTTCACTTTCCGCTGGTTCACAACCGCCTCCCCATTCTCAACACCAACAGCTATCTCGAGACGCCTTCCCTCCCATACCATCGCCTCAAGGGGCTGCGTAATGTGGAGGAAGGGGACATCGTGGTGTTCAATTTCCCGGCGGGCGACAGCGTGGCCACCAAGTTTGAGGACACTCCGGAGTACTACGAAAGCATGGTGCGCAAATACGGTCGCGAAACCATCAAGGCAAATCCGGAGACCTTCGGCAAGGTCATCTTCCGCCCCGTGGACAGGCGTCAGAACTTCGTGAAGCGCGCCGTGGGACTGCCCGGCCAACGCATCCGCATCTCGGGCGATACAATCTACATCGACGGCAGGGCCCGCGAATTCCCGAAGGACGTGCAGTTCAACTATCTCGTAGCTTCCTCGCGCCCCATTGACGATGACCTCGCACACAAATACGGCATAAATTTCACGGACGTATTCCCTCTGCAGAGCGAGATGGCGGCGCAGGCTGCAGGCATCTTCGGGGACGAAGCTCCCGCGGGCGCGCACTTCTACGTGATGCCGCTCACATCGGGCATGATCGAAAGCATGAGTGCCGACGGCGTGCTGGGTGCTTACGTGAAATACAACGATCTGCTTTCGAGCTCCTACCCCGTGTCCAACGACTACATTTTCCCGGAGGGAGTGGCCTCAAAATGGACTCTCTCCAACTACGGCGGGAGTCGTGGCCTCCTTATTCCCGCCAAGGGCATGACCGTGAAGCTGGACCATGAGGCTTGGCTGACATATCACCGTGCGATCCGAAACTACGAGGGACATACGGATGCTTATTGGGACGACGAAAGCGGTAAGGCGATAATCGACGGCAAGCCTGCAGACACCTATACCTTCGCCATGGACTACTACTTCATGATGGGCGATAACCGCGACAACTCACAGGACTCGCGTTTCTGGGGCTTCGTTCCCGAGGACCACATCATAGGCACTCCGATTCTGGTGCTGGCTTCATTCGACATGCAGCGCAGCTTCCTGGACGGCAAGATACGCTGGAACCGCATACTGCGCGACGCCAATCCCGACAAATGATATTCTGATGGAATCGTGTCCGCTGACCGTATTCGACGGAGCTGCCGCGGCTGCCCCCAGGCTATTCGCTTCGGCGGGATGGTATGCCGCTCTTGCGCAATATGCCCGCAGCGGCATGGACTTCGACATGCGATATGACAAGCGTCTGAAGAGCACCCATCGCTTCACAATCGCCGACCACGGACAGCGGCGCGACCTGACCATCCCCGTATCTCGCCCGGAAGGGGGATTCGCCAGCGGGCGCCTCACATGGGGCGACATCCTGCTGAGCGCCCACGGCCGATGGTGGGAAACCATCCCGACGGCATTGGAAAGCGCATACGGGCGCACTCCTTTTTTCGAGCACTGCATGCCCAAGTTCGCACACCTTTTCCGTGAGCCGACTCCGGGTGCGCGTCTCTGCGAACTTCTGACCGATGCGGATGCAGTGATTCGCGATATTTTAGGGCTGCCGGAGGCTTGCCACACGCTCCCTTCCGACGCCGCGGACCTGCGGCACATTCCGGCCGATGCTCCTGCGCCGGAGGAGTATTGGCAGGTCCAGGGCGAGCCCTTCATCCCCGGCCTGAGCATTCTGGACCTCATCTTCAACGAAGGCCCCGAAGCCCGCTTCCGACTGGGATAACTCCATTAGCCATCTTGGGATATCCACAATCCTTACGCCCTCGTAATCTGTCTCTTCGTTGCGCGTCCGAGCAAGCAGCAATTTAGGGTACGCGTCGCGTATCTGCAATAATGGCGCCACCTCTCTTTTGAAAGTTGTCTCGCCTGCGATGTCATCGCTTACCTGAATATATAGTTTATCGCTGCCTTTCATGGCCACAAAATCAATCTCTTTTTGGTATAATTTACCGACATATACCTCGTACCCCCTACGCAGCAACTCAATGAATACGATATTTTCAAGCATTCGCCCCCAATCCATATTTCTTTTGCCAAGTTCGGCAAAGCGCATCCCGGTGTCTGCAATATAATACTTATTCAATGATTGCAGATAGGTCTTCCCCTTTACATCGTAGCGTTTTGCTTCATAAAAAACAAAGGCATTGCAAAGATATTCTATATAATTGCCCACCGTCGTGTGATTCGCAGTCATGCCATCTTTTGCAAGCTCATTACAGATATTGCGCGACGACGATACGTTGCTGATATTATCCATAAGATAATGACTTAAGCGTTTCATCATTGTAGCATTTCCAAGCCTGTACTTTTCAACAAGATCCCGTATCAGGATTGTCTCATATACATCCCGTATGTACTTAGCCCTATCTGCCTGCCGTGAATAAGGATAAGAACCGGACATACCCCCTACCTGAATATAATTTGTGAAGGCGGTCTGAATATCGTCATCAACCGCTATGTCAAAATATGTACAGTATTCTTTAAAACTTAAAGGAAAAACGTGTATCACTATGTGACGTCCTGTAAACAACGTAGCAAGATCACTACTAAGGAGGAAAGCATTGGAACCGGTAAGATAAATATCAAATTTTTCTTCCGAATGAAGACTGTTTACAACGAGTTCAAAGCCCTTGCACATTTGCACCTCGTCTATCATAAGATAGTTGACGACTCCCTCTTTATACATACCTTCCACATATTCATTCAGCGAATGATATTCCTTAAGTTTTTCAAAACGTAGTTTTGTCAGGTCAATCTCAATTACATTGGCCGAAGGGTCTGAACTACGTATATAGTCGGCAAAGGCGGACAGTAATTTTGATTTCCCGGAACGTCTTATCCCCGTTATAATCTTAACATCGGGAGTGTTCATAACACTCCTCATTTAACTGAAATACAATGGCCTATCTATGAGTTTCACAACAATATGATTTACAAATTATAAAAAAATTCATTTTTGGACATCTGTGCAAATATACTCAAATTTCTTTTATCATGAAATATTTCAACCGGATTAAGTACAACAACACACGCCACATCTCTATAAACGGCTTTTATTCGAATGAAAAGTACAGATAACAAAACCATAAAATACAACGCAGAGGGCTCTCCGGCGGGAGAGTCCTCTGCGTTGTACCCGGACCCGGGATCGAACCGGGATGGGTTGCCCCAACGGTGTTTGAGACCGTCGCGTCTACCGATTCCGCCATCCGGGCTGATGTGTCGGTATTTGCGTACAAAGGTAGGCGTTTTCGGGGAATCTTGCAAATTTTTCATGAGTTTTCCACTTGAAGTGCATTTCTTTTTGCTAATTTTGCAGTTGGAATAATTCCCACTACATTTAAGCACAGGCAGGCAAATGAGAAAATGGCGCATAGATGACAGCGAAGAGCTGTACAATGTTCGCGGCTGGGGTCGCAACTATTTTTCTATCAACGAGAAGGGCCACGTAGTAGTGACTCCTCGTCCGGACCACGCGGCCGTGGACCTCAAGGAGGTCATGGACGAGCTGCAGCTCCGCGACATTTCGGCACCGGTGCTACTGCGCTTCCCCGACATTCTTGACAATCGTATCGAGAAGATCTCGAACTGTTTCAAGGATGCATCGAAGGAGTATAAGTATGAGGCTCAAAACTTTATGATCTACCCCATCAAGGTGAATCAGATGCGCCAGGTGGTGGAGGAGATCGTGAGCTACGGCAAGAAGTTCAACATCGGCCTGGAAGCAGGCTCGAAGCCAGAACTGCATGCCGTTCTGGCTACGAATATAGCCGAGAACGCGCTGATTATCTGCAATGGATACAAAGACGAGGCATATATCGAACTGGCCCTGATGGCTCAAAAGATGGGTCGGCGGATATATCTTGTTGTGGAGAAGATGAATGAGCTGCGCCTGATTGCCGAGGTGGCCAAACGACTGAAAATCGACCCGAACGTGGGAATCCGCATCAAGCTCTCGAGTATGGGCTCGGGCAAATGGAGCGAGAGCGGAGGCGACTCGTCGAAGTTCGGTCTGAACTCTTCGGAGCTCCTTGAGGCTCTGGATTTTCTGGAGCGTCGCGAGATGAAGCATTGTCTGAAGCTCATCCACTTCCACATTGGCAGCCAGATAAATAAAATCCGCGTGATAAAGAATGCGCTGCGCGAGGCAACGCAATTCTATGTGCAACTGTCGAAGATGGGATTCGACGTGGAGTTCATCGATATAGGCGGCGGCCTGGGCGTGGACTACGACGGCACCCGTAGCTCGTCGAGCGAAAGCTCCATGAACTATTCGATTCAGGAGTATGCCAATGACGCGGTGTCGGCCATCGTGGACGTGTGCACGAAAAACGGGCTACGCCAGCCCAATATCATCACCGAAAGCGGACGCTCACTGACAGCGCACCACTCACTGTTGATATTCAACGTGCTGGAAACCACACAACTTCCCAAATGGAACGATGCGCACGAACTTCCAGAGGGCTCGCACGAACTTGCCGTGGAGCTTTACGACATCTGGGATCGCCTGGATACGAGCCGTGTGTTCGAGAGTTGGCACGATGCGCTGCAGATTCGCGAGGAGGCTCTCGAGCGCTTCAGCCTCGGCCTACTCGACCTGCGCACGCGCGCCCAGATCGAGAAACTCTTCTGGAGCATCGCCCGCGAGGTGGGCGATATCGCAGCCTCGATGAAGCATGTGCCGGAGGACCTGCGCAAGATTTCGAAGATGATTCCGGACAAGTACTTCTGCAATTTCTCGCTCTTCCAATCGCTCCCCGACACCTGGGCTATTGACCAGATATTCCCCATAATGCCCATCTCGCGCCTGGACGAAAAGCCCACGCGCACCTGCACCATTCAGGACATTACCTGCGACAGCGATGGCAAGATCGCCAACTTCATTTCATCGCACGGCACGGTGCCCGCCCTGCCCGTGCACAAGCTACAGCCCGGGGAGACATACTATATCGGAGTTTTCCTTGTGGGTGCTTATCAGGAAATTCTGGGCGACATGCACAATCTGTTCGGCGACACGAACGCAGTGCACATCAGCGTGCTTAAGGACCGCTACGAAATCGAGCAGATTATCGAGGGCGAGACCGTGGATGAGGTTCTGGACTATGTCCAGTTCAATGCGAAGAAGCTTGTGCGCAACGTCGAAGCCTGGGTGACGGCTTCGATGAAAGCGGGACGCATCACGCCCGAGGAGGGCCGAAACTTCATCAGCACCTATCGTGCGGGGCTATTCGGATATACATATCTCGAGAGCTGATGCAGCGATATTTTATCGATCTGGCCTATCTGGGAAGCCCGTTCCACGGGTGGCAGGTGCAACCGGGGGCTGTGAGCGTGCAGGAGATTCTGGAGAAAGCTCTGGGGACGCTGATGCGCGTGCCACGCGTGGCTGTGACGGGAGCCGGTCGCACCGATGCGGGCGTAAACGCCCGACGCATGATAGCCCACGTGGACCTGCCGGACGACTTCATTCCTGATGCAGAATTCCTGCGTCGCCTCAATGCCATCACAGGGCGCTCGATAGCTGTGCGCTCGTTCACCCCCGTCGCCCCCGATGCTCATGCCCGCTTCGACGCCACCGAGCGCACATATCGCTATTTCGTGCATACGGTCGATGATCCCTTTGCCGAACCGGGTCGTCTATCATGGCGCGCCTGCGGACCTGCGCTCGATTTCGAAGCCATGAATCGTGCAGCAAGCCTTATTCTCGGCCGGCGCGACTTCACGTCCTTCTCCAAGCTGCACACGGATGTCAAGACCAATATCTGCGATTTGCGCGCGGCGCGGTGGATCCCTATCGACGGGCAGCCGGGCCACTGGTACTTCGAAATAAGAGCCGACCGCTTCCTGCGCAACATGGTGCGTGCCGTGGTGGGCACACTCATCAGCGTAGGCCGCGGGAAAATGGCTCCTGAAGACATCCTCAAAGTATTGGAGGCAAAAGACAGAAGCTCCGCCGGCACCAGCATGCCCGGCGAAGCCCTATTCCTCTGGGATGTAAAGTATCCTTACTACACCGCCCCCACCGGGATCGTAGGCCTCCGGCCTGCGGGTAACTGAAGAGAAGACAGGACGGCTCCTGCTCGGGAGCGCAGGCCTCCGGCCTGCGGGTAACTGAAGAGAATATAGGGTCGCTTCTGCCCAGAATCCCAGCCTCCCTGATATGAGTTTGAAGAATATTTAATTAGGCGCAGGCTGGAGGCCTACGATCCAGTTTTTTGCTGGCCGGGGCCCTACTATCGACTTTTTCGCAGGCCGGAGGCCTACGATCCCAAGGGGTGGATTATTGCCAGAGGATGCCGCCCTGGCGGATGTTCTTTTCGATGTAGGCGACGACGCTATTATAGTGGCGCTCGTCGCGTATCATCCTGTCCCAGGATTCCGGATGCCATAATTTTCCGCTTCGCCCTAATAGTCGGTTTATATTCAGGGCACTAAAATTTTTCCATGATTTGCATACTTCGGAAATTGTGTATTTGCCAATCATCTCAACCAATACATGCACATGGTTCGCCATCACTACATATCGATGAAGACGATAGCGCTCTCCATCGAAGTGTTTAAGGCATTGCTCCATTATGTGTGCACACTCCCTCTTACTTAAACAGCAACTTCCATACCCTGCATCGAGATATTTATTTGTCAGCGAACTGAATAGCTTATTGTATTCTGCTTTTGTTGCGTCTGACCAGGGCTGTGGATTATCTTTTAAAAAGGATAGCCTTCTATTGTTGATTTCCTTCCGGACGGCTGCCGGAAGTGAGTCGGCAAGATGGAAGGTTATGAATTGAATGCAAAAGTCTTTATGCCAATGTGGTAAATTTCTATACGTGATCTCAACTCCTGAAATTCCTCTGCCCCGAGGTGAAGCATTTCTGTATAGTTCCATTTTTTGGAGTTTTAGTTAGTTGGTGGCCGGGGGTATTTTGTCGCAGGCCGGAGGTATTTTGTCGCAGGCCGGAGGCCTACGATCCGGACTGGAGCCGGCCTTTCTCCTCTTTAGTTAGTCGCAGGCCGGAGGCCTACGTTCCCGAGGGAGGCCTACGATCCCGCTATTTGCGCTCGAGGGTGGTGAAGGTGTAGGAGAGACCGGTTTTGGGGTCGGTGGCGGGGGCGGATTGCTCTACTATCTGCCACTCGGCTGGGTCGATCTTGGGGAAGTATGTGTCGGCGTCGGCAGGCGATGGTCCGTCGATAAGCGTGAGGCACAAGCGCGATGCATGCGGAAGGCTGAGGGCATATAGCTGGCCGCCGCCGATAATGAATGTTTCGCCGGGACCCTCGGCCGCCATCTCGATAGCTTGTTCGAGGCTCGCGGCTGTCTCCACCCCGGGAGCAGAGAATTCGGGATTGCGCGTCACGACAATATTGCGGCGGTCGGGTAAGGCCCCCTTGGGAAGCGACTCGAAGGTCTTGCGGCCCATGACCACGGTGTTGCCGACGGTCAGGGCCTTGAAGCGGCGCAGGTCCTCGCGGATGTGATAGAGAAGGTCGCCCCCGCGGCCTATGGCGCCCCCGCGATCTATGGCTACTATAATGGAAATCATACGGATACTTCGGCTTTGATGTGAGGATGGGGGTCATAGTCTTCGAGCCTGAAATCCTCATACTTGAAGTCGAAGATATTCCGCACATCGGGATTGATTATCATCCGCGGCAGAGGACGGGGCTCACGTGTGAGTTGCAGCCGGGCCTGGTCGAGATGATTAAGATAGAGATGGGCATCGCCCAACGTGTGCACGAAATCGCCGGCACGCAAACCTGTGACCTGCGCCACCATCATCAGCAGCAGGGCGTAGGAGGCAATGTTGAAGGGCACACCGAGGAAGGAATCGGCCGAGCGCTGGTAGAGCTGAAGGCTCAGTCGTCCGTCGGCTACATAGAACTGAAAGAAGGCATGACAGGGGGGCAACTTCATTTCGGGAAGATCGGCTACATTCCACGCGCTCACGATAATGCGACGGGAGTCGGGATTGTGCTTTATGGTGTCGATGGCTTCGGAGATCTGGTCGATGAATCCACCCTTGTAGTCGGGCCACGAACGCCACTGATAGCCATAGATGTGCCCGAGATCGCCGTTCTCGTCGGCCCACTCGTTCCAGATACGCACACCATTGTCCTGCAGATACTTCACATTGGTATCGCCCTTGAGAAACCATAGCAACTCGTGGATTATTGACTTGAGGTGAAGCTTCTTGGTCGTGACCAGGGGGAATCCTTCCTCGAGATTGAAGCGCATCTGATAGCCGAAAATGGAGCGTGTGCCCGTGCCGGTACGGTCGGACTTGTCGGTGCCATGCTCAAGAATGTCGGCCAGTAGTCGGAGGTATTGTTTCATTGTCGTTGGAGTTGAATGGAGGTTGTGACGCCACATCGGCCTGCATGTGTGCGGCAGCCGTGGGCTGCATAAGGGGCATGCCGAGACGATGGCGGCCGGAGCGGTATGTGATGGCGTCGTTGGGACAGACGCTCATACACTTGAAGCACACGACACAACGGGAGGGATCGACGGTGTGGTCGCTAAGGTTTATGCACTCGGATTTGCAGACCTTGCTGCACTCGCCACAGCCGATACACTTGTCGGTGTTGATGTCTGGATGGAAGTAGGACCTTGACGCCAGGAGGCCAAGGAGCGAGCCCACGGGGCAGATTGTGTTGCACAGGAGGCGTCCACGCCGCAGGGAGAAGGCCAACGTTACCAGCAGAGTAGTGGCTGCAACGGAGAATGTGGCCAGCGAGAAGGGGACGGCCGGACCTGTGCCCGTGAGCGGGGCGGTGATGAACTGCCGGACTATCCGCGCATATGCTCCATAGGGATCGAGAAGCATAGGAATCATGAGCCACCCGGCGATAAGGCAGGCGAGGACCAGAAGGAGGACCATCAGCCTCAGACGGTTGAGGGGAGGGTGGAAACGATAGCCCAGACGTCGGTCGCGCTTGCCGAGTGGCGACATACGCCAGGCAGTCGCGAAACAATCCTGCAGCGTGCCCAGGGGGCAGACGGTGGAGCAGTATATGCGTCCGTATATGAGCGTGGCCACGAGCCATACGAGCAGCCAGAAAGCGGCGCCCGTGATGATGGCCATTGTGATCTGCATGCGTCCGAACAGGCTGTTCCACCCCGCCACGAGAGCAATGGTGGGCGCGATCATGGCCGCCAGGGCAACGATGATACGTATAATCCGGATTGATTTGTACATCTCCGCAAAGTTATGTAATTTTGGGGAAGAAAACAAAAAGGAATGGCAAGAAAAGACACACTCTACGTGACGGATATGGACGGCACGCTGCTCGGGTCGGACAGCCGGGTGAGCGAGAGGTCGCGTGAGATTATCGGCGAGCTATCCCATGAGGGCTACAATATCACTGTCGCTACGGCTCGCACGCCGGCCACGGTCGTGCCTCTGCTGGAGGGGGTGTATACGCGCATTCCGGCTATCGTCATCACGGGGGCCGCGCTATGGTCGCGGGGCCGGCATGAGGGCTATGAGAGGGTGCACACTTTCGAGGATAGTCTCTACGACGGTCTTACGCGGCTATTCGAGGAGCGCGGCATCTCGCCATTCGTGTACACTCTGCCCGAGGGCTCGGAAGTACTTGAAGTGTACCGCAATCCCCGCCATGCCATCTGCCATGCCGAGGAGCTGTTCGTGGATGAGCGGCGGCATCTGCGGCTCAAACGTTTCCATTTGGACCGCGAGGCGCCCGAGGAGGCCCGGGAGCGTACGTTGCTCTTTTTCGGGATGGGCCCTCTTGACAGGATTCTGGAGGTTGCGGAACTTATCCGCAGACACTATCCGAGCTCGGTGTCGGCTTATCCGGACATATTCCTGAAGGATACGGGCATTCTCGAGGTGCTCGCTCCGGGAGTGTCCAAGGCTGCGGCCGTGCGCGAGCTGGCTGCAGATCTGGGTCTGGAACGCATCGTGGCTTTCGGCGACAATCTCAACGATCTGCCCATGCTGGAGGTGGCGGATGTGGCTGTGGCGGTGGACAACGCACTGCCGGAAGTGAAGGCTGCAGCGGACATCGTGACGGGCCCGAACACGGCTTCTTCGGTTGCCCGTTTCATAGAGGCGGATTGTTAAAACGTGTACATTTGCAGGGATTTTGCAAGAATTATGCGATTTTCTATGTAACTTTGTGCTCGATTACGCCTATGCGCACGTGCGCAAGACGCCCCATTTCTGCACTTGAAAAAGCTACTTGCATATCTTCCTGCGCTGATAGCGCTTATCCTCTTTCCGACCCTTACGGGCGGGGGGAGCGGAAGCGCCTATGCGGCGGAGCCTGACGAGACCGGCATGCGTGACAGTATTCCTGTGGCGAAGGCCGACAGCCTGCGGATCGAGGACGTAAGGGCCGACAGCATTGCGGGCGACAGTTTCGGGGGCGAGGGCTTCGACGCTCCGCTTCAGGCCGTTCCGGCACCGGAGGCACCCAAGAAGGCTTCCAGAATGCGCTACAACAAGACGGATCTGGAGAATCCCGTTACGTTCACGAGCTCGGACTCGATGGTGATCGTGCGTCGTGATTCGGCCTTCATGTTCGGCAAAAGCGAGGTGCATTACGGCGACATTTCGCTGGCGGCCGCTGAAATCCAGATGGATCTTTCGGACAACACGGTGTACGCCGTGGGCGCACCGGACTCCACGGGCGAGATTCAGGGACGTCCGGTGTTTACGGACGACGGCACGGACTATGAGGCGAAAACCATGCGCTATAACTTCAAGACCGAGAAGGGCTATATCACGGACGTTGTGACGCAGCAGGGCGAGGGCTATCTCACGGGGGGCACAACCAAGAAGGGGCCGGACAAGGTGTTCTACATCCGCAACGGGCGCTACACGACATGCGACAATCACGACGACCCTCACTTCTACCTCAACATCACCAAGGGACGCGTGGAACCGGGTAAAAACGTGGTGACAGGTCCGGCGTATATGGTGCTTGAGGGCGTGCCGCTGCCACTGGCCGTTCCGTTCGGTTATTTTCCCTTCTCGGAGTCGTACGCCTCGGGCATCATCGTGCCTTCTTTCGGCGAGGATTACAACCGAGGCTTCTATCTCGACAACGGCGGCTACTACTTCGCCATCAGCGACAATGTGGACCTGGCACTGACGGGCGAAATATACACCAAGGGGTCGTGGGGCGTTCAGGCCCGCAGCAACTATGCCAAGCGCTACCGCTTCACGGGCAACTTCAACTTTTCCTACATCAAGACGATCATGGGCGAGAAGGGTTCGCCTGACTATTCGGCGAGCACCAACTTCCAGGTGCTGTGGAGCCACCAGCTTGACGCGAAGGCCAATCCCAACATGTCGCTATCGGCGAGCGTGAACTTTGCCACTTCGGGCTATTCGCGCAACGACGTAAATTCGTATTACACATCGGCTTTCACGGAGAATACGAAAAGCTCGACCGTGAACATGACCTATCGTTTTCCGCAGAGCAAGTGGTCGCTCTCGACTACGTTCAATCTCTCGCAGCGCACGCAGGACTCGACGCTGGCGGTGTCGTTCCCGAACGTGACGATAACGATGAGTCAGACCTACCCCTTCAAGCGCAAGCGTGCGATAGGCGCGGAGCGCTGGTATGAGAAGATCAAGCTGTCGTATTCGGGACAGCTGCAGAACTCGCTCACGGCCAAGCAGAACGTATTTTTCAAGAAGAGTCTCATAAAGGACTGGCGCAATGCGATGCGCCACAATGTGCCAATATCGGCCACGTTCAACGTGATGAAGTACTTCAACGTGACGCCGTCGCTCAACCTGACGGACCGCATGTACACGAGCAAGGTGCGACGCCACTGGGATGAGGAGCGGGCCGTGGAAGCGGCGGACACGACATACGGGTTCTACAACGTATGGGACTTCACGGCTTCCGTCTCGATGGATACGAAGATCTACGGCTTCTTCCAGCCCATAGGCTTCCTCGGCAAGAAAATCAAGATGATCCGCCATGTAATGACGCCTTCGATAAGTTTTTCGGGCGCGCCGGACTTCTCTTCGCCTTTCTTCGGATATTACGATACTTATGTGCGCCCCAACACGAATCAGGGAACCATCGAGCGGCGCAAGTACAGCCTCTTCCCGAACGCGCTCTTCGGTGTGCCCGGTCAGGGCCAGTCGGGAACGATAGGACTGTCGCTGAGCAACAACCTGGAGATGAAGGTTGCGACCAACGACTCCGTCGGAGAGAAGAAAATTTCGCTTATCGAGAATCTGAATATCTCGGAAAGCTATAATCTGGCGGCCGACTCGCTGCGCTGGAGCGACCTCTCGACATCCATACTCCTGCGCCTGACGAAGGGCTTCAATCTCAATCTCTCGGCCACGTGGGACATGTACACCTACGCGCTGAATGCGGCGGGGAATCCCGTGCGCGTGGACCGCACGCGCTTTCAGGCGGGGAAGCTGCCGCGACTGATGCGCACGGGCACGTCGTTCTCCTACAATTTCAACAACGACACTTTCCGCAAGAAGGGCGGAGGCAACCAGCGCGGCAATCAGGACAATAACCGCGAGGGCGACGAAGGGGACGAGAACAACAATGCGCGCCGCGGCGGACGCCGCGACGAGGGCGGCGACGGAAGCGACGAGCCGGAGGTGAACGGGGGATACGTGAAGTGGGAGTGTCCGTGGAATCTGTCGGTGAACTATTCAGTGTCCTACGCCTACGGGGCTTTCAATAAGGAAAAAATGGAGTATGATTCGAAAATCACACAGAATCTATCCCTATCGGGCAATATCCGTCCTACTCCGAACTGGAATTTCTCGTTCACGGCTTCATACAATTTCGACACCAAGAAGCTGGCGTATATGAACTGCAATATCTCTCGCGACCTGCACTGCTTCACGATGACGGCCAGTTTTGTGCCCGTGGGGCCATACAAGAGCTACAACTTCCATATCGCCGTGAAGTCGTCGTTGCTGAGCGACCTGAAGTACGACAGGCGCTCGTCGCTATCGAACGGAATATCGTGGTATTGATTTTTTCGGGTCCGGCTGTAATAATTCGCGGGCCGCTGCGTCATATATCATAAACAATATACAATCTAATTAAAACCACTCACCAATCTTATGAAAAAGTTTATTACGGGCTGTGTGCTCTTTTCGGGCTTGACGCTCGCTCTGCTCTGCTCGGGCTGTCAGGGTTCGGCTGTTCATTCACTTGCCTCCGCCTTTGGCGGGCGACGTGTTTCGGCCGATAGCGAACGCGTGCAAAAGACTTTTGAGTTCAATGACATACGCTCGCTGCGTGCAATGAACTCCGTGATCGTGCACTACGCGCAGGACAGCGTGGCGTCCGTACGGGCAGAAGCGCCTGCGGAGGTGATGGACGTGGCCGTGGTGCGCATGGCCCCCGACGGGGAGCTGCAGGTGGAGCTGGAGAGCAACAATAAGTTCCGCTTCCGCAACGATTCGGAACGCCTGCATGTGTATGTAAATGCCCCCGGGCTTAGCGCGATAAATGCTTTCTCCGGTTCGCAGGTGGACTGCACTACTCCTCTCACGCTCACCGGAGCTCTGGACATCATCACAGGTTCGGGCGCGAGCATCGATTTCGGCGATCTGTATGCGGGCTGCGTGAAGGCGGTAAGCACGTCGGGGGCGAGTATATCGTTTTCGACAGTCCGGAGTGATATGTTGGATCTATATGCCAGCACGGGATCGAGCATTGATGCGGACTCGGTGGTATGCCGGTTTGCAGAACTGGTTGCTGAAACGGGCGCAAGCATCCGTGCGGCCGGCGAGGCTGAAAGCGGCGAAGTGTCGGCCATGACGGGAGGATCGACGAATGCCCGCCGTCTGCACATAAAGAAGGGCGAGCTTCAGGCTTTCACCGGAGGCTCCGTAAAGGCTTATGTGGACGAAGTGACGCGCAAAGAGATTTCCGGAGGCGGCTCGGTCAAAAACAAAGAATAAATCCGGCGACCACCGGCAGCAAAAATGTTATCGCAGGGGCGACTCGGCGATAACATTTTTATTATATATTTGCACATCTCGCGGAGATTCATTAACTTGCAGGGGAAAATGTTGCTTTATGCGGCTCTATTAATCTCATTCCATGAAGATCAATCCTATCTATAAATATGCTGTTTTGTGCATCCTCGTCACTGCGCTTTCGGGGTGTATTCAATTTCGCGTAAATAAAGTTCCGGAAGACTCGTTTGAGTTTGATTTTCTTAGAGCTTTAGAAAATCAAAATGGGACTATTTTTGAATCTGAAGACGGAAAACAGGATCTTATGTTGTCTTCAAAAATCACCGTGTCTGATCTTATATCAGCATCCGAAGCCTATGACATGTTCGAGAAGCTCGGTTCATTTGCAAATTGCGAACTAATTATCATACATGATTCGGAGACAATAAAAGGAAGGATTAGACTTATTACCGAACCAAATGATTCCAATATCTATTTCAGATCGAGATTAGGAGCCCAATGCTACTTTATCGATTCCAACTTAAATAAATATACACACAATCTGGAGCTTGATGGTGTAAAGTATCCCAATTGCCTTATTGTCGACTCGGTTGTTGACCCTATTAACACGGAGTGGCATCCGTTGCTTGATTATCATGGATATAACGATTCGATATGCGAATATGCACTCAGTCCGGAGGTGGGACTGCTGTACTATACGATGAAGGATGGAAGCCGATATGTGCGTAAAGAAGGCACACCTACCGGATGGTATTATCCTCGACCCTATGCCTCAAATCTGGAGATGACATATTACTGTGTAAGGTACTCAATCTATACTGCTTTTTCATGGCTTTTCTCCAGAAGGGAGGATCAATGATGAAATCTCTTAAACCCTTGGGTACTCGGAAATAATAGCGATCCCTATTTATCATGAATCCTCGTCAGTATTATATACAACTCTCTCTTGGCTGCTCTACGGGGCGGACAGTGAACGATTACGACGACGCGGGGCGCGTGATCGGCACGAAGAAGTGCGGGCACGCTGAAGCTCGCGGCTTGGGCAAAATAGCTGACGCCGGGCTTCGTTGTGGACGGGCCGGAGGCTCGTCCCTACTGGTTGCAGGGGCAGGGCGGAGATGGAGCCGTAGAGGATTTACCCTGATCGGCATCACCAACTCGAACTACGACCACCGCGGATTGCTCGTATCTCATGCGCTGGACATCCCGGGCGGAACGCTGTCCATCGGTTACAAGCACGATGCGGACGGCAATCTGCTGCAGCGCAGCTACACGCGCATCGTGAACTCGGCGTATTCGTCATACACGCGGAATTTCATCGCGGGACGCGTGTTCAAGGGCAATGCGCTTGAGTACTCCTACTTTACGGGCGGATATTTCGACGCCGATGGCAAGGTGCACTACATAATCAGCGACTATCAGGGGTCGGCGGTGATGGTGGTGGACTCGCTGGGGACTGTGGAGCAACATAACAGCTACTATCCTTACGGCGAGCTGCACCGCAGTCCGACGGGACAGCAGCGGCTCTATATAGGCAAGGAGCGCATCGACGAGACGGGAACCTACGACTACGGCCCCCGCGATTTCCACGCCGCAGGCCTCTACTGGCAAGCACCTGACATCAAGGCGGGAGATTATGCCGGGACTAACTCCTATATCCTGTGCGCCGGGAATCCGATTCGGAATACCGACCCAACGGGGATGAAAGTGTGGAAAATGAATGAAACAGGTTATATTATCGGAGGGGTAGATAATGATAAAGACGACTATATTATATTGGTAAATGAAAAGAATGAAGAGATTTCAAGATCAAAGAAGTACAAAGCAGGGACAATAACAGTTGATGATCAAGGAAAGGTCATCGATCCTAATACTGATGAACAACTCAAAGACAAAGAAGGAAACCCGATTTCATATTTAAGCCTAAAAGTTGATGGAGACGCAGCCGGTACGGAAGTATTCGAATTTCTTGCAGGAGAACTGACAGCAAATGGCTCACATGTCGAATTTTCTTTAATACAGGTAGGCGAAGAGGAGAACGGTACAAATTATATAACTACAAGTCATCAAAGGACCACCGAAGCCGGTGCAGGGCAATTATATAGAAACAAGTTAGTAAAAGGGTATTACATCCGTTCATTGACTCATTCTCATCCCGGTACAAATCCTGCCGGGGAAGGGGATAAGAATACTAAAACTAGAATAATTGAAAATCAGCAGACAAAAAACACGATGAAAAATATCCCAAAATTCAAAGTGTATCACTCCTCAACCGGAACATATTCTCAGTATTAAAAAGGCGCGAAATAAAAATGAATCGGTATCATATTGCAGCACTATTTTTTCTTATGACGGAAGTCTGTATCTGTGCTTCGGCCATCGAGCCATACTCCTCGATTATGGAGAAAGTGGCAGTTAGAGACAAAGCTCTTTTCGAAACTATTGACAGTATTATTCATTCTACAGATATAACAATGACAGTCAAACCCGAATATCGAGATATGATAAAGAGTAAACGATATGATATACTCGACATGGACAGAGTGAGTATTGATAGCTGGAACCCTCCGAGCGATAATACCGAATATTGGTTTTGCGTTAGCGGAAGGTGTCAAGACGAGGACGATATTGTCGGCCATTATTATTTTAATACATCACATTACCGCTTTACGGCTTTTGATTACGATGATGTTTTATTCAAAGGCAAGCTTGGCATAAAACAACAATTCGGATTGAATTACATGCGATTTTATTATCATGGTTCCCCGCTCTGGGTTTTCAAAATCGAGAATGACCGGATTGCGGAGGCGTACTATACATACAATGAGCTCGATGCTTTTACCGGAGTCGTATATGATCTTTTGAATAAACGAATTGTCTGCGAAGGATTCGGAGAATCAGGATATTAGTCTTTATGAAACGTTTGCTAACATTAATCGCGGTAGTCGCTGCCGGTGTTGCCATTGCGACCCCTCCAAGGTTGGATATCGAACATCATTGGAAACTGGTTCAGGATGAAGCGTTTTTCAACTATGTTGATTCCGTGCTCGACATGAACGATTCTACCCCTTTTATGGATATGGATCCGGGAGCCAGGCAGCTCGTTCAAAGAGCAAAGAGATATTACAAGGTCGTGATCGACAATGGCTCACTGCAGGATTCAATTGTCATTAATGACGGAAAACCGCATAAGATTCACATCACTCAATACAGACAGCTGAAGCCCGACGCCAAGTCAACGGTAAAATATAAGGATCGCGTATACTTTTTCACGATTGCTAATGCCGATATATTCCGTCCCTTCCATATACTTCTTTCCCATACAACGTCAAGGGTCAGCCCTTGCCTCCCGGGGCAGGAATGGGAATTCGAATATACCGCGCCCAAGTAGTTGCAACTTCTTTGGAGCTCTAAGACGATCGGGCGCGCTGAAGCTTGGGGCTTGGACAAATTTATTTAGGGGATTGATCGGGATTTAGCCCGGATTTTGCTATCGGGCGTTGTTGACGTGCCGAAGGCACGTCCCTACAGGTCGCGGGGGCGGCCTGGAGATGGGGGCAACGCGGATTTCCCCTGCTCTGAAGCTGGGGGATTGATCGGGATTTATCGAGATTGATCGGGATTTATCTTGGATTTTGCTATCGGGCGTTGTGGACGGGCCGGAGGCTCGTCCCTACATGGTCGCGGGGGCGGCGAGGAGGGAGCCATGGCGGATTTATTTATCTTTTGGGGTCAGCGGCCGGTGAGGAGACGGGCGGCACGCGGGAGGGTGCAGCGCAGGAGGATGTAGAGCGTAAGGCTGATGCCGACTGACAGGATTACCGACATGACGTATGTGGCGAATATGCCGGCGGTGGTGGGACCGAAGAGCGTCCGGAGGGCGTTGGTGATGATGGTGAGATTGGTGCCCCGATATGGGATGAGCGCTACGGAATGGAAGGCGTAGATGAAGAAGGCTGCCGGTGCAAGGGTCTTGATGGGGCGATGTCCGCGACGAACCATGCGGGCCGCGAGGATGAACATGATGAATACTCCCGCAAGCTGAAACAGCGGGTAGATCCAGAGGCCGACCTGTGTGGCTTCGCAATTGAAATATACACTCGCGAGGCACATAGGCAAGGCCAGGGCATAGAGTGCGGGGCGCATGTGCAGGGCAAAGGCTATGATGCTGCGGCGATGTACGGCGAAGCAGGCCCCCGCCGCGAAGTAGAAGGCGGAATAGGCGCTAAATCCGGGCAGCTGCGGCCATAGGTGCAGATACATGCACACGAAGAGCAGTCCGAGGCCCCACACCCGCAAATAGCGCACGAGCACGTAGATGAGCGGGGAGAGGGCTGTGACGACAAGGAGATCGCGCATAAACCACAAGGGACCGTCATAGGGGCCGGAATTGTAGATGGGGAGACCAAATATATTTTTCACTTCGCCGCCCCACCGGGCCCAATCCCACAGTATGCGATAGAGGTTGGCATCGCGCATGTCGCCCGGAATACTGTCGGGGAGGCCCGAACGTAAATATCCCAGATAGCCGTAGAGCAGACAGAAGGCAAAGGGGAGCAGATTCCAGAGGATGTACGGCAGGGCGAGTGTGCGTCCGCGACGCTGCATCTTGCCCTGCCAACGCGTAAAGTTCCATCGTGGGATATTCTGAAAGAAGAGGAATCCCGAGATCATGAAGAAACATGCCACGGCAATGAGGCCTATGACATTGGAACAAAGGATGCAGAATGCGTTCAGCATTCCTCGGGACGAAAGCAGGGGGAAGGGAGCATCGGCGAGCGCGACGACATCCGGGCAGGCATGATGCATAACCACCAACACCGCCAGAGGGAGGCGGAGGAGTCCGATAGCTGCGGACTGAACATTAGCGTAGCGCATGCGGAAGGCGAATTCACGGGCCATAGCGTGGGCAAAGGTAGTGATTTTTCGGTTTTGAATATCGTTTTTTTTATGTATTTTTGCAAGATGAATTACAATGAACGGAACGCACACGCGAGGGACAGCCGTCTGCTTTTTGATGCAGACACGCACTCCTATTTCGTAAGGATGGCGGACGACACGCTGCAGCCCTGCGATTCCGTGACCACGATAGTCGACGGCCTGTTCGAGCCTTTCGATGCTGAGTACTGGGCCAAGCGAAAGGCCACGCCCACTCGTACAGCCGAAGATATAATGCGCGAATGGGCCGAGAACGGCCTGCTCGCCAGCAAGCTCGGGACAGCACTGCACGACAACATCGAACGCCACTATCTGGGGCTGGAGACCACGGAGGACATGTCGGGCGACAAGGCATTCGGGCATTTCCTGCGCTTTGCGGCGGGGCGCACGCTCATGCCCTTCCGCTCGGAATGGCGCATCTTCAGCGAGCGTTTCCGCGTGGCGGGCACGCTTGATTTTCTGGCCATGGACGAGAGCGGCTACCATCTATGGGACTGGAAGCGCTCGTCGAAGGTGGTGAAGGACGGCCGTGTCGTGCGCGAGGCCTTCGGACACAAGTGCGGATTGCGCCCTGAGGTGGCCCATATCGAAGACACATCTTTCTGGCACTACGCCCTGCAGCTTAGCCTCTACCGCTATATCCTCGAAACGGAATACGGGATAGAAGTACTGGACGCGCATCTCGGCGTGTTTCATCCCAACTACGAATGTCCGTATGTGGTGGAGGTGCCCTACCTGCGCCACGAAGCCGCAGCCATACTGGAGGGACGCCTATGAGCGACGCGCGAACTCTCCCTCCTGATTTCGAGACCCGCGTCGAGGCCGAGCTTGGAGCTGCGACGGCCGGGAGGCTCCTCAATGCCTTGCACGCGAGTTCGCCGGCCACTCCGGCCGTGCGCCTCAACCGCGGCAAGCACGCCGAGGCAGGGAAATCGCTCTGCGAAAAGGCTATAGCATGGAGCGGCGGGGAAGGCAGATACGTGAAGGGGCAACGGCCCGTTTTTGCCTTCGATCCGGCATGGCACGCCGGCCTCTATTATGTTCAGGATGCATCGTCGATGGCACTCTCGGCCGCAGTAGGCGAGCTGTCGGAAGCACTCGGAAGCGCTCCCTTGCGATATCTGGATGCATGCGCCGCCCCCGGAGGCAAGACCATCGCCGCCATAGAGGCGCTCCCCGAAGGCTCGGTGGTAGTAGCCAACGAATTCGACCGCAGGCGCGCGGGAATCCTTGTGGAAAACATCGAAAAGTGGGGAGAGGCTGCAGCCGCCGTATCGTGCGGCGACACGGCAGCGTTCCGCAAGCTGCCCGTGCTTTTCGACATCGTCGCCGTGGACGCTCCCTGCTCCGGCGAGGGCATGATGCGCAAGGAGCCTGAAGCCGTGGCGCAATGGAGCCCGGCTCTTGTGAGCGAATGCGCGGCGCTGCAGCGGGAAATTCTCGCCAACGTATGGGAGACCCTCAAACCCGGAGGCTACCTGATATACAGCACCTGCACTTTCGGCCGCGAGGAAAACGAGGACAACGTGGCCTGGGCCGAAAAGGAGCTCGGCGCGGTCCGCATCCCCCTGCGTTCGATGGAGACTGCGGAAGGCCCCCTGAGCCTCGAGACGGCAACATACCGATTCATGCCCGGATTCGTCGACGGGGAAGGCCTGTTCATGGCCGTGCTTCAAAAGCCTGGCACGCTCACCCCCGGAACTGCCACCGACAAGCAAAACAAAAAAGCCTCACGCAAAGGCGCCCGCCACGAGGGCGGCCAGAAGCCCGACCCGCAGGCCGCGGCACTGTGTCAGCGCGCTCTGGGCGAGGGCTACAGCCTTCAGTCGCGCCCCGACGGAAGCTTCACGGCCATGCCCCGTCAGCTTGCCGAAATCGCGCCATTGCTCGACCGGCATCTCCACCTTCGTCTCTGCGGTACGGCGCTGGGCACAATGAAAGGCAAAGACATCACTCCGGCCCATGCGCTGGCGCTATGCTCGAAGCTGCGGTCCGAAGCCTTCCCCCGCGTCGATGTGGACGAAGCCGAGGCCCTGGCCTACCTTCGCGGCGAGAGCCTCACGCTGCCGGAGTCCGCGCCCCGTGGCATCGTGCTCCTGACGTCAGCCGGAGGCGCACCCATAGGCTTCGTGAAAAACTTAGGCAACCGGGCTAACAACCTTTTCCCGCAGGCCCTACGCCTTAAGACCATGCCGGGCCCCGACCATCAGCCGGCCGACATAGCCCGCAAATCATCCCAAACCAATCTTACACCCGACAAATGAAAGATTTCTTCGCCGTGCTTCGGCGTTTCGTGCCGCCCTATAAAAAATACCTGATATTGAACATCTTCTTCAATATCCTGGCGGCCATACTCACGCTCTTCTCCTTCGCTCTGATCATCCCCATCCTGGAGATGCTGTTCAAGATCCGCGAAGGTGTGTATGATTTCATGCCCGTGGGGAGCGCCCCGCTGAAGGATGTTGTAGTCAATAACTTCTACTACTACACTCAGGACAGCATCGCCCACTTCGGACCATCGACCACACTGGCCATCCTGGCAGGGCTGTTAGTGCTGATGACAGCGTTGAAAACGGGCGTGACCTATCTGAGCTCCTACTTCATCATCCCCCTTCGCTCGGGCATCGTGCGCGATATCCGCAACCATCTCTACGGAAAGGTGACGGTGCTGCCCATCGGATTTTTCACTGTGGAGCGCAAGGGAGACATAATGGCCCGCATGAGCGGCGACGTGGCCGAACTCGAAAATTCGGTGATGGCGTCGCTGGACATGATGTTCAAGAATCCCGTGATGATCATCGTGTGTCTTTCGATGATGCTCGCGCTGTCGTGGCAGCTCACGCTCTTCGTGTTCATCCTGCTGCCGCTTGCCGGCCTGGTTATGGGTCGGGTCGGTTCGAGGCTGAAGCGTTCGTCGCTTGAGAATCAGAACCAATGGGGCGTGCTGATGAGCAATATCGAGGAGACGCTGGGCGGCCTGCGCGTGATCAAGGCCTTCAACGCCGAGGACAAGGTGCGCGCCCGCTTCCGGAGGGAGAACGAACGCTTCTTCCGCCTCAGCAACTCCGTGGCTCGCAGGCAGCAGCTCGCCCACCCCATGAGCGAATTCCTGGGCACTACGGCCATCGCCATCATCCTGTGGTTCGGCGGCAGCCTGATACTCAACGGCCACACGGACATGACGGCGCCCAAATTCATCTACTACATGGTGATATTCTATAGCATCATCAATCCCGCCAAGGACCTTTCCAAGGCCATGTACGCCATTCAGAAAGGCCTTGCCTCGATGACGCGAATCGACGCCATACTCAACGCCGACAATCCCATCAAGGACCCCGCCGCACCGGCCGCTCTGCCGGAAAAGACGGATCTGCGCCTGGAGAAGGTGACTTTCAGCTACGATGGCGGAGCTACGGATGTGCTCAAGGACATCACGCTCGACATCCCGGCGGGCGCCACGGTGGCGCTCGTGGGCCAGTCGGGCTCGGGCAAGAGCACTCTGGCCGACCTGATCCCGCGCTTCTACGACCCTTCGGCCGGCCGCGTGACCATCGGAGGCCGCGACATCCGCAGTCTGCGCGTGCGCGAGCTGCGCTCGCTCATGGGCAATGTGAATCAGGAAGCCATTCTATTCAACGACACGATTTTCAACAACATAGCCTTCGGTGTGGAGAACGCCACGCGCGAACAGGTGGAACGTGCGGCACGGATTGCCAACGCGCACGACTTCATCACGGCCACCGAGCAAGGCTACGACACGGTGATCGGCGACCGCGGATGCCGTCTCTCGGGCGGTCAGCGCCAGCGCCTGTCCATAGCCCGCGCCATACTCAAGAATCCTCCCGTACTTATCCTCGACGAGGCCACGTCGGCCCTCGACTCCGAGAGCGAGGCTCTGGTGCAGGAGGCACTTGAGCGCCTTATGGCGGACCGCACCACACTTGTCATCGCCCATCGCCTCTCCACCATCCGCAACGCCGACATGATATGCGTCCTGTCCGAAGGCCGCATCATCGAGCAGGGCACTCACGAGGAGTTGATGCGCGCCGATGCCGCCGGCCACTATCGCCGCCTCGTCGAGATGCAGTCGGCAGGCCCCGCCGGAAAATGAGCCCCCGCCCTCGCGAACTCCAATCGAAAACTCCTGCTTCAAAATAATACAATCATGAAATCAACATCAACACTTTTCACATTCCTGCTTGCATGTATCATGTTTGCCGGATGCGACTCCGGCAAGACAATTGAATCGAAATATTTTTCGATAAGCGAGCCGAGAGGAACTCTGTTTACAACCGAGGAAAAACCAACCGATGACGTATGCGGTGTCACCTTCTACTTCGATCGCGACAGCAGCGCATACGCCACCCTGACGGTATTCCCCATGCAGCAGCACGATACCGAGAGCGCACTGAACACGCAGACCGTGGGCGGCGCCAATTATACTCTTCACGACATGCAGTTCAGCACACCCGTGCCCCTGGACGCAGGCAGCGCCAAAGGCTGGAAAACCTCTATGAAGGGCAAGATGCTGTCAAAGGAATGCTCCGGCGATATTGCTTGCTTGGATATTGACAATGCTTATGTCGTGGCCATATCGGTAGGCCCCGAGGGTGCTCCCGTCTCTTTAGACAAGCTTATCAAATCTCTGAAAGTCAATAAAGCCGCCGTCGACGAGCTGCAGGCAGACACCGCAAGATATGTCGACGCCATTGCCAAAACCGCCCAGATCTCCCTTCCCATGCAAATCGATGAAACGACCGAATGGAACCATATCCAGGTGAACCATAAGTTCAAGACCGTCTTCAATGTCTTTATGGTCCCCGGTCCGGCCGGGGACTATGAAGGCCTGGACGAACTTCTGGAGGAGGGGCGAAAAGATATGGTCGCAAGCTTGCGCGGAGACAATAGCGGCGATTTGCTGATAAGCATTCCGGTAAGCCTTGGCTATAACATAGGCTATACATACATGACCAATGACGACTATAAGATCGTAGGCACCATTGTCCTGCAGAACTCAGAGCTCAGATAAATACGAATGATACACCAGTTTTGATGTAAAAAAGTGAGTCATCCTAAATCAGCATGACTCACTTTTTTACATCAAATAAGCCGCTCTCCTCTACTACTGCTTCTCAAGGATTTCACGGAGAATGGGGGTCATCTTGTCCGCATAGTGGCGGAATCCGAGGTCGGTGAGATGGATGCCGTCCACGGTGCCGTCGTCCTCAGGCCCGTCGAGCCCCTCCGATGTCACGTAATACAGCTTCGCACCCGGATAGTCCGCCAGAAGGCGCTCGTAGTTACGGCGGAACGCGGCATTCTTCTTCGGAAGATAATTGCCGAAAAACTCATCGTAGCGCGCGTAGGGATACATCGGCCCCTCCAGCATCACCACCGCTGCATCCGGACGCTCCTCAAGGAAAATACGCACGAAATCATAGGTGAGCGTGTCGCACATCATTTCCGTGCAGTTGGGCACCGGGTCGAGCAGGAACACCTTGGCCGGAATCTTGACCATCTCGCGCGCCATGCACTGATCCATCTTGCCCTCGCCGCTGATACCGATATTCACCACCTCCGCATTGAGTTCGCGGCTGATGATATTGGTCGGCGCCATGCCCGTGCGCGAAGCGCAGCCGCCCTGCAGGATGCTGGTTCCGTAGGCCACGATTTTCTCCTCCGGACGGATAAGCTCCGTTGAACCGGGCACGATCTCGGCCAGCGAGTCGACCTTGATCTCCAGCTTGGTCACGCCGTCGTAGAGCGGGAAATACACCATATACTCGGTCATGCGCGTAGTGTCCAGATTGCTCACATACACGGATTCCACCAGCTTCTCATCCTCATGTCCCTTGACGATATAGGGGCGGTTGGTATTGGCATGTCGCCATACGCTGTCGCCCTCCCACACGTAGAGGTCCGTACCCTTGAGACCCGTATCGGCCATATGGATGAGATGCGTGTTCCACAGCAGATTATAGCGCACGCCTATGCGCGAGGAATTCGTGGAGAAGCGCACGCCTATGCCCGACGAACACTGCGCACGCTCCCACAGATCGGGACGCACGCTATCCTTCAGCGTAGCGGGAATGCGCGTATAGGGGCCGAGGGTATTGTCCCAGCCCTTGTTGATGACGCGGAGCTCGCCCGCATCCACATATTTCCAGGGTTTTTCGGGCGCGTCCTCGGCATGGAGAAGCGCCATGCCGCCCAGTAGCGCTGCGGCAAGCGCGATGATTTGCTTTTTCATGGTTGTACGGATTGTTTCCTTTGACAAAGATACGCCATTGTGCAGTCAAAAAAAGACTAAACAATGTTAAATTTCCTCTTCCGCTCGGAATTTTTCTGTAAGTTTGTGCTAACTAAACTCCCTCAGCACACCCACATGAAACGCAAACTGAAAATACTGCGCAACGACCCGTGGCTCGAACCTTACACCGCAGCCATCGAAGGTCGGCATCAGGACGTAATCCGCAAGGAGAAAGAGCTCCTCACGGCCTCCAAAGACCTATCGGAATTTGCCAACGCTCATAAATACTTCGGCTTGCGCAAGCTGCGCGGAGGTCGCTGGGTGTTCCGCGAATGGGCGCCCGGCGCTACAGCCATAACGCTGACCGGCGATTTCTCCGGCTGGAAAAAGGACGAAGCCTATGCCCTGCACAGGCTGCCCGACAGCGACGGCGTGTGGGAAGCCACATTCCCCGCCGACGCAATAAAGCCCGGACAGCTCTACAAGATGCTCGTGGAATGGCCCGGTGGACAGGGCGAACGCATCCCGGCATATGCCACACGCGTGCTTCAGGACCCCGACACCAATATCTTCTCGGCCGAAGTATACGCCCCGGCCAAGCCATACCGCTGGAAAGTAAAAGACTTCCGCCCCGACACGGAGCCCCTGCTCATTTACGAATGCCATATAGGCATGGCCCAGGACCGCGAAGGCGTGGGCACCTACGACGAATTCCGGCGCCTAATCCTTCCCCGCATTGCCAAGGACGGCTACAACGCCATACAGATTATGGCCATTCAGGAGCACCCCTACTACGGCTCCTTCGGCTACCATGTGTCGAATTTCTTCGCCGCTTCCAGCCGATTCGGCACTCCCGACGAACTCAAGGCCCTCATCGACGAGGCCCACAAGCTGGGAATTGCCGTAATCATGGACATCGTGCACTCACATGCCGTAAAGAATGAGGCCGAAGGCCTGGCGCGCATCGACGGCACACCCGACCTCTACTTCTATCAGGATCCCGGCCGCCGCGAGCATCCCGCATGGGACTCGCTCTGCTTCGACTACGGCAAGAACGAAGTGCTCCACTTCCTCCTCTCCAACTGCAAGTTCTGGCTCGAAGAATACCGCTTCGACGGTTTCCGTTTCGACGGCGTCACCTCGATGCTCTATTACGACCATGGCCTGGGCAAGGCATTCGGCGGCTATGGCGACTACTACGACGGCGGACAGGACACGAACGCCATTACCTACCTAACCCTGGCCAACAAGCTCATCCA
Organism: uncultured Porphyromonadaceae bacterium; assembly: GCA_947175605.1. Lineage (GTDB taxonomy): Bacteria > Bacteroidota > Bacteroidia > Bacteroidales > Muribaculaceae > CAG-873. The sequence goes on from CAMWNH010000004.1 coordinate 37,296, forward strand.
CGAACTGCGTCCCGATGCAATCACCATCGCCGAGGAAATGAGCGGCATGCCCGGTCTGGCCGTCCCCTTCAAGGACGGAGGCATTGGCTTCGACTACCGCATGGCCATGGGCATCCCCGACTACTGGATCAAGACCCTCAAGGAAAAGCGCGACGACGACTGGCACCCAACCTCCATATTCTGGGAGCTCACCAACCGACGCGCCGACGAGAAGACAATATCCTACGTCGAGAGCCACGACCAGGCCCTCGTAGGCGACAAGACCGTTATTTTCCGCCTCATAGACAAGGAGATGTACTGGCATATGATGGTCGGCGACCAAAACCCGGCCGTCACCCGCGGCATTGCCCTACACAAGATGATACGACTCGTCACTCTCGCAACCATCAATGGAGGCTACCTTAACTTCATGGGCAACGAATGGGGCCATCCCGAGTGGATCGACTTCCCGCGCGAAGGCAATGGCTGGAGCTACAAGTACGCCCGGCGTCAGTGGGAACTCGTCGACCGCGAAGATCTGCAGTACCGTTTCCTCAACGCCTTCGACAACTCCATGATCGAGCTCGTGAGCGGCGTCTACGGCTTCGAGAAGCTCCCCGTGCGCAAGCTCTGGGAGAAGGACGACGATCAGGTGCTCGCATTCATGCGCGGCGACCTCGTCTTCGTCTTCAACTTCAGCCCCACCAAAGCATTCTCCGACTATGGCATACTCGCTCCCGGAGGAGTATACTCCGTAGTGCTTAGCTCCGACGACCCCGCCTTCGGCGGATTCGGCAACATCGACTGCACCGTCGAGCACTTCACCAAGCCCGACCCTCTGTACACGCCCCACGGCGTCGAGTGGTTGCGGCTCTACATGCCGCCCCGCACGGCCATGGTGCTCCGCAAACATCCATTGCGCCCCAAGCGCAAATAAATAACGTTAAATGGCGTCGAAATTCGGCGCCATTTTCGTAACTTTGTGCCCGTTAAACTATCATCGATGAAGAAATACAACCTTGTCAACAACACACTCGGCTGGGTGTGCTTTGTGGTGGCTGCCCTCACCTATCTGCTCACGCTCGAGCCCACAGCCAGCTTCTGGGACTGCCCCGAGTTCATATCGCAGGGCGCAAAACTCGAAGTCGGACACCCGCCGGGCAACCCCATCTTCATGCTTGCCGCCCGCTTTTTCGTCACCATCTTCGGCAACGACATCTCGCGTGCGGCCATAGCCGTCAACTCCATGAGCGCACTCCTGAGCGCGGGCACCATCCTGCTGCTCTTCTGGACCATCACGCACTTCGCCCGCAAACTGCTCGTGCGCGACGACGCCACGGAAATCTCCCCGCTGCGCATGACCCTGATTATGGGAGCCGGACTCTGCGGCGCCCTCGCATACACCTGGAGCGACACATTCTGGTTCTCCGCCGTCGAAGGCGAGGTATATGCCTTCTCCAGCTTCTGCACGGCGCTTGTTGTATGGCTGATGCTCAAATGGGAAAACCGCGCCGACCTTCCGCACGCCGACCGCTATCTCGTCCTCATTGCCTACGTCATCGGCGTCTCCATAGCCGTACACCTGCTCAACCTCCTCTGCATCCCCGCACTCGGTCTCATCTTCTACTACCGTAAGTGGAAAACCCCGGGTGCCAAGGGCTCGCTCATTACCCTGGCCGTGTCGGCCCTGATCGTCGGAGCCATCCTCTACGGCCTCGTCCCCGGCTTCGTGAAAGTGGCGCAGTGGTTCGAGATTCTATGTGTCAACGGCCTCGGCATGGGCTACAACATGGGCGTTCTGGTCTACGCCATCTTCGTCGTCGCAGCCTTCATCTGGGCCATCTACGCCCTCAACGCACAGCGCTCCGCTGCTGCCATCAAGTGGTCATTCTTCCTCTGCATCGTCCTCTCCGGCATGCTCTTCATAGGCCATAGCGCACTCATCGGCGCCACTCTCACCGTGGCCCTGGGATGCTATCTTCTCTTCTTCTGCCCCAAGGTGCCCGTGCGCATCTTCAACCTCATCGCCCTCAGCATCTTCGTCATATTCATCGGCTATTCGTCCTACGCCCTCCTGCTGGTGCGTGCCTCGGCCAATACGCCCATGAATCAGAACGCTCCCGACAACGTGTTCGCCCTCGCCTCCTACCTCAACCGCGAGCAGTACGGCGAACGTCCGCTCTTCAAGGGCACCGTATTCGCCGAGGAAGTACTCATGGAAGAATACCCCGAAGGCTCCGGAATGTTCTATGTCCCCGTCGACGACTACGGCCGCCCGCGCACATCGCCCGTCGACGGCTATCTCCGCAACGAGCGCGGTGGCGTAAACTCCACGCCCGTACGCCAGTTCACGAAAGTCGTGAAGACAGATCCCTCCCAACCCGACAAATACGTGCAGGAAGTGGAGCGTCCCGACTACGAGACCAATCCCGACATGGACATGCTCTTCACCCGCATGTATAGCATCGACCCGCAGTCGGGCTACTCGCACGTGAACGGATACAAGAGCTGGGCCGTCTACACAACGCCCGACATCAACGAAATACCCGCCGCCAAGCGCGAGCAATGGGCCGCCCGGGGCTATGCCCCGCTCACCGAGGTAATGCCCTATCTCAACCACATGGAGACCATCGTCACCGCACGCGACGAAATGGGTAATCCCGTCGAGGAGAAAGCCGTGTGGAAACCCGGATTCGGCGTCAACCTCCGCTACTTCATCAACTATCAGCTCAACCACATGTACTGGCGCTACTTCATGTGGAACTTCGCCGGTCGTCAGAACGACATCCAGGGCAATGGCGAGCCCCATCTCGGCAACTGGATCTCAGGCATACCCTTTATCGACAACATGCGTCTGGGCGATCAGAGCGAACTCCCCGATGAATTCGGCAAAGGCAACAAGGGGCACAACGTCTTCTACATGCTGCCGCTCATTCTGGGACTCCTGGGACTCCTGTGGCAGGCGCTGGCCCTGCACCGCGGCTGTGGCAATACCCATCGCGGCATCGAGCAGTTCTGGGTCGTATTCTTCCTCTTCTTCATGACAGGCATAGCCATCGTGCTTTACCTCAACCAGACACCCGGCCAGCCACGCGAGCGCGACTATGCTTTCGCCGGCTCATTCTACGCCTTTGCAATCTGGATAGGCCTCGGCGTTCCGGCCGTGGCCCGCATGCTCGCATCGCTCTTCACGCCCAAGCCCAAGGCCGATGCGAAAGCCGATGCTCCCGTCGCCGAACCCTCGCGCACCATAGCCATCGCTACGACGGTCTTCGCTGTAGCTCTCGGCCTCTTCGTGCCCCTGCAGATGGTATCCCAGACCTGGGATGACCACGACCGCTCCGGACGCTACACCGCACGCGACTTCGGCATGAACTACCTCTCGAGCGTCGATCCCGGAGGCGTCATCTTCACCAATGGCGACAACGATACCTTCCCCCTCTGGTATGCACAGGAGGTCGAAGGCTATCGCACGGACGTACGCGTTGTCAACCTCTCGTATCTCACCACCGACTGGTATGCCAATCAGCTCTCCATTCCGGCCTACGACGCACACCCCGTGCCGATGGCCGCAACGCCAAAGGACTACGCCTACGAGCGTCTGGGATGGAGTTTCGTAATACCGCGCTCCACGGCGCCCGCGCCCGCCGACTCGGCCCTGCGTGCGCTCTACGCCTCCGATGCCAAGCGTTACGGCGCGCCGTATCTGGAGTCCGGACGCCTCTTCATACCCGTCGACAAATCCCGGGCCATGCAGCGCTACTCGCTCGGCTCCGAGGCCCTCGATTCCGTATATCTCGCTCCCTATCTGCGCGATATAAACGTAGACCTCTCCTCTTCTTCGGGCCTCAATCAGAGCAAGACCCTCTCGCTCGACATCGTGGACAATTCCGTGCGCGCCAACTGGCAACGCCCCGTCTATTTCGCTACAACCGTGCCTTCGAGCTACTATCTGGGCATGACGCCCTATCTCTCGTCCACAGGTCTGGCCTATGAAGTCACTCCCTTCGCAGGCGCGGAGCTCGACCCTACGGCCGACAAAGCCTTCGTAAACATCGTAGGCAACTTCCGCTGGGGCGGTCTCGATGCACCCGATTCCGACAAGCTCTACCTCGACGAGACCGTGCGTCGTATGGTGTCCACCATGCGTAACGCGCTATTCACAACAGCCGAAAGCCTCATCGCCGGAGGAACCGACATACCCGCCTCCAAAGCCGCCAGGGAAGCTGCCGTGAAGGCCGGATTCCCCGAGCCTAAGAACCAGCGCGACATGGGCCGCATCCTCCTGAAGCTGCTCGAAGAGAAGCTCCCTGCTCGCGCAATGCAGTACGATGCACTCTCGGCCCTCTTCCTTGCCCAGACCTACATCGACCTCTACATCGAGGACGGCCGTGCCGAAGACCTCGCGCGCGCTCGCGAGATTCTCGCCTCCGAGAACCGCCGCAACGCCCAGCTCGTCAAGTATGCCACAACCCTCACTCCGGGCGAAGTTGCATCCATGGGCTCCGCCGACCGCAATGCACTGCAATACCTCAGCGCTTCCGTCGGGCTGTCCAATATAGCCGAACTCCTCGAACGTCTCCCGGCCGACGACATCGAAGGACGTGCTCTCCTCCATAGCCTCACGATCAACGACATGCTCAGCGTCGCGCCCGTCATCTACGCTTCCGGCCTCACGGCCGAAGACCTGGAGGCTCACATGGATCAACTCACGGGCAGCGAACGTCTGATCGGGCAGTGCATAGGCCTTCTCAAACTCCATAAGCGCACGGGCCTTGATCCGATGGAAATCACCAATCGCGTGCTCGCCGACGGACGCCTCACTCCGGGGCAGTGGCTCGCCGTGACAAACTGATGCTGTATTACGACCCCATAGCGCGGCCTCCGCGGCTATATCGGATATTCTTTCCCGGCGGTGTCTGGCGCCTCAAGCGCCCGGCCGCCGGGAAGACCGTTTTCCTGACATTCGACGACGGTCCCGTCCCCGAAGAAACGCCTTGGGTCCTCGACACGCTCGACCGATATGGCATAAAGGCCACCTTCTTCATGGTGGGCGACAACGTCCGCCGCTACCCCGGACTGCTCGAGGAAGTACGCCGCCGAGGCCACAGCGTGGGAAATCACACCATGCACCACCTTCAGGGCATACACCACACCGCGCCATACTATCTCGCCGACGTCGCAGAAGCCCACGAGCTCATAGGCTCGCGCTTGTTCCGCCCGCCCCACGGGCTCCTGAAGCCCGCCCAGAGCTCGCGTCTGCGCAAACACTATCGGCTAATCATGTACGACCTCGTCACGCGCGACTACTCCTCATCTCTCACACCCGAGCAAGTACTCGAGCGCGTATGCCGCTACGCTCGCAACGGCTCCATAATCGTGTTTCACGACTCCATAAAAGCATCGCCGCGCATGCGCTGGGCTCTCCCCCGCGCCATCGAATGGCTCATGCAGCAAGGATATGAATTCGACCGTCTCCCCGAGTGAAGCAATCCGTCAGGCCTGCTTCAGAGCCGGAGCCTGTGCCGCAGGCTTTGCGGAAGCTTGCGATTTAGGCGAGGCCTCCGCAAGCCTCTACGCCGCGTGGCTGGCCGACGGACGCCATGCTTCCATGGCATATCTCGAAAAATATCAGGAACTGCGCACGAATCCTGCAAGCCTCCTCGAAGGCGCGCGCACGGTCGTCTCCCTGGCGTTCAGCTATCGCTTGCCTCCCCACGCCGCGCGACATCCCCTCTTTGCCGACTACGCCCTCGGAGCCGACTATCACGACGTCCTCCGCAGGCGCCTCGAACCCGTCTGCGCGCTCATCAAGGAACTCTTCCCGGGTACGGAAACACGCGTATGCGTAGACACTGCCCCCATACACGAACGCCTCTGGGCCCTCCGTGCCGGTCTCGGATTCATCGGCCGCAACTCCATGCTCATAGTCCCCGCCCGGGGCGCAGGCTCGCGCGTATTCCTCGCCGAAATAATCACTACGGCCGCGCTCCCGCCCGATACCCCCATGCATCTTGATTACGATCCCTGCGGCGATTGCACGCGCTGTCTCGACGCATGTCCGGGCCGTGCTCTCGCACCTCGCGCCATCGACGCACGCCGCTGCTACTCCTTCCACACCATCGAAAACCGGAGCGAGACACTTCCCCGTGATGTGCGCCTCCGGGGGCGGAGAATATATGGCTGCGACCTGTGTCAGGATGCATGCCCCTTCAACCGTGTGGAATACTCGGGGCCTTATATCGAGGACTTCGCACCACGCCCCGAACTCACTCTTCTGAAAACAGCAGCGGACGTAGCCGCTCTCGACCACGCCCGCTATATCCAACTATTCCGAGGAAGCGCCATACGCCGCGCAAAGCTTCCGCAGCTCATCCGCAACGCCCGCCGCTCCCTCGAAGACTAATTACTCGTCTCTGATGACTTGCACACCCCGATAAGCGCATCTATCTGACGCACATAATTCGACTCCTCGCCGAACTGCGTCTTATAGAACTCGCGGGCCTTCTCGTAAGCCTTTACTGCATCCTCATACTTGCCCAGTGTCTGATAGCTGCGTCCCAGACCCACATAAATATTGGGCATGTTCGCGTGTGATTCCCCGGCCGTCTTCAACATCATGTCCTGCGCCTTCAGGAAGTAGGTCAGAGCCTTCTCCGCATCGCCGCTCTGATAGGCCACACCGCCAAGATTCAGATACGACGTAGCCACATTCGGATGTTCGCCGTAGGCCCTTTCCCATATTTCGGTTGCCTTCACGAAATAGTCGAGAGCCTTATCATACTCGCCCGACGACATATGGAGCAGTCCTATGTTATTGTACGACGTGCCCACGTCAGGATGATTCTCACCCTGCGTCTTCAGCTGTATGGATAATGCCTTCTTATAGGACTCCGAGGCCTCGGCCAATTCTCCGCGCGTAGAGTGCAGATAGCCTATGTTGTTTAATATCATGGCCATATCAGGATGATTCCCGAATCCGGTTTTCTCATATATGTCGCGGGATTTCTCCAGTGCGGCCATAGCTTTCTCCGCATCGCCCTTCTGCATATGGCACATGGCCAGATTGTTGTAGCACTTGGCTACAATCGCGCTTTCCTCGCCCGCAAGCTCCAGATAGATACTCAATGCCTTGTTATACTCCTCAAGCGCACGATCCACATCCCCTGTATTATACAGGATCATCGCCATATTATTATAGTAATTTCCCATCTCCAGATGCTTCTCACCCCAGAATTTCTCCGTGATGCCGCGGGCCTTTTCCAGATTCTCGACGGACTTGTCATAGTCGCCCCGGTTCATGTAGATGATGCCCATATTCTGGTACACCAGTCCAATGTTCGGATGCTCCGGACCATAGATCTTCTTCATCGCCTCGAGAGCCCCTTCAAAAAACTCGAGCGCATTATCGTATTGGCCGGTATAGTAATAAAGCATTCCCATATTGTTGCGCAGCATGGCGCTCTCCGCAGGGCTCGAGTCTTGCATCTTCCCGTCTAAGGCATAGGCCTTCAGATAGTACTCCAATGCCTTGTCATACATGGCCGACAGACTGAACGAGCTCGCGATATTTGTATATATGTTGAACGCTTCGATCGTCTCAAGCATGTCGTAGCGCTCAAGCACATCCAGAGCCTTCATATACTCTACATTCGCCTGTTCCGGATTCCCTTGCCGGAGATAGTTCGTGCCGCGGTTGCTGTAGACGGTCGCAAGACCCGGATTATCAGTCACGCCCAATGCCAACGCCTTGTCATAGCACTCCATCGACTGCTCGAAAGCGTTCTCATCCGCATAAACGGCACCCAGACCGGCATATCCCTTCAACGCACCCTCCGTGTCGCCTTTGGCCAAAGCTGACTTCAGAGCTTTCTCAAAATACTTCTTGGCCGCATCGTAATCCGCAAGATAGACCTGGGCATACAGTCCCGTCTCCAAAAGCCATTCCACATTCGCAGAATCCGCATCGGCTATACTCGTGTAGATTTCCAGAACGCGCCCGTTATTGCTCGCTCCCGCAAGCTGAAGCGTCGTTATCTGGCGGTCAGCCGCCGCATAAAGACTGTCCACTGACACCTCCACCGCAGCCACGGCATCGCGCAGCTTCGCACGCTGCTGCAGAGCCTGCACCAATTGCTCGGTAATCCGCAGTTCCTCATACTTTTGCACAGCCTCATCGAATAGTCCCTGCTCCACCAGCTCCACAATCTCGCGCTCGCCCTCCGAAATCTCCGACAGGTCGAATCTCGCGAAACGATCGATGTAGTTATCCAGATTCTCAAGCTGCTGCATGTAGGAGTCCTGAAGCTCCTGAAGACGCTTGCGATACTCCTCATCCTTCACCTTGTTCTCGCTGCGCAGGCGCTCAAGCTCCTGCTGGCTCTTGCGGTACTGGCGAGCATAGTGCTCCTCGGTCGTGCGGTAATAATTCTCGCAGATAGTCTTGAACTTGTCCGAGCGGCACATAACCACCACGAAACGCTCGTCGGGATTGATATTCCACTGCTCGAGCGCATCCTTGTTGAACACGATATAGCCGGCCTTCTCTATACTGCTCACATTCACCTTGCGGCCCGGACCGAGAATACGGAACACGAGCTCGAAATCACCACCTGCATCCGACACCGTACTGCCGGCTCCCGACACGCGGAGCTCGACTCCCGGAAGCGCCGTCTTGCGGTTCCGTTCGTTATACTCCTTCACGGTTCCCCTCTGGACCGTCTGCCCCTGACCACAGATCGCGAATATCGCGAATATCACAAATAAAATCTTACGTCCCATACTCCTGTTTTTTAGTTTGCCGCAAAGATAAACACTGATGCCCTCTATCCACCCTAATTTCAACGGGCGCTCGACAAAATTTCTATCAACAGCTCCGGCTCATTGGTTGTGATGAAGTCCACACCCTCGTCTATACACCACCGGAGGTCCTCCGGACTGTTCACCGTCCACACGTTCACGCCAAGACCCAGCTCATGAAGATCCTTGATCCACGTAGGATGCTTGCGGAAATGAATGATGTTGTAGTCCGCAGCCGTAGCGCCGAGTGCCTTCAGCTCTGCAGGCTCGACGGCCGAAAGAAATTGCGCCGGACAGCCGCTGCGTGCCACGAGACGCTCGAACGCACGACGCGAAAAGGTGATGTATGTAGTCCTTGGAGCGAGTCCCAGCTCGTTCACCAGCGCTATGGACGCATCCACGGCCGCATCCTCGCGCAAGCTGTCGGCATGTGTCTTCACCTCCAGCACGATATCGGGGCGCAACGACGACGCAACCGTCAGGAAACGACGTAGCGTCGGTATAGGTTCGCCGTTCGACAGCCGTTCACGGGCCACAGTGGCCGAATCAGCCGACTCTATGACCACACCGTTGATATCGCGGTTATGGTTCACCCACACTGTCCCGGTCGAATCTATCCACACATCAAGCTCCACGGCATCAACGCCCACCGAATCGGCCTTCACAAGCGCACGGATCGAATTCTGTGCCGATCCCTCCGGCTTCCAGTGCCCGCGATGGGCCACCACACGAGGTGCCCGGGCAAACACAGCCAGCCCCGCAAACACCACCATCAAAACAAAAATAAATCTAAGTTTCATATCGCAAAAATAACTATTGATGGATTAACCGTAAAACTTCAGCTCTTAATATAGGCAAATGCCGCACTACAATCGCCCAAATAATCTCTTTATCAATACTGTCATAACTGTGTATAACCAGATTTCGGGTATTCACAATTCTTCTCGCGGATGTAATCTCAATTTCAGGTATTATTTTAGTTATTCGGTTCATGGCTTCCCCTATTATACCGATATTTCTCTCGACAAACTTCCGATACACCCTGTCGGTACACAGCACTTCGAAACGTCTTCCCCTCAAAGTCGTTTCCTCATCAATTTCATCTATTGCTATTAAAATATCCGACAGGAATTTTAGAACCCCTTCATCCATAAATCAGTATTTTGGTAGAATCCAACGACTTACGAAAATATGGATTCCGGGCGGAATCATCGCAGACAAGATCAACTTCCCTATGGAATAGGGACTTTAGTTCATCCATAAAATCAAAGTAATTATCCGCATAATCCTCCAGCTTGATCTTTTCTTTATCAAAACTTACTGATAAATCCACATCACTTTCATCATTGAAATGAGGTGTAAGTATTGACCCGAATACCCACAGCTTGGCCACCTTGTACTTCTTGCACAAAGCAATAATCCTATCCATATTCAGCTCAATCAGTTTCATATCGCAAAAATAACACTTTTGCCCAATATGGCAAAAAACAGAGCGGAAGAAATTTAAGAATGCAGAAATAACAGAGACTGTGTCCGAAAAATATCGCGACACAGCCTCGAGGGTACTTTTTAATGGAGGATTGATGTCGAAATATTCTTTTCACCACTTAGATCCCCGGATTGACTGACTTTCTTCCCATAATTGAAAGTGTATGTCACCGTCAGAGATATACGGCGGTGGTAGTCAGAACCAAACTGTGTCATTTTATTGTCGTACCAGCGAGTAGTCAATGTGTCTTCACTAAGTTTCCATGATGACTGAAAGGGATTGACTAATGACAACTGTATATTCCAGCCTCGTGAAGCCCAACCCGCACTTGCCGAATATCCCGTCGGCATCTTCCGTAAAAAGGCGTTCTCTCCATCAACATAACTGTTGCCGGTATCATAATATACATTGAAGAAGAATTTGCCAAGATAATAGTTGACATTGAGGCTTGCAGTAAACGGGTAATGCGATATGCTGTTGCTTCCGGTTGTCTTATAGAGCAACAGTCGAGGAGAAATAGAAAAGGACAGCCTTCCGTCCAGAAACTTTCCGGTAAGGCTTGCGCCAATCTGACCATGATTGTAGTCACCATCGTTCTGATATTTTTTCAACATCATTCCGCCGGGGCCGTCAGGAGCATAGACTGCTATCTGCCGGTTGGAGATAAGAAACATCGTAGCATACGCAGATAGCTGCCATGTGTTATTTGGGAGCCATGTGTAGCTGATGTTGGCTGAGGTGTTTCGCGAACACTTAAGATCGGGATTGCCGGAAATATACATCAGTTCCGATTGTTGTATTATATTGGGATTCTTCATCGTCGCATCAGGAGAAAATGTGGCATATTGAAACCAGAGACTGATTGAATTTCTCTGATTGGGAGCATATTGCAGGTTGATGTGGGTGAACGGATAGCGGTCGTCTATAGTTTTGCCATTGATATAGTTTGACTCAAACGCATAGCCTCCGTCTATGCTGCCGGACACTTTCTTATAATTCAATGACATGCCGACGGTTATTCCGGTAAACGCCTGACGGAACCGATTGACAGCGTTGCTTGACCCAGTATAGTCGATATGTGTGCGACCACCGCCGGACAGGACATTTGAGAATAACGTGAATTTATCTGACAATGGTTTGTTAACCTGTATTGAACCTCGCAAAAACCAAGAGTCTTCATCTGCAAGATTTTCGATAGATTCTGTTCCTGCGTAATAATTTGATGATGTGTTGTTCCCGGCAAATTCTGCCTGACAGTTTCCGTTGATCGACCATCCTCTGCCCAGCGCCGCATACAGTTCGCTATCCCAGCCGACGGCATTATTTGTAGAAGGTGATTCTGTATGATATGTTTCCGAGGGATACAGACTCGAAAAATTGACGTAACCTGACGTGTGGTTTATCGGAGTGTTGATTCGACGATATGAAATGAGATTGCGGAATGTTAAATTATTACTCTTATTCCATGAGGCCCGTAATGCCGAGTAAAAGCCTCGCTGATGCTGTTTTCCTGTCTCTGTACCGCTTGTGCGTCTGATAGTTCCGGACTCCAGTCGGTATAATTCGTCTGAAACAGAGCCGATATGAGAGTTATAGTCGTATTCGCCCGACACCATGACATCGTATTCCATCTTGCGGTAGGCGAACTTGGAATACACCGAAGCCTCACCACTGCGTATCATGAAGCGTTCTTTGCCGCTGAGCTTTGTGTAACCTCCGTAGGAATAAGAATGAGTGATGAAATTTACAACATGTTGCGCTCGTAGAAATCGCGGATCTGTCGGAAAGTCAAGATATTCCACCCGCTTCACGTCACCGGGATTCAGTCCGCTGACATCCTCGTTTGTTGCCGGATGAAAGTTTATAAAAAGGCTGACGCCTTGATTGTCGGCAGTCTTTACCATTTCTGTTATCGGATTGACGCTTAGTTGAGGGATGTTCATTCTTGACAGCAACGAAACTCCGTCGGAGGCGGTCGATTTCTGATTGCCGGTAGGAATATAGACAGTCTTTGTCGCGCTTGTGCGCTGAGCATCGGCTACGACAGTAATCTCTCGGAGTTCTTTGACTGTTATTGTATCCGGCTCGGTGCTTTGCCCCTGTGCGATGAAAGGAAGCATAATCAATGGGAGTATATAATGTTTCATGTCGCGAAATTAGGCAGGACAGTCTTATTCAATTCTTATTCTCCCTTATTTAGTCTTATTCTTGCGATTGAGCCATGCTGTGATTGACAGGATTTTAGTAATTTTGTACTGACATGAAACATTTTAAGCTGATACTTACCTGTATGCGTGTCATCGTTGCGATGCTGTTTGTCGCCAACATGATATTCATGATACAACTATATCACTCCATAAAAGAGCGATATATAAACGATGTCGAGCAATGTCTGAGCCGTGCCGACCAGATTGAAATGGTCGACCGCATAATTAATGCCGGACTTGGCGGAGATGATGATGTGGTCTGGGTTGCGATTGGATTACAGAAATCGGATGTAGGTTCGACTATGAACGCTGAAGAATTGCGAGAATTGGATTACTCTCAAGGCTTTCGTCGCGTTGACAAGCAGATTATGTCGATGATTGCACAATACCTTCATGACGACAGCTATGCCGCCAGGATTGGAAAACCCGATGTGTCAAAAATGGAGGAAGCCTTTCGCCGCGACCTTAATTTTTCAGGCTATTATCCTGAAGAGGTATATATTGCAGTCCCTGAGGGTACATTGGAGTATTCATCGGATTTATGGAAAATAGAATATCGAGTAAATGGCGACCTTACATACCTCGCCTTTATTTCACCGCTGACAACCAATATTTTAAGGGAAATGGGTGGCGTGATTATAACATCGGCTCTTATTGCGCTTGTTCTGACATTCGGATTCCGGTATCTTCTTCATGTCATTGCCCGCCAGCGCACAATTGAGGAGATGAAGGATGATTTCACCAATAATATGACCCATGAACTGAAAACTCCGATTGCCATAGCGTATGCGGCAAACGATTCCTTGCTCCAGTTTCCTGACCCGAGCGATGAAGAACGAACAAAGAAATATCTGACTGCGGCACTCGACCAACTTTCAAAGCTCTCAGGACTGGTAGAGAGTATTCTTGCAATGAGCATGGAGCGGAGAAAGCACCTTAACATGGCCAAGGAAAATATAAATCTTAAAGATTTTCTAACCGGTATTATCGAACAGCAAAAGCTGAAGGCTGAAAAGACCTGTGAAATTGTGCTCGAATGTCTGGAAGATGCAGTTGTTGAAGCTGACCCCACGCATTTCTCGAATGTAATTGGAAATCTTATTGACAACAGCATAAAGTATTCCGGCGATTCAGTCAATATCGCGATAAAGGCGGATTCAACCGGACTGTCGGTATCGGACAACGGTATCGGTATCCCCGAAAAATCGTTACCCGACATCTGGAGTAAATTCTACCGTGTGCCTCATGGCAATAAATCTGACGTTAGAGGATATGGTATCGGCTTATTCTACGTGAAATCCATTATAGACAAACATGGGTGGAATATAAATGTAGTAAGCCGTCAAGGAAAAGGCAGTACATTTACTATCTACTTTGGAAGACAATGAACGACACAATATTATTGGTAGAGGACGATTCTACATTATCAATGATTATTTCAGAAACCCTAAAACGAGATGGATTTGATGTACTGACAGCGGGCAATGGCGAGGAAGGCCTTAATCAGTTTACCCGACATGGTGCTGACCTCATTATTGCTGATGTGATGATGCCACGTATGGACGGATTTGAGATGGGAAGGCGAATCAGGCAGATAAACCGGAATGTTCCATTGCTTTTCCTGACTGCAAAGTCCGAGATTGAAGACATCGTGGAGGGGTTTGAACTTGGTGGCAACGACTACCTGAAAAAGCCCTTCAAAATGCTTGAATTATTAGTCCGCATCAAGGCATTGCTCCGCAGGAATGTCAGGGAGGAAGATAATAGATTTGAAATTGGCGGCTATACGCTGGACCTGTCAACACAAGTGCTTTTGCATAAAGATAACGGCAGCATCGAACTGTCGCTGATTGAAGCGAAACTGTTGAAGGAACTGATTGTAAATGTCGGCCACACTGTTGATGCTTCCACTATGATGCAACTTATATGGCAACGCGATGATCCATACAGTCGTAATTCACTACATGGCTTCATCCACAAACTACGCCACTATCTCCGCCATGACCGGTCAATATCACTAAAAAACCAACGAGGCATAGGTTATATGCTGACAGTTAAATCCTGACTTATTTTCTTGAATGGCGTAATTTCATCTTGGTTTGGGTCGGGCTTTATATATGCCCGTACAAACCTAAACCCGCCGGAAATAACAGAGACTGTGTCCGAAAAACAATATTTCGACACAGCCTCTGTCCCTTTTTTACCAATCCTTAACTTATTATCAAATCACATTATATGAATATCTCGGGGTACTTATGAATGAAATATACCGGTGTACAGCTCCATGCATGGCAAGCTGAGTTTAGCGGATGAAAACTATATGCCGATATGAAATCGTCATCAGGGTCGTAAGACTCCCAGAACGTGTCGGCTCCCTTGTCCACCATGCCGCCCCAATACGTCTCAAGCAGATCGCGGGCCTCCGCCGGCATATCTGCCAAAATCATCGCATCCACAAGATAGTGCATTGCATATGGCGTACCGGGCATCACCGTGCCCTCATTGGCCAGTGCGGCATTGATAGCTTTGCGGGCCTCCTTTTTATCAAGCACTCCGGCCTTTATCATCCACGTCTGACTCAGAATAGACACCTGACGGTCCCCTCCGCTCACGAATAGGCCCGTCTTGCCGTCGTAGAGACGCTTGCGCGACGCTTCCTTCATCTTTTTAGCCACAGGCAGCCACGAACGGACCTCATCCGACTTTCCGAGCATTTCGGCCAGTTCGGCCGTCTGATGTATGCCGAATATTATCGCAGCCTGCATTGCCGTGTTCACATCAAGCCCATCGCGCCAGTCGAAGAAAAACCAGCCCTCAGGCTTCAGATTCGGATTGAACATATACTCGGAATCCACGCATGCAAGCGCCTTTTCCACCTGACGCACAGCCACTGGCCATAGGTTGCGGGCCGTTTCATAGTCGTCCGTATCTCGCAGATATTCAAGCAATGTGGAATTCCACAGAAGCGAATAGCTCAGACATAGCGAACCAATCTGCGGGTGAGGCTCGGGATACTCGAATATATTGGATATCACCTCACCGTCATCCGTCGAAAGTCCTGCGAAAAGATAAAGACAGCGCTTGGTGAGATCGAAATTGCGGAAAGTATATCTGTTGGCCAGCGACTGCAGATAGAGGTCACCCGACCATAGGCGGCGGTCGCGTTTCGGGCCATCTTCAAAAACCGTCTGCATGCACTCACGCAGAGTTTCCACCGACACATCATGGATTTTGCGCATACGGTCCGAAGCCGTGGCCACCGGCATCTCGATTTCACCCTTGGCCGAGGATACGGCACGGAACGACATATCGTCGAGCGCGAAATCAAAATCATTCGACGCCCCGAGCAATTCTATCTTCACATAGCGGCAGGCCATGCGACGGGGAATCTCTATCGTCTCTCCGATGTTGGTGATATTCATGACCTCTTCCTGCATCCAGGCACGGGAGAGCGTTCCGGGCCAGGGATCGTAAGGCGTGTTGATTTCTGCCGGCAGCTCGCCGAAAGTGAAACGGATTCTCACGGGAGCATCCTGACAACGCTCAAGAATACGGGTGTTGAAGGAGAAAAAACCGGTCATGTGGCGTCCGAAGTCCACCGTGACGGACTCGACATCCTTAAAACTGCGGCTGTAGATCAGGCTGTCCGGACTACCCGCCTCCCGATAACGCCAGTTCTGGAACGACTGCTCGTCGCGCACCGGAGTCACGACGGCCACTGGGCGGTATATCGTTTCATGAAGGGCCGGCTTGCAGTTCTCGGCTATTTCCAGCCAGCCCTTGCGGCTGTCGGAAAACATATCGCCTGCATGAACCGCACCGGCGGAAGCGCCGATGAGTAGCGCCACCATTGCGGCGCGTCGACCACCGACTGTGTGGTATAGCGATGTGATAATGGATTTCATCGGAGTGATTCGAGATGTTTTGGTTCTTAGGTTATAGCAAAGGCAAGTGAAGAATCGCCGCAAAGATACGCATAAAACACCCCCGAACAATAGAATTCCGTTCAATTCTACCACAATAACAATTTTTTGCACTACTAAAAAAACTCAACCCCAAAAACCCAACTCGCTATGCATCAGATACTACCGCATTTTCGTCATTTCAATATACCGTTTGAGATAATTTGCATAATGACTATATTTGCAAGCGAATAAAATCGTAATACCGATGGAAAAATCTCTACGCCTTCTCGCCGCTATAATCACTGTCTTCATCTTCGCCCCCGGACTGCAGCTCTTCGGCTCGGTGCCCAAAGTTCTGCAAATCGACCACGACGACGTGGAATCAGGCTTCCAGGACCTCGCCATAGCGCAGGACAGCCTCCACCGGATATACGTCGGAAACCAGGAAGGCCTGCTCCGTTTCGACGGCGAACAATGGCAAGGCTTCTATCTCCCCAACCAGTCCGCCATACGTGCTGTCCACTGCAAGAACGACACGGTATTCGTCGGCGGATTCGACGAATTCGGATACTTCCTGCCCCTCTATCCCGGCGGACCGGTGGTCTATGCATCCCTGTCCGACGCCCTGAAAAGCTCCATCAACAACATAACCGAGATTCGCGACGTGAAAGTCCGAGGAAACGAACTGTGGTTCAGGGCCGATTACTGGCTCTTCGAATACTCGGGCGGACGGGTGCGCTCATACCCCTCGCGCCGCAAACTCACCGCAATGGCCTTCTATGGCGGACGGACGGTACTTGCCACGGGCGATAGCGGCCTATGCATTTTCAGCAACGGGCAATTCGAGGAACTCCCCGCCCCTTCTCTCGAAGGCAAATACGTGGTGGACATGGTTCCATTCAACGGCAAACTGCTGATTGTCACGGCCAATGACGGACTCTACCTGATGGACGGGCACAACAGCATCGAACGCTACAACACAGCGGCCGACAGCTTCATGGAGCGCGGCAACATCTTCAGCGTGGCAGCCGACGGCAGCCGCCTCGCGTTCGCATCCCTGAGCAAAGGCCTGTGCACCCTCGATTCACCCACAGGGCGTACTACCGTATTCAACACCCACAACGGCCTGGAAAGCAACACGGTATACTCCCTCTTCTTCGACGCCAACCACAACCTGTGGGCCGGAACAGACGATGGCCTCGCGCTCATCGTACTCAACTCCCCCGTCGCACATCTATCCGTGCGGGACCGCAAGCTCGGAATCGGATACGCCGCCCTCGAGATCGACGAGAACATCGTGCTCGGCACAAGTCAGGGCCTGTTCTATATTGATAAAGATCAGGAAGTTCGCCCCATGCAACAACTACGCGACTACCAGCCGCCCGTGATGTGCCTCGCCCTGATCGGCGATGAATTGTTCGTGGGCACAAACGATGGCCTCCACATCCTGGGCAAGAACGGCTCGAAAAAAATCGCAGGCGTCCCTGCCACGCTGTGCATCAAGCAGTTGCACTCAGACCCGAACGCAATCCTCCTCTCGACCAACGACAATTTCTACCTCCTCGAGCGCGAAGGCTCGCGCTGGCGCAGCAAGGGAAAAGTATCGGGCTACAGCGATGTGAACGGACGGTTTGCCGAAGACGCCCTTGGCAACATTTGGATAAGCCATTGGCTTAAAGGCGTTTTCCGTCTGCGACTCGCGCCGGACCGCACCCACTTCAATCGCGTCGATCTCCTCGACATGAGCCACGGATTCCCGGACAACGCCGGCAATACACTCGCGGAAATAGACGGCCGCGTGGTCTTCTCCACGCGCCACGGCATTTACAGCTACGATGCCTCCAAGGGACTGTTTGCTCCTGATACACAATTGAATCAGCTCATTCCGCACAATCCCTCTGCAATGCTGTTCATGTCGCACGACCGCACCATCCTCTCCATATCACCGGAAAACGTCATGGTGTCGAAAATCGACAGCGCCGGCGAGCGCGCCACGGATTCCACCTCCTTCAAGTCCGTACTCCCCGACCTCGTGCCGGGTTATGTGGAGATGCTACCACTGAACAGCGGAGAAATGCTCTTATCCTCACGCCACGGATTCTACTCCCTCGACCCCCGTTTTCGTCCGCTGGAATCCGCAGACGGACAGCGACTTCTGATCGACCGCATCAGCACACCCGCCGACTCCGTTCTCTACCGCCTGTCGGTCGGTGCTCGCGACAGCATCCACATCGAATACGCCAACAACAGCCTGAAATTTGCCGTCGCCCTGCCCGAATTCCGCGGGACCGACATCGTACAGTACAGCTTCTTTCTCAAGGGCTACGACAGCAACTGGAGCCTCCCCGGCATTCAGTCCACCAAAGAATACACCAAACTCCCCGAAGGCAACTACACCCTGTGTGTCAAAGCCTTCGACACATACGACGACCGAGAATACCTGACTGAATTTCACTTCACAATCGACGCCCCCTGGTATCGCACCACCCTCGCCAAGACCGTCTATGCGCTGCTGATAATATTACTGCTCGTGGGGATAGGCTTCCTCACAAGGCACATTTCGCTCCGGGCTGCCCGCAAAGTCAAGGAGCGCGAGGAAGAACGCTTCCGCCGCGTGCAACAGGAAGCCGAAGTGCGCATGCTCAAAGACCAGTATGAACTCGAGAAGGTGAAGACCGAACAGATGGAATACAACATCCGCATCAAGAGCGAGGAGCTCTCCAATACCACCATGAACGTAATCCGCAAGAACGAGCTCCTCAACTCCATAATCTACAAAATACGCAAGACCGAGGAAATACTCGGCGAGAAAGGCTACAACACGGAAGTCAAGAAGAACCTCAACAATCTGCGCAGACTAATCGCCGACAACATCGAGCACGATGACGACTGGAAGAACTTCACCGATAATTTCGATGTCGTCTATAACAACTTCACCCAGCGCCTCACCGAGAAATTCCCAACCCTCACCAAATCCGAAGTGAAGATCTGCTGCTACATAAAGATGGGCTTGAGCTCAAAGGAAATCAGCTCGATTTTCAACCTCTCCGTGCGTAGCATCGAGATGTATCGCTACCAGATCCGACCCAAACTCGGGCTCGGGAGAGAAGACCGTCTGTCCGTTTTCCTCCAGCAGTTCTGAAGTAGCGCCATTAGTAGTGCTTTAAAACATATCTATTTTACACTCTCCTAATTAGCAACATCTTACAAAAGAACATAGTAATTTTATTGAGTTTATTATCGAAAAATATTGAGGTAAACATGAAGTAAAATAAATTGATTTCCCATTCATGGATAATAATTTTGCGATGTCAATCAACACCGCAAAGCAACAGCAAGGAAGAAGAAATCCAATTGTTGAAACAAGAATCCATGAAAAAATCAATCATCACCTTACTACTTGCCTTAATAGGACTCTGGGCGCAGGCGCAGACCCTGAGAATAACGGGCACCGTAAGCTCGCTCGACTACAACGAGCCCCTTATCGGCGCATCCGTAAAAGCTCTTCAGACGGGCACGGGCGTTACCACCGACATCAACGGCGAATACTCCATCACCGTAAAGCGTGGCGAGACGCTTGAATTTTCATATGTAGGTTACGAATCATCCAAAGTCACAGCCGACAAGGACAAGATAGACGTGGTTCTGCGCCCGCAGACCGAGAGCCTCGGCGAAGTCGTGGTCGTCGGCTACGGCGTGGTCCGGAAAAGCGACCTTACCGGTGCCGTATCAAGCGTCGGTGCCGACAAACTCACGAAGACACCCGCGCCCTCGCTTGCAAACGCTCTGCAGGGCCAGGTGGCCGGCGTGACGGTCAACTCGCTTTCGGGTCGTCCGGGCGCAAGCGCCGAAGTGCGCGTGCGTGGCGTAGGCACCATCAACGGCGCGTCGCCCATATACGTCGTGGACGGTGTGATTGTCGATGACATCAACTTCCTCTCGCCTAACGACATCGAACATGTCGAAGTCCTCAAAGACGCATCAGCCGCCGCGATTTATGGCTCGCGCGGCGCAAACGGCGTCATCATCGTCAGCACCAAGGGCGGCGCCATCAACCGCCCAACATCCATTTCCTTCAACGGCTACTTCGGCTTCCAGAAACGCTGGCGCAAACTGGACGTAATGAACGCCAAGGACTTTGCGGACACATATGTAGGCATCAACGGCAACACAACTGCCAAGAAGGTCTATGCCGAACAGGGTTTCAACAAGTGGCTCGGCACATATCAGGGCCTGCGCAATTCCGACTACTATCCCACCATCTACGACCCCGAAACGAATCCCGACGGCCTCGACTATTCGCAGATCGACACCGACTGGCAGGACGAAGTCTTCCGCACCGGCAATATCCAGAACTATCACCTGGCCATCGACGGAGGCACCAGCAATCTGAGCTACTCCATGTCGGGCAGCTGGTTCCAGCAGGACGGCATCATCATGGGCTCCGACTTCAGCCGCTTCACCGCGCGCCTCAACACATCTTTTCAGGCCTTCCCCTGGATGCGCATAGGCGAGAACATTTCCTTCATGGCATCCGTGGCCAAGAACGCCTATGAAGCCGGCGACAACAGCGAGAGTGCAGGTGCAAGCATTCTTTCCGCAGCCTTCGCGATGGCTCCCTGGGATCCTACCCACTATCCAGCCGGATCCGTAAACCGCAAAGGCGCAGACCTCAGCGGCCGCGTTTCAGCCGGTTCCAACTTCAAGAACGTCACCAACCCCTTCTCCATGTCCGACTACTCCCACCCCAAAAACCGCACCGAGCGCTTCGTGGGCAGTGTCTTTGTAGAGCTCACCCCGGTGAAGCACTTCACATGGCGCACAAACTATAGCTTCGACTACCGCATCTCGCAGGACCGCTCCTTCATGGAAGCATACGAATTCTCCTCCTACGACCAGCGCGACACTAACTTCCTGAGCCGCTCGCTTGGCCGTGCATACTACTACAACGTCGACAATATACTCACATACGACAACACCTTCGGCAAGCACAAGCTCACGGCCATGGCCGGCTTCACCGTCGAGGAACTCAGCACATACTCCATCGGCGCCAGCGGCTCCACGATCCTCAACCCCTCGGAGCGCAACTGGTATCTGTCGCAGACCACCGACAACTTCGGTCGTCCCGGCGACGGTGTGGGCCGCAACCGCCGTCAGTCGTGGCTCGGTCGCGTGAACTACTCCTTTGCTGACCGCTATCTGCTCACGGTCAACTTCCGTGCCGACGGTTCGAGCAAGTTCGACCGGAACCGCTGGGGCTACTTCCCCTCCTTCGCACTGGCATGGCGCATGAAGCAGGAAAACTTCCTCAAGGACGTGACCGCGCTTTCCGACCTTAAACTCCGCCTCGGCTGGGGTAAGGTGGGTAACGACAACATCGGCTCCGATGCCTTTGTGCTCAACATGTTCCACAACGGCCCGACCTTCGTCGACTACGTGTTCGGCGTAACGCAGGCCCTGGCCAACGGCGCTGCCGTGCTCACGTGGGTCAACAACGGCGGCCACTGGGAAAATACCGAACAGTATAGCGTCGGCGTGGACTTCTCCCTGTGGAACGGCAAGCTCAACGGCTCGGTGGACGGCTTCATCCGCGATACGAACGACATGCTCATGAGCGTGACAGCGCCCGCACATGTGGGCAACCGCTACGCAGCCATGGCAAACGTGGGCAAAGTCCGCAACAAAGGCATAGAAATCAGCCTCGACCACCGCTATCGTGTCAACAAGGACTTCAACTACTCCGTGGGAGGCAACATCTCGCTGATCGACAACAAGCTCGTAAGCCTCAACGGCGGCTCGCCCATCTACACCAACTACAACCTCGTGCAGGTCGTCGACAAGGGATTCCCGCTCTACTACTTCTGGGGCTACCAATACGACGGCATCTTCCGCACAGACGAGGAAGTATTCGAACGCCTCTCCGGATATGACGCCACCGACACCCCCTTCCACGCCGGCGACGCCATCTACCGCGACAACAACGGCGACGGACGCATCGACGACAGCGACCGCGTGGAGCTCGGTTCCTGCATTCCCAAGGTCAGCTACGGCATCAATC
Source organism: uncultured Porphyromonadaceae bacterium (assembly GCA_947175605.1). GTDB lineage: Bacteria > Bacteroidota > Bacteroidia > Bacteroidales > Muribaculaceae > CAG-873. The sequence goes on from CAMWNH010000004.1 coordinate 59,733, forward strand.
TCGGCGCCTGGTATCGCGACTTCGATCTGCAGCTGTTCTTCCAGGGTGCCGGAGGCCATAAGATCTACAATCAGGTGCGCCATCGCATGGAGAGCAACGGCGCCACTTCCATCCTTTCGCCCGTCATGAAGGATGCGTGGACAGTCGAGAATCCCGACGGCTCCATTCCCAACCCCCGCAACTCCGTCAACTACTTCGTTTCCGACCGCTTCCTCGAAAGCGGCGACTACTTCCGCCTCAAGGACCTCCAGCTGGGCTACAGCCTGCCCAAGTCCATCCTCGGCAAAAACGGTCTGAAGAGCTGCCGCTTCTACGCACAGTGCTCCAACGTCTTCACCATCACCAAGTACACGGGCTTCGACCCCGAAGTCAACGGCGGTGTCGACTACGGCAACTACCCCCAGAGCCGCACATTCCTCTTCGGCGTAAACATCACCTATTGATCTGACCTGCAAATCGAAAAACAATGACAACGAATATAACATATAAGCTCAAAGGCCTCGGCATACTCCTCGCAGGCGTACTCATGACCACCTCCTGCAACGACTGGCTGGGCGAGGAAACTCCCGGTAGCACCAAACTCGAAGACTTCTTCACAGAGGGCGAGACATGCGTGCAGACCATCAACGGCTGCTACGCTCCGCTGGCCTGGGAATTCAACGCATCCTACTTCTCCGAATGGTTCATCGGCGATATTGCCTCCGACGACGCCCTCAAAGGCGGCCAGAACGTGGCCGAGGGTGGCGATGCATACGACATCGATAACTTCAAGGTAAACGCCAACAACACCATTCTGCTGGACTACTACCGCGCGAAATATGCCGGCATCATCCGCTGCAACCTCGCGCTCGACAAGGTGGAAGACTTTGAGCCGGACGCTTCGCTGGACCAGCGTCGCAAGGACTGTCTTGTAGGCGAAGCCTACTTCCTGCGTGCGATGTACTACTTCCAGCTCGTGCGCGTGTTCGGAGGCGTGCCTCTGGTCCATGAAGTCCTCGACTCCTCCGACCGCTGGCTGCAGCCTCGCGCTTCGGTTGATGATGTGTACGAATCCATCTTCTCCGACCTTATGGAAGCGGAGAAACGCCTGTACAACAAGTCGGAGTACGCTCCCGAGGATATGGGTCGCGCCACCCGCGGCGCCGCACAGGCCCTCCTCTGCAAGGCCTACCTCTACCACAAGGACTATGACCTCGCCTACAAGTGGGGCAAGAAATTCGTCGACGAACAGTACGGCACCCGTCAGTACACCCTCTGCCAGGTCTATTCCGACAACTTCACCCTCGCCGGAGAGAACGGCCCCGAGAGCGTCTTCGAAATCCAGTACATGGAGGAACCCACGAGCGACTACGGTCAGGGCTTCGGCTTCACGCGCGGCACCTTCACCACCATCCTCACCCGTCCGCGCATGAGCTATCTGGGCAACAAGGCCGGCTGGGGCTGGAACCACCCCACGCAGAATCTCTACGATGAATTCGAGCCCGGTGATCCGCGCCTTGAGGCTGCCATCGGTGTTCCCGATGAGGCTGGTCTTGAAGAGCAGGCCGTGACATATCTGGGCTCTCCATACTACAACAACAAGACCGCCTACAGCGAGGGCGGCACATGGCCCCAGATCGGCCATCACAGCCGAGGCGAACTCAACTATCGCCTCATACGCGCCGCCGATGTGCTTCTGCTTTATGCCGAGGCAGCCCTCGAGAGCGGAAAAGACCTCAACGCAGCCAAATGGGCTCTGGAAGAAGTTCGCTCCCGCGCAAGAAACAACTCTCCTGAAATGAACGCCCTCCCCACCTTCCCCGGATATCTGGGACTGAGCGACACGCCCGAGGGCCTGCGCAACGCACTGCGCCACGAGCGCCGCGTAGAGCTGGCCATGGAAGGCCATCGCTGGTTCGACCTCGTGCGCTGGGGTATCGCCGCCGAGATAATGGACCGCGACAAGGGCTCCTACGGCCGTTCGGAATGCGAGGAAGCCCGCGCGGAGATGGCAAACTTCGTACCCGGTAAACACGAGCTCTTCCCCATTCCCTCCGAAGAAATCGCCCTGAACCCTATGGAACAGAATCCCGGTTACTAAACCAAAATAAACCCACATTTTTTAACCCTAAAAATCAATTTATTACATGAAAAAGTTTACAATTCTCGCCGCTATGGCAATGGCCGCAGGCATGGCCAACGCACAGTACACATGTGATCCCTCTACCCAGTTAGTAATCGACCAGGGTGCAAAGAGCGTGTATTTCATCGTCCTGTCCAACGGCGCCATCACCGAGCTCGAAGCAGCCGGCGCCACGACCCACTCCTTCGCCGCCAACCCCGAAGACGGCTGTAACCTCTGGTACTGGGACGGCTTCGTGCCCGCTGATGAGACCTACCCCCGCGTGGACATGGAAGAAGGCGGCTATGTATCCGTGCAGGTAACGGGCACGGCAGGCTGGTCGGGCGCAGGTTTCAACGCTCAGGCTCCCGGTCTTGACATGAGCTCCTTCAACGAGAATACACATTTCCACATGGCCTACATGTCGCCCACCGGCAACGGCCCCGTAACCATCCTGTGCACACTTCTCGACAACACCACGGATCAGGCCGGCCCCTTCAAGTTCGCTCTCGGCCAGGCCACGGAAGACAACGGTGTGTCCGTTCCCTCGGTTGGTCCCAAGGCCAATGACGACTGGCAGGGCATCGACCTGACTTTCGCTCAGATGAAGAAGCTCTTCCCCAACTTCAAGATCGACAACAACCCCGCATGGACGGGCAACTACTTCACCTGGCTTGCAGGCAACGTAGCCGGCCAGACCATGGCTTTCGACGCCATGTACTTCTGGAGCACCGAGAGCGCAGGCATCTCTTCCGTGGAATCTGAAGCAGCACAGTTCGTACTGACGGACAAGACTCTGAGCGTGCTGGGCGGCACAGGCATCGAGCTCTACAATATGGCCGGCGCTACAGTGAAGAGCACTACCGGCACCGTCATCGGCATCGACAACCTCGCAGCCGGTGTGTACGTGGCCAAGTCCGGCAACATGGTCAAGAAGGTCGTGGTCCGCAAGTAATGCTCCGCACTAAGATCAATCAAGTCTATTCAATTTAAGCCGACGATGCAGGAAGCGGCTGATACGAACCAGGATGCCGTTTCCTGCATCTCTATTACACGATGAAGAAAGCAACAGTAATTGCATTAGCCGCGCTGACCGTAGCCACAGCTGCCCAGGCCAGAAGCTGGAAACGCGGTGTAGGCGAAAACGCATTCCAATACAAAGCACAGCTCGAAGCTCTGGCCCCCGGCGTGAGCTGGTACTACAACTGGGGCACCGCTCCCGGCCGGGCATTGGTCGATGACGACTGCATGGAGTTCATTCCCATGTGCTGGAACGGCTGGTACAACGCCAACTCCATCCGCGAATACGTGCAGTCGCATCCGCAGGTAAAATATCTCTTGGGCTTTAACGAGCCCAACTTCCACGATCAGGCCAACATGACACCTCAGCAGGCAGCGGACGCATGGCCCGCCGTGCAGGCTCTCGCTGCCGAACTGGGATTGAAGCTCGTTGCGCCCGTCGTGAACTTCTCGCCCAACGCGCCCTACCATCACCCCACAAGCTGGATGGACGAATTCGTGGCCCTCGTCGGCACGGATGCATTCGACTGTGTGGCACTCCACTGCTACGGCGGTCCGGAAGTGCTCAAGCAAATCTGCACCGAATTCCACAACCGCTACGGCAAGGAAGTGTGGATGACCGAGTTCAGCCTTATCTATGACGGACTCACCTCCAATACTCCCGCAGCCCAGATTTCGGCGATGATGCAGAGCGTGGAATGGATGGAGAAAACCGAGTGGATGGGACGCTACGGCTGGTTCAAGGCCACAGGCGACTACGATAATCCCAAAAGCTACAACTGGGGGCTGATCAAACCCGGTAAGGGCGAAGATCCGCGCGAACTCTCCGAGCAGGGTATGGTCTACACCTACATGAGCGAATTCGATACGGAAGTATATCACGCCGTCAATGAATTGGTGGCTGCCTCGGAATACATATCACAATCGAGCTGCATGCTCGGCTCGGGCAGCAATCCCGCATGTCCGCGTCCTATCGAAATCACAAGCTTCGAGTTCGCCGCATGGCTCGACTATCAGTTCGACGTGCCCGAAACCGGCGACTACACCCTTGAACTCACCGTATCGGGCCAAGGCGAACCCGTGCGCTTCGACCCCAATATCGAGGTCGTAAATATGAACGGCGATCGCGAAGGCACCCGTGCCGGCGTGAGCGGCAAGTTCACTCTTTCCGGCGACAATTCCGTCTACACCACCGTGAGCATTCCCGTGAAACTCGAGGCCGGAAAGCGCACCATCCGACTGAAGAACGCGCAGCCATCCGAACCCAGCGGCATCCACATCTCCACCCTTATGCTCAAGGACGGAGATGCCGGCGTGCAGGATGTCGTTTATACCCCAGGGTGCGATACATACCTCCTGTATTCACTGCAGGGAGTACAGCTCCGCAAATCCGATTCAAAAGACCACATCACCGACGGCCTCCCCGCCGGGATATATATCCTCAACGGAGAAAAAATAGCAATCCGATGACACCCACCCGCCACTTGGCTATAGACCTCGGCGCCACCAGCGGACGCGCCATCCTCGCCACCTTCGACGGCGAACGCGTGGAGAGCGAGGAAATCCGCCGCTTCAGCCACCCGATGCTGCCGCTGAACGACCACATCTACTGGAATCTGCCCGGACTCTATCATGAGATTCTCGAAGCCTTGCGCACGGTAGGACGTCGCGGCATCAGCCTCGACTCGATAGGAATCGACAGCTGGGGATGCGATGTCGTGGCTTTCCGGGCCGACGGCTTGCCTGCCGGCCTGCCACACTGCTACCGCGATGCCCGCACGGAAGGCGCGCCCGAACGATTTTTCGAACGGATGGCCGCCAAGGAGCTCTATAGCCGCACAGGCATTCAGGTCATGGACTTTAACACGGTGTTTCAGCTGAGCTGCTCGCAGCCCGACGCCGAGCTCATTCTCTGGATTCCCGATGCGCTGGCATACATGCTTACGGGCAAGGCCGTCACGGAGTACACCGTGGCCTCTACATCCGGCATGGTGAACGCGGCGACCGGAGAGCTCGACGATGAAATCCTTCGCGTGCTCGGGCTCGGCCGCGAGAAATTCGGCCCTCTGGTCCAGCCCGGCACGCTCATCGGATGCCTTACACCCCAGGTGGCGAAATATTGCGGCATCGGGGAAGTGCCACTTTATGCCGTTGCGGGCCACGACACGGCCTCGGCGGTCATAGCCGTTCCGGCCGAGGGTACGGACCACGCATATCTGAGCTGCGGCACATGGTCGCTGTTAGGAGTGGAAAGTGAAAGCCCCGTGCTGACGGAAGAGGCCCGCGCCCTCAACTTCACCAACGAAGGAGGCATAGACGGCAGCATACGCCTCCTCAAGAACATCTGCGGCCTGTGGCTGCTCGAGCAGTCGCGCGGAGAGCTCCACGACGCGCCCACGGATATCGCTGCCCTGACAGCGCTCTACGAGCACAGCGACTGCGACTCCATCATCAATCCGGACGATCCCTGCTTCGCCCACCCGGCATCCATGACGGCTGCCATCCGCGACTATTGCCGGCGGACCTCGCAGGCCGAGCCCGAGACGACCGCGGACTATGTGCGAGTGATATTCCGCAGCCTTGCACGACGCTACCGCGAGGTTCTCGACATGCTTCGCCGCCTCGGCGAGAAAGAAATCAACCGCCTGCACGTGATAGGCGGAGGCTCCAGAAACAGCCATCTCATGCAGCTCACGGCCGACACACTCGGCATCCCCGTAATAGCCGGACCGGCCGAATCTACAGCCCTGGGCAATGTGCTGATGCAGCTCCGGGGCTGCAGGCTCATAAAGGACAGAGCCGAAATGCGACGCATAGGGCGCAATTCGGTAACAACAAAAACTTATACACCAACAGAACAAGCAGTATGAAAGCAGAAAACATCCAGGCCGCCTACGAGCTGGCCAAAGAACAATATGCCGCCCTCGGCGTAGACACAGAAAAAGCATTGGCCGTGCTCCAGAAGGTGCAGCTTTCGCTCCACTGCTGGCAGACGGATGATGTGCAGGGATTCGAATCCGCCGGAGAACTGACGGGCGGAATTCAGGCAACGGGCAACTATCCGGGCAAGGCGCGCAACATCGACGAGGTGCGCGCGGATCTGCTCAAGGTATGCTCGCTGCTGCCGGGCAGCCACCGCATCAATCTGCACGAAATATACGGCGACTTCGGCGGTCAGGCCGTGGACCGCGATAAGGTGGAACTCCGCCACTTCCAGTCGTGGATAGACTGGGCCCGCGCCAACGGCCTCAAACTGGACTTCAACTCCACTTCCTTCTCGCATCCTCTTTCGGGAAGTCTCACACTCTCGAACCCCGACAAGGCAATCCGCGACTACTGGATAGAGCATACCTCGCGCTGCCGCGCGATAGCCGACGAGATGGGTCGTCAGCTCGACGACATCTGCATGATGAACATCTGGATTCACGACGGATGCAAGGAAATGACCGTGAACCGCATGCTCTACCGTTCGCTGCTCAAGGATTCGCTCGACACCATATTCAAGACCCGCTACGAGCACATGCGCGACTGCCTCGAATCGAAGGTGTTCGGCATAGGTCTGGAGGCCTGCACCGTGGGCAGCAATGACTTCTATCTGCCTTACTGCGCCAAGAACGACAAGGTAGTGACGCTCGATACGGGCCATTTCCATCCCACAGAATCCGTGGCCGACAAGGTGAGCTCCGCTCTGCTGTTCTGTCCGGAAATCATGCTGCATGTGACGCGCCCCATGCGCTGGGACTCGGACCACGTGACGCTGATGGACGACACCACGCTCGAGCTATGCATGGAAATCGTGCGCTGCAATGCCCTTGACCGCGTACACGTGGGTCTGGACTATTTCGACGGCTCGATCAACCGCATCGGTGCATACGTGATCGGCGCCCGCGCCACACAGAAATCCATGCTGCGCGCGCTGCTGGAACCCGTGGCTCAGCTGAGCGACTACGAGCTCCGCGGCCAGTCGTTCCAGAAGCTGGCGCTGATGGAAGAAGGCAAATCCCTGCCTTTCGGCGCCGTGTGGGACATGTTCTGTCTCCGCAACAGCGTGCCAGCCGGAACGGATTTCATTCCGGAAATAGAGCGCTACGAACATGAAGTCACCTCCAGACGATAGACAACAATGATATCTTTAGGTTTGCTTATAATTGCCGCCGGAGCTTTCTGCCAGTCCAGCTCGTATGTTCCCATCAAGAAGATACGCAGCTGGCATTGGGAAAGCTTCTGGCTTGTGCAGGGCATTTTCGCATGGCTTGTGTTCCCTCTGTTGGGAGCACAGCTTGCGGTGCCGGCAGACGAAAGCCTCATGAATCTGATAGCCCTCCACCGTGCGGAAGCTGTCAAGACCATAATCTGCGGCGTGCTCTGGGGCGTGGGCGGACTCACCTTCGGTCTTTCGATGCGATATCTCGGGGTTGCACTCGGGCAGTCCATCGCACTGGGCACGTGCGCTGCACTGGGCACGGTTCTGGGCCCGCTGTTCATGGGCGACGCGTCGTCGCTGACATGGCGCGTGCTTGCTGGCGTAGGGGCCACTCTTGCCGGCATCGCCGTAATCGGCGTGGCCGGAAGCATGCGTCAGGCATCCTCGGGCGAAGCCGAAAAACAGACAGAATTCAAATTCGGCAAAGGCCTCTTAGTAGCGCTTATATGCGGCCTGATGAGCGCCTGCTTCAACATCGGCCTCGATATGGGGCGGGATATTTGCTTCGATGGTTCGGATCCGATGTTCCGCTCGCTGCCGGCCACGATGCTCGTGACCCTGGGAGGCTTTGCGACCAATGCCGTGTACTGTCTGTGGCAGAACAGGCGCAACCGTTCCTTCAGCGACTACGGACAGCTGTCCGTATGGCCCGCAAACCTCATTCTGTGCGCTCTGGCAGGCATCCTGTGGTACAGCCAGTTCTTTGGCCTTAGTCTCGGGAAAGGCTTCCTGCAGAATTCGCCTGTACTCCTCACCTTCTCGTGGTGCATCCTTATGGCTCTTAACGTAATATTCTCGAACCTCTGGGGTGTGGTTCTGAAGGAATGGCAGGGCACAACCCGCGGCACGAAAGCCATGCTGGCCGTGGGGCTGATCATTCTCATCGTATCCTCATTCCTCCCTCAAATACTTTGAAGCAAATGTCGATTTTAGATACTAACAAAGACCTCGAACGCGAGGTGCTGCTTGTGGCCGAAACGGCCGGATATCTGTGGCAGGCCGGATGGGCCGAACGCAACGGAGGCAACATTACTGTGAACGTCACCGAATATGCCGACGAAGCCATGCGCCGTATGCCGGCCATCGCCGACCCCTTCCCCATCGGCCTCACGCTGCCCGAGCTCAAGGGCTGTTATTTCTTCTGCAAGGGCACCAACAAGCGCATGCGCGACCTGGCGCGGCGCCCTATGGAAAACGGCAGCGTGATTCGCATCACCGATGACTGCGCGCACTACGAAATCATTGCCGACAATCCCGTTAAGCCCACATCGGAACTGCCCAGCCATCTCTCGGTGCACGCACGTCTGATAGCCAATGGCTCGTCCTACAAGGCTTCCCTCCACACGCATCCCATCGAACTGGTGGCCATGAGCCACTGCCGCCGCTTCCTTGAGAAGGATGTGGCCTCAAACCTGCTGTGGTCGATGATTCCGGAGACAAAGGCATTCTGTCCGCGCGGACTGGGCGTGATTCCCTATCATCTCCCGGGCTCGCACAAGCTTGCCGAGGCGACGATCAAGGAGATTGCAGACTACGACGTGACCCTCTGGGAGAAACACGGCGTGTTTGCCGTGGATACGGACATAATGAGCGCGTTCGACCAGGTGGACGTACTCAACAAGGCAGCAAAAATATACATCGCCGCCCACAGCATGGGCTTCGAGCCCGAGGGTATGACCCGCGAGCAGATGGTGGAGATGTCAATCGCTTTCAATCTTCCGAAATAATGACAGCAAGACCGCTAATATCCGCACTGTTCTGCCTCTGCCTTCTGCCGGCCGGCGCGCGCTCTTTCAGCGTGGAGCAGGTAGACTCGATAGTCGCGTCCATGACCCTCGAACAGAAGGCTCGCATGCTGAACGGCTCGATATCGTCCACAGAGTTCGGATGGGATTTCGTGGGCAATAACTCGGAATACATCCCCGGTGCGGCGGCTCCGACCGTGACGATTCCCGAATACGGAATACCCTTCACCGTGCTTGCCGACGGCCCTGCCGGCCTGCGGATAAAACCGGTGCGCGAAAACGACAGTCACACATACTACTGCACTGCTTTCCCCACGGGCACGGCTCTGGCCGCCGCATGGGACACGGAGGCCGTGGCGGAAGTGACAGCCGCCATGGGCAACGAAGTTCTCGAGTACGGTTGCGACGTGCTTCTGGCTCCCGGCATGAACATACAGCGCAATCCGCTATGCGGCCGTAATTTCGAATACTTTTCGGAGGATCCTCTGCTGGCGGGCGAGATTGGAGCCGCATACGTCAAGGGGCTACAGTCGCAGGGTGTAGGGGCGTCGGTAAAGCATTTCATCGCCAACAATCAGGAGACCAAGCGCGAGCAGAACGACGCTCGCATCAGCGGGCGCGCCATACGCGAAATATATCTCCGCCCGTTCGAGATAGCCGTGCGCAAGTCGGCGCCATGGACCATCATGTCGTCCTACAACAAGGTCAACGGCACCTACTGCGCCGAGGACAGCGATCTGCTTCAGACCGTACTGCGCGACGAATGGGGCTGGGACGGCATTGTGATGACCGACTGGCTGGGCCCGCGCAATACGGCCGCGCAGGTGCATGCCGGCAACGATCTGCTCACCCCAGGAAGCGAGACACAGGTGCGACACATCATCGACGGCGTAAAGGCCGGGACGATAGACATTGCGGACGTGGACCGCAACGTGGCCCGCATACTGCGATACGTGGCCCGCACGCCCCACTGGCGCGGGTATGAGTACTCGGACGCGCCGGATCTCGCGGCCCATGCGTCCGTAGCGCGGCGTGCGGCAGCAGGAGGCATGGTGCTTCTCAAGAACGACGGCGTGCTGCCGCTGGACACTGCTTCTACCCGACGTGTGGCACTGTACGGCAACGGAAGCTATGATCTCACCTGCGGCGGCACGGGGTCGGGCAATGTGAACCACGCATACACTTCGCAGCTTTACTCGGGCATGCAGGAGCATGGTTTCGACGTCAACGCCAAACTGAAGGACACCTATCTCGCGTATCTCGACTACGCGATGAAAAAGCTCTACAACGAGCGCACGATAGTGCTCATGGATTTCGGACGTATGTATCCCTTCGAGGAGATGCCCCTTCCGCGCGAGGCCATGATGCTGCGCGAGGGTGAGAGTGATGTTGCGATATATACCGTGACCCGCAATTCGGGCGAGGGCCGCGACCGCCCTCTCGACGGCGACTACCGCCTCACGGACGATGAGCTCAAGGCCATACGCGACCTCTCGGCCATCTACCATGCTGCGGGCAAGAAGCTCGTGGTGGTGCTTAACGTGGGTGCTCCCGTAGAGACGCGCTCGTGGAGCGATTATGCCGATGCGATCGTGTGCTGCTGGCAGCCGGGTCAGGAAGGCGGTAATGCGCTGGCCGATGTCCTTGCCGGCGCCGTGAACCCGTCGGGACGGCTGCCCATGACTTTCGCCGTGGACTACTACGACTATCCCTCGTCGGCGAATTTCCCGCACGACGATCCGGCTGTGCCCCAGCCGCACTACGGCTTCTGGGAGCCCAAATACCAGCGCACCAACGGCGCCAACTACGACTATACGGACTACGCCGAGGGCATTTACTTGGGCTACCGCCACTTCGACAAGGAGGGCATCGAGCCGGCCTATCCCTTCGGACATGGCCTGAGCTATACCGAATTCGACTATGGGCGTCCGCGTGTGAGCCGCAAGGACGGCAGCACGACCATAAGCGTAAAAATAACTAACACCGGCAAGCGCGCAGGGCGCGAGGTGGTACAGCTCTACGTGGGCGCGCCGGCCTCGGAGGCCCTGGACAAACCTCTGAAGGAGCTGCGCGCCTTCACCAAAACCGCGGAGCTCGCTCCGGGCGAGAGCTGCGAAGCGGTTCTGACCGTGGCCGACAGCGATCTGGCATCCTTCGACGAAGGCGCGAACGCATGGATCACGGATGTAGGCACATACACCTTCGCTCTGGGTTCGAGCTCGAGAGACATACGCGCCGAAACATCCGTAAAAGTGCCGCGGCAGGTGCGACCCGTAATTGCAAACTTAAATCAATCAAAAAATCTCAAGCAATGAAAAAACTATTCTTATGCGCTTTCATGGCTGCCACATTCCTGAGCGCCGGCGCAAGATCTTACGTCATCAGCTCGGGCCTGCCGCTCGGGGATGAGGACGTGCAGATAAATGCCAATATAAACACCTGGGAAAGCGGAGCGCAGGAATTTGAGGACACCGATGCTCCCGGCGGCAAAAAAATTATTCTCACCACCGGGGGATGGGGCGGATGGGCCGCAATGTTCTGGGAAACAGCAGAGGGGGTGGATCTCACGCCGGCTCTGGCTACGGATGCGACACTCGAATTCTACGTAAAGGCCACGGACAACTGCAACGTCACGGTAGCATTCACCAAAGTGGGCGCCACGGACAGCGAAACAGTCTCGGCCGAGACTCTTCTGAATTTTAATTTCGACGATCTCTGGCACAAGGTGAGCCTCAACATCCATGACTGCTTCCCTGCGGTGGCCAATGCCATTGAAGCCGGCGACAAGGTGCGTGTGCCCTTCTTCACCATCACGGGACAGCCGGTGGGACATCAGCTGCAGATTGCCGATGTGCGCATCGTGGAAGGTGGTGAAGTGCGCCATCCGGAATTCGGCGCCGTGAGCTACGGCACCTCGGAAGCAATCGCACGCTATGCTGACAAGGACTACGTGGTGCATGTGGACTATGCTCTGACAGCGAATGCCGACGGCACTCTGACGGCCGATGTAGACTGCCGCGGATTCGAAAACATCGTCGGACTGGTGCGACGCATCCACTTTGCGAATCAGGACTATTCCGATCTTATACTCTCCGACGGTGTCTACTCGGCAACATCGACAGCGACATACGAACTCGGCGAGACGCTCAGCGATTTCTTCATCTATCTGCCTTATGCCAACGGCGATCTGCGCGTGGATATCAAGAACTACGTCTATGGCATGCCATGCGGACATCCCGCCAAATCCGAAAACGCATATCTCCTCAATGCTGCCCTCACTCAGGGCGACAACAATTCGGCGACCATCACCTACGACCTGTTCAAGGCTGAGGCCGCATCCGAGGATGATTACGCTCTCTATGTAAACGGCGAGGCCATGGGCGTGGCAAACGGAATGCTCGTGCTTGACAATCTATCCGAGGATTCGGACCTTGTGTTCAATCTCTACGCCGAGCTCGACAAGGACGGGCATATTTACCGCACACCGAGCGCAACAGTGATGGTGGAGCGCCCTAAGAAGTATTACATGATCATCGACGGTACGGCACCCAATGCCTATCTCCCGGGGGAAACAGCCGCTGACCGCCGTGCCATTCCGCTCAGTCTTGACATCACCATCACATACGAACTCGATCATACTCTCACGGCCGACATGACCGTACACGGCACAGCTCCGGCCGAACTCGCGCCCCGCTTCACGTTCAGCGGATTCGACCAGCAGCTCATGACTAAAATCGACGACAATCATTTCACCGTCAATACCGGTTCGACCAACAAGACCTACACTTACGGCGAAGGCATTGCATGGCTATACGTGAAGCTCGACTATTCCGGCGGCTCGTCGGGCGAGACGAACTTTGCCTTCCAGCGTGGCGGCACGGCAATCTACAAAGTAGGCGATACGAACGCTCGCGTTGAATACGGTCCGGCAGTTGAAATCGTGCTCGATATGCCCAAGACGGAATTCCACAGCGGTGAGTCGGTGATTCTCAAACCTTACGGCAAGGATGCCAACGGCCACTATCTGCTTGATCCTTCGTCATTTGAATTCGATGTCGAGAGCGATGCCTTCAGTTTCGACGGAAATAAACTTACAGCCGACTCGCGCAGCGACGGCTATGTGGATGTAGTGGTGCGCAGCGGCGAAAGCGAAGTACGCAAATCCGTACGCTGCATCACGTCGGCCGCAGCCTTCAATCTCCTCGACCAGACTCTTCTTGAGGAATACACCTTCGATATGTGCGAGCACACGTCCAACCATCATCTGGCTTTCGACGGCATCGACAACACCGACAATTCGTGCCTCGTATGGAACTGCGGCTCGGGCGACGAGCACCACATCGAAATCGATTTCGGTTCGAACCGCAACATCGAACTGATCGAGATTCACTGGGACGGTGCGGGCCCCATGGCGTACAGCATCATCCTCACACCCGACACTCCCACAGCGGAAAGCATGTTCCGCGCAGCCCCCGAAGGTCAGGTGTTCAACGAAAGCGTGACCAACGGCGGAGGTGCATACAAGGGCTGGCATCAGTTTGTCACGGATGGCGCCGATGGAGCCACCGCACGCACGATGCGCATCGAAACGAGCAAGGCTTACAACTCCGGCTGGGGCATAAAGATAACCGAGCTTCGCGCATACGGCACTCATCCCATCGTTTCGGGTATCACAGGCACCGAGATAGACAATGAGGAGGCTGCCCACGAATACTACAACCTCCAGGGCGTGCGCGTTGCCAATCCCACATCAGGCCTCTACATCCGCCGCCAGGGCACCAAGGCCGAGAAAGTAATGCTCCGCTAAGAATAGGCGATACTTCATTAAAAAAAGAGCTGTCTCACCTCGGTGGTGAGACAGTTCTTTTTTTATCATGTAGTGACAAATAAGTTTTCAATCAATTTTAGAGGAACGGATAAGTCGGGTCACTTCTGTCTTCAACAAGGGTAAGTGGTTGATAACGATAGCCCAGATCAAATCTTCTCTTAAGCTATCATATCCATGTATAAGATAATTTCGGGTATTCACGATTCTTCGTGCATTTGTAATCTGAACATCAGGATTGATCTTCAAAATGCGGTTCATGGCCTCCCCTATGATTGCAATCTCCCACTGAACAGCACTCCGAAAACACACATCCTCGCAAAAAGTCTTGAACTCTTTAGGGCGAGAAGAACAGAACAATTCGATATTATCTATCGCTTTAGAAATATCTATTAATGATTTGATTATAAGTTCATCCATAAATTAGTTGCTTTGTGCGGTCAAGTTCCCGGCGAAAATATGAATTACTAACCGCTGTTTCGTCAACGAGATCAACTTTTCTACCAAGTAGTTGTTGAAGCTCGTCAATGAAGTCAAAAAAATTAATAAACAAATCATGTATTTGATCATAATGAAACACAACAGCGAAATCAACATCACTGTCATCATTAAACCGTGAGGTGAGAATAGAACCGAATACCCACAATTTGGCAAC
>CAMWNH010000005.1 GCA_947175605.1 uncultured Porphyromonadaceae bacterium
GGGTTACACGGGTTTGGAGGTGTGGAGGATGCGGCGGGAGAGCCAGGTGCGCACGGGGATGTCGTAGAGTTTCATGGAGGCGTAGGCCAGGGCGATGGCTATGACGAAGTAGCAGCCGCCCATGAAGATGTGGGTGGACAAGGGGGCGTCGGCATGGGTTGCGGCCCAGGACATCTGCATGTATATGAGGGGATAGTGCGTAATGTAGAGGGGATGTGATATTTGGCCCAGGAAGTTTGCTTTTTCGGGATTTTATCGCTATTTTTGCAGTGAAAAATCAACCGATATCCTTCTTCGCTTTTACACCTGTTTTTACTGTATCCAAGTTTATGAGTTCAGCCTTGCAGCATGAAGCCCTCGTCATAGAGTGTCTACCGGGGGGTGAAGTGCTTGTGCGTATGGAACCCTCGCAATCCGAGAGCTGCTCGGGCTGCGCGCTTGCGGACAGTTGCGGTCCCCGCCGCCATAAAAGCGGGGAGAGCATAGAGCTTCGCGCGACAAGGGAATACTCCAGCACGGATGCGGAGCTGAAACCCGGAGAGCGCGTGCTTGTGAGCCCCTCAGCAGGGAGCACTTCGCGAGCTGCTACCTTGCTTCTCACACTGCCGCTTGGCGGTCTTGTGGGTTGTGCGGTCATAGCCTCCGCCTTGGGGGCCTCGGAGGGCTTTTCGGCCCTATGGGGTTTCGCCGGCGCGGCGGCAGGTTTCGTTCCGGCACTGCTATGCCGAGGCGATAGAGGAAAGCTACGCTGGAGGATTGTCGGAAGGCTCGGACAAACAAACGATTAAATTCAGATATGACAATATTTCTGGCAAGCATAGCAATTCTTGGCCTTACGGGACTGGCGGGAGCGTTGCTGCTCTACGCTACCTCGAAGCGATTCGCCGTGGAGACCGACCCGCGCGAGGAGGCAGTGCGCGATGCGCTTCCGGGCGCCAACTGCGGCGCCTGCGGCCTGAAGGGTTGCGCGGACTTTGCGCGCGAATGCGTGGTGCGCGGCCGTCTCGACGGCCTCACATGTCCGGGCGCGGGCGCGGAGGGCATGGCGCGCATAGCGTCAATCCTTGGTGTGAAGGCCGAAAGCAGGGAGCGCCCTGTGGCTGTGCTGCGCTGCAACGGCAGCTGCGAGGCACGGCCGCGGCCTTACGCCTACGACGGCGCGCGCAGCTGCTCGATAATGAACGCCGTGGGCGTTGGCACGTCGGGCTGCGCCTTCGGATGTCTCGGCTGCGGCGACTGCGTGGAGGTGTGCCGCTTCGATGCGCTGAAAATGAATCCGGAGACCGGACTGCCGGAAGTGGACGAGACCAAGTGCACGGCCTGCGGGATGTGCGTGGCCGAGTGTCCGCGCCGGCTCTTCGAACTGCGTCCCCGCGGGCGTCGCGACCGCCGTGTGTGGGTGGCATGCTCGAGCCGCGACAAGGGCGCCGTAGCCCGCAAAGTGTGTGCCGCGGCCTGCATAGGCTGCGGCAAGTGCTTCAAGGCCTGTCCTTTCGAGGCTATTACGATAAGCGATAATCTGGCATACATCAATCCGGACGCCTGCCGGGCGTGCGGCAAGTGTGTGGGGGTATGCCCCACGGGCGCAATACATGCCACTTTCACTCCCGTAGCTCCCAAACAAGATGAGAACTAAGACATTCCGCATAGGAGGGATTCATCCTCCGGAACACAAGGACGCCTCGACGGCCATCGAATGGCTCGAGCTGCCGCGACAGGTGATCCTGCCATTGAGCCAGCACATCGGCGCGCCGGCGCGGGCCAGCGTGGAAAAGGGGCAGCACGTGGAGCGTCTGCAGCAGGTGGGCGAATGCCCGAGCTTCGTTTCCGCCGGGATACACACACCGATTTCCGGTACGGTCAAAGCTATAGAAAATCTGCCCATGGCCGGCGGAATGCCGCAGCAATGCATAGTGATCGTGGCCTCTGAGGAGGATCACGCCGCAGACACTGCCGCCTACGAGAATTATCGCCGGCAACTCGAAGAGGGCACGGGGCCTGACATCGCCACCGCCATGGCCGAGAGCGCCGAGAACATACGCGCGGCCATCCGCGATGCAGGCATCGTGGGTCTGGGAGGCGCGGCCTTCCCCTCGCATGTGAAGTACACGCTCAAGGCCGATCAACGGCCTGAAGTGCTGATTATAAATGCCTGTGAGTGCGAGCCCTATCTTCGCTGCGACGATGCGCTGATGCAGGCCTTCGCCAGCCACATCATCGGCGGCATCGAGCTGCTGATGAAGGCTATCGGCGCTCCGCGGGCCGTAATCGGTATTGAAGAAAACAAGCCGGAGTCCATTGCGGCACTCGCGGCACGGATACCCGCCGGCAGCCGCATAGAGATTCAGGTGCTGAAAACGAAATATCCCCAGGGAGGAGAGAAACAGCTCATCGAAGCGATAACGGGACGTCGCGTGGCGTCGGGAGCGCTACCCATCAGCGTGGGAGCGGTCGTGGCCAATGTGGCCACGGCCTTTGCCGTGCGGGAGGCCTGCGTGGACGGCACTCCGCTTACGCATAGGGTGGTGAGCGTGACGGGCGAAGGTATTCCGGCGGAGATGCGTCGCAACTACATGGTGGCCATCGGGACTCCTTTAGGCGAGCTTCCGGGCGTGCCGGCCGACGGCGCCAAGGTGATTGTGGGCGGTCCGATGATGGGTCGCACGGCCGTGGACCTTCGCGGCCCGGTGACCAAGGGCTGTTCCGGCCTCACCATACTGCCCCCGCAGACACGTCCTGCGCCGGGTCCGTGCATACGCTGCGCCGCATGCGTATCGGCCTGTCCCATGGGCCTTGAGCCTTATCTGCTAAGCCGCTACGGCATGCTGCGCATGTGGGACGAAGCCCGCGCGCTCGACGTGGCCGACTGTCTCGAATGCGGTGCATGCTCCTACTCGTGTCCTTCGGGGCGTCCCCTTCTCGATTACATCCGACTTGCAAAACAACGTTCGCGCAAATGATACTATCGCCATCGCCTCATCTGCACACCTCGCGCACCGTACGCGGCACCATGCTGCGTGTGTGCGCGGCACTGCTGCCTGCCTGGGCCACGGGCCTGTGGGTCTTCGGGCTGCCGGTGCTATGGCTCACGCTTGTGTGCATCCTCAGCTGCATGCTCACGGAGTGGGCCATCACCCGTCTGATGCTTCGCCGCTCATGCACGCTCGGCGACTGCTCGTCGCTTCTGACGGGTCTGCTTCTTGCCATGAACCTGCCCCCCACCCTTCCGCTATGGATGGCCGTGGCCGGCTCGGTAGTGGCCGTGGGCATAGCCAAGATGTGCTTCGGCGGCCTGGGCTGCAATATCTTCAACCCCGCGCTTGCGGGGCGTGTATTCCTGCTGATATCCTTTCCGGCGGCCATGACGGAATGGCTGCTTCCGGACGGCACGACCGGCGCTACAATCCTCGGACAGCTGAAAGCCAACATGATAGCTCCTGCGGATGCACCTCTGACGGGTCTTTTCTTCGGCGATATGGCAGGCTCGGCAGGCGAAATAGGCTCGGCCGCACTGATTTTGGGCGGCATTTACCTGTTATGCACACGCATAATCCATTGGGAGATTCCCTGTGCCATTCTTGTTGCCGTGGCGCTTATGGACCTCTGTCTGGGCTTCCCGCCACTTGTGGATATCTTCAGCGGCGGACTGCTCTTAGGCGCAATATTCATGGCCACGGACTACACGACCTCGCCCATGACCTCGCGCGGCATGCTGCTCTACGGCGCGGCCATTGGCATCATCACGGTGTGCATCCGCCGCTGGGGCGCGTATCCCGAGGGAATGTCCTTCGCCATACTGCTGATGAACGGCTTCACGCCTCTGATAAACACCTACATGCGCCCGAAACGCTTCTCGCCCAAGCCTGCGGAGGGGGCAGCGAAATGAAAAGTACACTACGCAACATGACGCTCTCGCTGGGCGTGCTGGTGCTTGCCTCCGGTGCTTTGCTGGCGGGAGTGAAACTGCTCACGGAAAAGCCTATCGCGGAGGCTTCGGAGCGTGCGCGCCTCGAGGCCTTCTCGGAAGTACTCGGAAGCTTCGACAACAATCCGGCAGACGGAGCTGTGAGGCTCGAGGACGGTACAATCGTGTATCCGGCCACACTGGGCGGCGAGCCGGCCGGAGGGGCCGTGGAGATTACGGCTCCGCAAGGTTTCGGGGGCCCCTTCTCTCTGATCGTGGGCTTCGACGCCAAATGTGCCGTAACGGGCTATAAGGTTCTGAGCCATGCAGAGACTCCGGGACTCGGAGCCAAGATGGATGTATGGTTCTCGGATGCCGAGCGCCCCACGCGCAGCATCATAGGGCGTTATCCCGGCGAGGCTGACGGCCGCAGCGGCGCCTCGCAGCAGGCTTCGACTCCGAAGCACGGAGGCCTGGCCGTGAGCAAGGACGGCGGGGAGATTGATGCGATAACCGGTGCTACAATCACATCGCGTGCGTTTCTGCACGCCGTGAACGCGGCGGCTGACGCATACCGTAAAGTTCTGGAGGACAAGCAATGAAAGCACTGACAGTATTTCTCGACGGCCTCGTGCGCCGCAATCCGACCTTCGTCCTGATTCTGGGCATGTGTCCCACGCTGGGCACGACATCCTCAGCCCTCACAGGCTTCTCGATGGGTGTAGCCACGCTATTCGTGCTGGCACTTTCGAACATGGCCATCTCCTCGCTGAAGAATTTCGTTCCGGAGAAGGTGCGCATCCCCGCGTTCATCGTGGTCATCGCCTCCTTCGTGACAGTGCTTCAGATGCTTATGCAGGCCTATCTTCCGGCACTTTATACCACGCTGGGCATTTTCATCCCGCTAATTGTGGTAAACTGCATCCTGCTGGGACGCGCCGAGGCCTTCGCATCAAAGAACAGCGTAGGCCTATCGCTGGCCGACGGACTGGGCGTGGGCCTGGGCTTTACGCTTGCACTCTCGCTGCTGGGCAGTGTGCGTGAGTTTTTGGGATCGGGCAGTGTTTTCGGCCTTCAGATATATCCCGAGGAGTACGGCGCGCTTCTGTTTGTGCTCGCGCCCGGAGCCTTCATCGTCCTCGGACTGCTCATCGCCCTGTTCAACCGCCTAATTGTCAAACCTGAATAAGCCATGCTTGAGTACCTAAGTATAATCTTCACCGCCATTCTGGTAAACAACATCGTCTTCGCGCAGTTTCTGGGCATATGCCCTTTCATCGGCGTGTCGAAGAACCTCGAGAGCGCCTATGGCATGGGGGCTGCCGTGGCCTTCGTAATGGCCATAGCCACAGCCGTGACGTGGCTGCTGCAGACCTATGTGCTGGTGCCATTAGGCGTGGAATATATTCAGACGATAGCCTTCATACTTGTCATAGCCATCCTTGTGCAGATGCTCGAAATCATCATGAAGAAGAGTGCTCCCGGGCTTTATGCCTCTCTGGGCGTATATCTGCCGCTGATCACCACGAACTGCGCCGTGCTGGGCGTGGCGATAATGGTGACGCAGAAGGCCATGAGCTTCCCGCAGGCCATCGTGTATGCCGTGGCTACGGCCGGGGGCTTTGCCCTTGCGCTGACGATATTCGCGGGCATACGCACGCAACTCGAACTCACGGAAGGAATGCCGCGCTCGATGCGGGGAGTGCCCATTGCGCTGATCGTAGCGGGCTTTCTGGCCATGGCCTTCATGGGCTTCGCCGGATTTTGAGGAAATTTCAGGGGGTGATGCAATAAATCCGCAGGTACGGCGTTTCTTAGATGTAGCTCCCGCAGGGGCTGCAGAGATAATTCCATTCATCACACAACCATCACAAATCCCCCGTAGCTTGCCTATGGAAGAATGTTTTACCCCTCAACTCAAGGTCTATCGCTCGCTTGAATGTCCGCCTGTCGCGACGGCATCGACAGAAGGAGAGTCGGCCCCGGGTCCTAAAGAAAGCACGCTTGCGGCACTCCGCAGTTTTGCCCGCGCATATTGCGCCGTGAAACTCGCTTCGATGCCGGATGCACCCGGAATGGTACTCAACTGAATCACCGGACGATAAGACACAACAACAAGGACAGAGGCTGTGATCCGCAATCAGGAGCACAGCCTCTGTTATTTCTATATGTCTCGGGCAGGGTCAGCGATCGTAGCGCAGGAAATTGCCCTGCGCGTCGAAGCGGGCTTCGATGCCGTTGGAGAGTGTGGCTTCATATCCGCCACGCGACTTCTTCTCGAGGCCTACGATGGAGGCTCCCTTATGGTTTTTCTTCACATAATCGGCCATAGCCTTAGGGACGAAGACCGCGGGGACGCTCTTGTCGGCCGAGGTTTCTATTTCCTTCCAGTTGCCGCTGCGGTCGAATGAAATTTCCGTGCCGTCCGTGAGTACGACGTCGTATTCGCTGATACGTCCGAAATCCTTGTCGACCTTTACAACCGACACCTTGGCCTTGAAATTCTTACTGATAGTGGCCTTGGCAGCCTGAGGGAGCGGGGAATCGTCGTGATAGTACTTGTCGCCGGCCGATGCAATCGACACGGACATTATCAATGCCACAAGGGCGAGGAGAGCTTTCTTCATAATTCGGGTTTGTATTAGATGTTTATATTTTATAAACATGCATGCGCCGAATACGGTTCACGACTGCGAGCCGGAATCCGGGGCTGCGGCGTTGGGGTCTGTCTGGCCGGCGTTGTGCTTGTGTGTGATGAGGCTGGTGATGTAGACAGTGAAGATAGGGAACATCATCATGCCCAAAGCGGCAAGCACGACGGCCAGAATGCGGCCTTCCACGCTCACGGGCGAGATGTTGGAGCCAACGGTCGTGACGTCCATGGCCGCCCACCAGAGGGCATCGGAATAGGCCGTGACGCCCGGATTTACACCCTGCTCGAACATGAAGAACACGAGCGAGGCAAAGTAGACACTGGCCATGAGCGTGATCAGGTATGTGGCGAAGAGGTCGGCGGCCCGGTTGCTGGTGATCCAGCCTACGACCATGGCGAGGGCATAGCCGCCGCGCACGAGCGGAATGTACTGCAACATGTATGCGGCCTTAGGCGAGAAGAACTCGAAGCCCATGCGGTGTATGATCCACAAATACGGGATAGACACGAAGAAAAACAAGATGTGTGTGAGCAGGTAGCGCCACTTGCGCTCTGACATGAAGAGCTCCACGAAAAAGTCAAGGAGGAAAACCACGCATATTATGACCTGCGTCTTAAGGAAGCGAGGCTGATCATAGTACTCGATTCCCTGACCGCGGAAGGAGTCGATGGAAATGCTTATGACAAGGAATACCGACAGCACCAGCACGCAGATGTGCAGGAAGTTGGATATCCACTTCTGTGTTTTCATCAGGGTCTTGTTCATTCTTGCGACGAGTCCGTTTCGCCCTCGTCGACAGCAGGCTCACACTGCTTGCGAGGTGCGGGGTTAGAAATATATTTTTCGTAATATGCCATTATCAGGGCCGTGGCAGGCAGGGCTATGATCATGCCTATGATGCCCAGGAGCGAGCCCCAGATGCTCAGGGAGAGGAGAATCATGGCGGGATTGAGGCCCATCTCCTTGCCCATGATGTGAGGGGTGACAACATAATCACAGAGGCCCTGGGTGATGGCATATACCAGACAGCACTTGCCCATCATGGGCCAGAACTCGGCGTAGCCGCCCAGGGAGTAGATGACGCATATGGCGGCTACGGGAATCAATGTGACATACTGGAAATAGGGAATCATATACAGTATGCCCACAAGCAGCCCCATAGGGATTGCGAGCGGGAGCCCGACTATCGAAAATCCCGTGCAATACAACACGGCGGCAACAAGGGCCACGCATCCCTGACCGCGGAAGTAGCTGTTCATGCTCTGCTGCACATCGCGCACCACGTTCCAGCCGCGGGAACGGTACTTTTTAGGGAAGATGAGCTTGAATCCGCGCACGATCTGCTCGTAGTCGATGAGGACGAAGACGATATAGATTAGGGCCAGAAGCCATGAGAGGATGTGCAGGACAGTATCAAGCGATTCCTCGAGGATGCTCGAGCCCTGGCTTAGGAGGGCGGCGAGGTGGGTGCCGCTGACCATGTCGCGGAGGTTCTCGGCATCGAAGTAGCGCGTGACGAAATCGACCACAAACCTGTAGGCCGGAGGCAGCTCGCGTTCGCCTGACGAAAGCTGATGAATGATGCCGCCGAGCATATCTATTTCCTTGACTATTAATGGCAGAAAGAGATAGACAGCGAGGGCGATAACGGCCGTTACCTCAACGAGCGTAAGAATCACGCCGACCACGCGCTTGCCTGTGTGCACAAGATGCATGTTGCGGGACACGAGAGGCTCAAGGATATAGGCGATGAAGCAGGCTGCGACGAAGGGCAGGAGCACATCACTCAGATAACCGATAAGCCAGATCAGGGCCACGCCGCAGACGAGCGTTATTATAAGCTTCATGATGCGGTCGGTAGTCCAGTACTGGGAGGCAATGGCAGTTTTAGGCATAGGACAAGTTGAAACGTTTAAATATAAACGGCAGGGCCGAGGTGAAGGTTCACGGTCGAGGGCTTTTTCATGCCAGCAGGTCGGCCACGACGAATGTGCTTCCGCCCACGAAGACAAAGGAGCCGGGGGCAGCTTGCTCCAGAGCGATCCGGCATCCCTCTTTCACGGAGCCGGGGCCGGAGACAGCAATACCTTCCGGCAGACCGGCCTCGAGGGCGAGAGCGGCTGTGGATTCAGCGCTCCGCGCACGCGGAATAGAGGGCTCAACGAAGATATAGCGCACGTTGGTCCGGGGCATTTGGCCCATGATGGCTGTGACATCCTTGTCATTCACGAATCCAACGACCATGGTGAGCGGACGCGTGTATGCAATATCGCGCAAACGCGGGCCAAGCAGTCGCCAGCCGCCAATGTTGTGGCCCGTATCGCACACAAGGTCTATTCCTTCGGGAGCAGGCAGGCGCATCCAGCGGCCCATAAGCCCTGTGAGGGAGCAAACCTGCGCGAATCCCTGCCGCACGGCAGCATCATCGAGGGCGGGGAAGGAGCGCGCGAGAACTGTAAGGGAGGCGAGGATGGTTGCGGCATTCTCCGTCTGGCAATCGCCCGTGAGAGCTCCTTCCAGCGTGCCGAAGGGTGTGCCTGTATAGACTATCCTGTCGCTTTCACGGTGCGCCTCGCGATATGGGCGCTGCTCGGAAGCGAACAGCAGGAAGGCTACATCTGCCTCCTCAGCCTTGCGCACGAACACATCGTGCACTTCCGGAGTTCCGGGATTGCCCACGACCGCTGGGACGCCAGGTGCGAAAATGCCGGCTTTCTCTGCCGCGATTTCCGCCTCCGTATTGCCCAGTAGCACCGTATGGTCAAGGGATATATTGGTGACTATCGTCAGCAGCTTATCGGCAAGGATATTGGTGGAATCCAGACGTCCGCCAAGTCCCACCTCCACGACGGCCACGTCCACCTTCTCGCGTGCAAAATGCTCGAAAGCCATTACGGTGGTAAACTCGAAGAAACTTGGCGTAAGTTTTTCGGACAGAGGCATCTCGCGGAAACGGCGCACAAAGTCCACCACGGCTTCCTCGGAAATGGGACGGCCATTCACGCGTATGCGTTCACGGAAGTCCACAAGATGCGGCGATGTGTAGAGTCCGACCTTATATCCTGCGCTCTGAAGCACGGCTGCGAGCGTGTGCGATACGGAGCCCTTGCCGTTGGTTCCACCCACATGAATGGCCGGGAAGGCCTTATGCGGGCTTCCGAAGGCATCGGAGAGGGCAAAGGTAGCACCGAGGCCGGGCTTGTAGGCCTCGGCCCCGGTGCGGGAAAACATCGCCAGCTGCCCGAACAGATATTCGAGTGTCTGACTATAGTTCATAATCGGATTACTTGATGATCTTGAATGCCTTGTCGCCGTTGCGTACGATATAGACGCCACGGGGCAGATTGCCGCTCTTGTAAGCCTCTGCGCTTATGCTTCGGCCGGCAAGATCGAATACAAGCGTCTCGCCCTCCGCGGGAGCTGCTTCCACAATAGCGGGAACTTCCACGCCGGATACGCTGAAGTCAGCAGCAACGATGTTAAGGGCGGCGTACTTCATAAAGAAGCCATAGCGGGCCTTTCCGGGCAACTGGACATTGGCAACGCTCCACGATTTATTGTCAAGAGGGGTATCCCATTCAATGTCGAGTGCTTCGTCAGCAAAGGTGAAACGACGGTTGTCGGAATCGTAGCTTTCAACGGGATAGACTTTAATGAAGGCTCCCGTGGCGGGGAGGTCCGTAAACGCGGCACGGAGCATCATCTTGCCCTCGAGCTCGGGCGACACGATGTAGAAATACTGCCAGTAGAGGTCGGTGTTAGCTGCCGGATTCACATGATTCCAGCACATGCCCGTGCTGCCATCCACCGAGTATGTTCCGAAATGATAATACGAGGGGAAGAAGGCATAGTCGGCAGTCGTGTCGCTTATGGAGTTATCAGCGGCAAAAAGCTCCACTGCGTAGGGCGTCCATCCTGCGGGGAGAGTCTGGTCGTAGCTCGGAGCGTTGAACACCATGCGATAGTCGGAGGGAACGTCAAGGGCTGTACCTTCGAGAGCAACTTCAAAGACACCGGCCTCGCCCATATCGATTGTCATAGTGGCGGCGTCGTCGCCTGTTGCTTTCGGGGAGTACATCACGTCGAGCTCATACGATTCGCCCACAGGGATTTCGATCGTATTTACATCCGTCGAGAAATACCCGGAACCTTCGATCTTCACGATGCCCGTGACAGGTTCGGAACCTACGTTGTAGACAATCACGGATTTCTCGGAAGAGTCATCGGTGAAGGTAAGCGGATATGACAGTGACTTCACGCTGACGGAAGCCAACGCTCCTACCAGATCAGCCGTATAACTTATCTCGACTTTGGGAAGGAAGGGAATGCCGCGCAGACCGTTGGCCTTGGCAATGGCTGTATTCTCGCTCTGATTTTCACCGGTCCAGTAGATTTTGGGGGCAGTGCCTTTAGCGGGATTCGTGAAGTCCACAAGAAGATTTCCACCTTCGTAGGTATAAGGCGTAGT
The DNA here is from genome assembly GCA_947175605.1 of uncultured Porphyromonadaceae bacterium. Taxonomy (GTDB): domain Bacteria; phylum Bacteroidota; class Bacteroidia; order Bacteroidales; family Muribaculaceae; genus CAG-873. The sequence goes on from CAMWNH010000005.1 coordinate 11,027, forward strand.
AAATTCGATGGTCCATTCGGCGGCAGTTGTAGCAACGTTGACTTCGCCACTGAAAACGGTCTGTGCCGTAGCATCATTGTAGGCCAGAGTGGAGTTGTCGCCACCCACGCCGAAATTGGTTTCGGATACAGTTGCCAGGGAGATGTTCATGTCTGGATTCGTCCAGTCCCTGGTGGCGGGAGTGGCGATGAAGAACTTGAATCCGGTGAGGGTCTTGCCCTTCAGATCCTCCAGCATTGAAGCGGGATATATCAGCTGCGAGCGGTTCGCACGATCCATCCAATAGGCATATACGGGAGCTCCGTCGTTCTTGGCGGTTCCGTCACACAGGGTCAATGTCTCTGCGCTTGAAGCCGCAGGGGCCAGCGAAGCCAAAGCCAGAGCAAAAAGTGTAAAAAGTTTATTCATTCGGTTTAGAAAATTTGGTGTAGCAGATTACTGTGCAAAAGTAGCAAAAAAAAACGAAAACCTCAAAAAAGAGCCCGTGAAGCACACAAATTACTTCACGGGCCAATCTAAATCTACTATATTCTCGCTCAGTTCAGAATCTCGACATCATCGAAATCCACCTTACATTTTCCGAAGGCAAAGAAGCCGAAACCGTTGGACGTTATAGGGACATACTTACAAAGCAGCGCCTGTACGTCATTGACGCGGAACTCAAGCTCGCCACCCATATAAGTGACCTGTATATCGAGAGCGGTATTCTTCTTGCCCTTCTGCAACTTGAACTGATTCTTCTGCTGGCCTGTGATCTTGCCTTCCTTCATTTTATAGAGCCAAGCACAATCGCCCTTGATCATAAACACGATGCAGTTCATGTCGTCGATATAATCAAGGATTATGCCGAACATCTTCTTGCCCTCGAACTTCTCAAGGATTGCCGTGCAGCTGAGATTAAACCCCTTAGCGGGATCCATCGGGAGGAAAGAATGAGTGGCCACGCTGCCAACCATATCCGCAAGTGTGATATTGCCATTGTCCGATTTACTTTCAAGGCGCATCACACCATCAATGATGTATGCCTTGCCCAGATCGGCAGAATACTCGGTCCACTGCCAGGAATTGGAATCAAATGTCTCTTTTACCTGCGAGAAGGCAGCAGAGGCAGCCAACATCACAAAAGTCATTAAACAAAAAATTCTATTTTTCATATCTTCAGGAGTTTTTGAATAGTTCATTTGTCGCCCAGACGGGTCTGGAATTCGCTCATAAAAGTTTCAAATTCCTTAGCCACACGGGTGGTCTCGATGAAAGCATCTTCGTTGGCGCGCGACTGCATGGGTGCAATTTCAGCGGAAAGCTTCACCTGAAACGTGAGGTCTCCGCCTATATTGGACTCTTTGACAGTGACTCTGTGGCGAAGCGTTTTTCCCGCTTCAATGTAATTCTTATACAGCCATGGAGTCTGAATAAACCCGGAGGTCATATCGGACGTCATAATCTCATTGAAATACTTAAGGAGCACACTGTGAGCCATTTTCCACGCATTCTCAGTGTTGCGGGCACCGCTACGCTTATCTTCGGTGTAAAGGTTCTTGTTCACTTTCACGGTGAAAAAATTGTTGGCAACGGAAGATTCAGCGGTCTGCTGTAGAAGCATGTCTTTTTTCAGCTTGATTTCCACAGTCTTTCGTCCGTCATTCCCATAGATCCGGGTTGTGAGGGTTTCATAGCCCGGAGCGGAGCATTCCAGAGAAATGAAGTCTTTTTTCTTTATCAATACCTTGGCTGAACCCTCACCATAATAAGAGCCGTTGACCTTAATCGTGGCATCCGAAGGAATCACGACTATATTGATTTCCTTTTCGCGGCCAAAGAATTTATTTATCTTTCCCGTTACTTCATCCAACTGGGCATTCGAGTTGAAAACACTCGTAATGAAAACCGCGACAAGGAGGAAAATTATTTTCTTCATGGCGCTTATTTTTCACCAAGACGTGACTGGAATTCACTGATCAGAGTTTCAAACTCCTTCATAATTCTATTGGTCTCCAGAAAAGATTCCTCGCGGCTACGGCCCTGTATGGGAGCCATTTCAGAAGCCATCTTTATCTGGAAAGTGAGATCGCCACCGATATTGGATTCCTTGATGGTTACGCGGGTGCGGAGCGTCTTGCCGGCTTCCACGTAATTCTTATAAAGCCAGGGGGTCTGGATGAAGCCCGAGGCGGCGTCGGAGGTCATTATTTCATCGAAGTACTTCAGGAGCACGCTGTGAGCCATTTTCCAGGCGTTCTCCGAATTGCGCTTACCGGTCTTGGGATCATCCGTATAAAGCGATTTATTGACCTTAACAGAGAAGAAGTTATTGGCGATGGACGATTCCGTGGTCTGCTTAAGGAGCATATCTTCCTTAAGCTTGATTTCAATAGTTTTACGTTCATCGTTGCCGTAGATACGGGTATTGAGTGTTTCATACCCCGGACAGCTGCACTCAAGCGAGACAAAATCGTTCTTCTTGATTTTGAGAGTAGCGCTTCCTTCTCCGTAATAGGAACCATTCACTTTAATGGTAGCATCTGAAGGAATCACAACGACTTTAATGTCCTTTGCCCACACTCCGGCTGACACAATCAGAGCCAAAAGGACAAACAAAATTCTTTTCATTTTCAGGTTTCATAGCGGTCCCCAGCTCCATGAACCATTTAAAGACAAAAAGAAGCGTGGAACTGAATGCCACGTCTTAAAGTGAAGGTGCTAGGAAAACCTGTGAGAAAAGATATGGAAAACCGCCCCACGCGTACGCGCGGAAGCTGCCAGCCGTCTCTTGTTCTCGTGATATAAGTTTCCTAGGCTTTTCACTTACAAGAAGAAGACATAACGCCTCTGTATTTCAAAATGTAGCGGAACAATCTAAGTCATTCCGCCTGCAAAGATATATATATTTTTTTGGAATTGCAATCCCCCTTTAAAAATAAAGCAATATATGGGCGGTAGGCAAGCCCGACTACACATACTTCTTCAACTCGGCGGAAATGAACTCCGTCTCATAGCCTCGGGAGGCGGCCGCGCGGAAAAGGCGCGTGCGGCCTTCGTAGGTGCATGCGTCAGCTCCGATAGCCCGGGCCCGCGCCGCTATCAGCCCTGCGAGGATTTCGCGGTACTCTCTCTCGTCGATCTCTGCGAGCGCTTCATCTATCATGGGACGCGATATGCGCTTGAGCGCAAGAGCGTATGTAATCTTGCGCCGTCCCCAACGCTGGAAACGATATTTGTCGCGGACAAAGGCCCGCGCGAATCGTGCGTCATCTATGAATTTGCGGGCCTTCAGCGAATCCAGAATCGCGGATGCCTCCGCAGCCGGAAGGCCCCAGCGCGCCATCTTCTCCATGGCCTCGCGGGAGCACATCTCGCTGCGCGCACAGCGCGTCTCGAGACGCAGCATGGCCTTCTCGGGCGTAAGGGGTTTCTTATCGGCGGGCAATGGCATATCGGTCGCGACCCGTAAAGTCTTTCAGTATTTCTATGGAACTGCGATCGAAGCCTTTGTCGGCAAGCATCTTACGCATAGCCCCGCCTTCGGCCTGATTAATTTCGAAGAAGAGCATTCCGCCCTGCCGAAGCGCCTTGAGAGCATAGTCCGCGATCGCTTCATAGAACAGCAGAGGGCTATCTTCTGGCACGAACAGGGCCAAGGCTGGCTCGTGGTCGAGCACGCGCGCATCCATCCCTGCCTTCTCGGAAGGAAGGACATAAGGCGGATTACTGACTATAAAATCATAGCTGCCGGAAGCCTGAACCGGAAGGCGCAGAGCGTCGGCCTTGAAAAATTCAACGCCCGGCGCAAGGCGCTTGCCATTAGCCCGCGCCAGGGCAAGCGCTTCGTCACTTATATCACAGGCTTTAATTTCGCTGAATGGCAGGGCTCGGGCAAGAGCCACGGCGATGCATCCGCTGCCGGTGCATACGTCGAGGCCCCTGAGATCGCGGCGACCGGCGAGGCGGTCCGTCACAAGATCCACCAGTCCTTCTGTCTCGGGACGCGGGATGAGCACGGCAGGAGAGACCCCGAGGTCGAGCCCGCAGAAACGTGCGCTGCCTACGGCGTACTGCACGGGCTCGCCGTCGAGGATGCGCTTGGTCGCAGCGTCAAGCTTGTCCTCGATGAAGTCGAGGAGCGTGCGGTCGCCGTCGGCAAAGAGCTTCTTGCGGTCAAAACCGGCCAGATCCTCCATGAGGATACGCGCGGCGGCCTCGGCCTCCGACGCACCGAGCGCCGGAGTGAGCACACGCCTGAGCTCCGTAAACTTCTCGCGGGCCGTCATGAGTATTACTTATCGTCGTTGATCTGTTCGAAAATGAATGTATCGTCATCGTCTGCACCGCTGTAGCCCGGCACGTCGATATCATTGCCGTCAAAGCCCACGGAATCATCATCTACGTCCACGTCGTCCCAGTCGATATCGTCGCCCCAGGAAGCAGCGTCAATGCGTCGCAGATCCTCGGCTTCCTCATCCGGCTCTTCGGGCGTGTGTTCGAATATGAACTCATCTTCCTCGCGCACACGATGGTGGCCGTCCAGCGGACGGTGGGTGATTTCGGAGGGCTCGATACGGTTGTTCTCATCGGTAATGGCCTTCCACAGCATATCCTTAAGTTCAGTCAGGCCTTCACCGGTCACAGCCGAAATGAATACCGAGGGGACATCCGTGGGCACGGTCTTGGCTATCTCGTGCTTGAGTTCCTCGTCGAGGAGGTCGGTCTTTGTGATGGCCAGCACACGCTGCTTGTCCATCAGCTGCGGATTGAACTGTTCGAGTTCGCGCAACAGGATTCGGTATTGGGCGTCAATATCATCAGCATCGGCCGGAACCATGAACAGCAGCACGGCATTGCGTTCAATATGACGCAGGAAGCGCAGGCCCAGGCCCTTGCCCTCGCTGGCACCCTCGATGATACCGGGGATATCAGCCATGACGAAGGAGCGGTTGTCGCGATAGCTCACGATGCCCAGCTGCGGCTCCATAGTGGTGAAGGGATAGTCGGCAATCTTAGGCTCGGCAGCGGAGATGGCTGAAAGCAGAGTGCTCTTGCCCGCATTAGGGAAGCCCACGAGACCAACGTCGGCCAGCATTTTAAGCTCCAGTATGACAGATTTTTCAATGGCAGGCTCGCCGGGCTGAGCATAACGCGGAGTGCGATTTGTGGACGACTTGAAATGCCAGTTGCCCAGGCCGCCACGGCCGCCGCGCAGGAGCTTCACTTCCTGTCCGTCGTCCGTCACCTCGCAAAGATACTGGCCCGTCTCTGCATCGAAGACCACCGTACCGCAAGGCACCTCGATAATCTGGTCCTCGCCGTCCTTGCCGAACGAGCGACCTCCCGAGCCACTCTGGCCGTTGCCGGCAAAAATGTGTCTGCGGTAGCGCAGGGGCAGCAATGTCCACATATTGCGGTTGCCTTTGAGGATTATATGACCTCCCCGGCCGCCGTCGCCGCCGTCAGGACCGCCTTTGGGCACATATTTCGCACGATAAAAATGACGCGAACCCGCACCGCCCTTACCCGAGCGGCAAAGTATCTTTACGTAGTCTATGAAATTGCTGTCTGCCATAGTTGAAATTAGTGTGTTTTATGTTTCGGAATTAAAACGCCTTCAGTGCCGCTTAGGTTCGGGAATCCATGGCCCGGTGATGCTTCATAAGCTCGGAGGCCTGACGGAAATCCGTGGGCGAACCGACGTCTATCCACGTGCCTTTGATGGTATAGTGACACACGCGTGCACCTTCGGCGATGGCCTGTTCTATCAGGTCGGTGGCATCCGTGCGGGTTGCCGGTGCGATACGCCGCAGTATCCGGTTGTTGAAAATATAAATCCCGGCATTGGCATAGTGCGAATAGGTAGGCTTCTCCTCCAAGGCCACGACCCGTTCCGAGTCCGCGGGGTCGAAGCTTAGGATGGCGAATGGCACGCTCACCTGGAAAGGCACCGTGGCAATCGTGATGTCCGCACCCGTGTCGATATGACGGAGGTAGAGGTCTTCATAGGAAATCGAGGTCAGGAGATCGGAATTCATCACCAGGGTATCGCCATCGTCGAGCGCAACCGTCGTGAGGGCTACGGCACCGATAGTGCCCAGCGGCTCGCGCTCGCGCACACACTTCACACGCAGGGCCCGGGGGCCGAAGGGCGATGCGAAATGCGCCTCGATCTGCTCGGCCAGATAGCGCGTGCACACCGTGATGTCGCGTATGCCGGCGGCCGCGAGGGCCTCGATGTTGTAGTCGATTATAGCCTTGCCCTCGATCTGCAGCAGGGGTTTGGGCGTGTCCAGCGTGAGCGGACGCAGACGCTCGCCCTTCCCACCGGCCATGAGCACGGCGCGCAGCGGGAGGAGCGTATGCGTGGACGTAAGGTCTATGATACGCACGAGCGCTCCGTCGGCATCAATCTCGGGCACAAGCGCTATGCCTTTCTCGCGGCACTCGCGCAGGATCTCTATGCGACGGCGCGGCGAGTCGGCCAGCGACAGATGCCGGAACTTCCGGCAACAGGCCTCCGCGACAGACGATTCGAGCGTCAGGCCCTGCAGGAGCCCGCGACGGATATCGCCATCGGTGAGGGTGCCGGTGACATGCGTACCGTCGAGCACGAACAGAGTCATGTGTGCTCGGTCGGTGAGCAGGTTCAGTCGGCCCAGGGCATCAATCAGGGAAGCCGTTTCGGCTATGGTGTTCGTTTCCGTAATCATTTGGCTATATCGGATATTTGAGCCTCGGCGAGCATCCAGTCGGCCGGAGTGTCCAGATCGAGGCTACGGTTACGGGGCATCACATAAGGCAGTCGCACGGGGAATTCGCCCAATGTCATGCGGCGTATGGATTCGGGGCGTATCACATATACCGCGCCATTGTATTCCCACACGGGTGGCGCATCCTGACGGCGGGTGTAGAGTCCCGACCCCTTGCATACATGCAGGATGCCGTCGGGCCCCGTCTCGAAGAGATTGTAGTAGGGATTGGCGGCGCTCTCGCATACGCTCACCACCATATCAGGATTCCCGGACGAGGAGGCGTAGAGCTCGCAGGCGCCGAGAATGTCGGCTGACGTGCGGAAGGGGCTCGTGGGCTGGAGCAGTACTACGGTATCGTAGTCTATGCCACGGGCATCGGCCCAATCCATCACATCAAGAATCACTTCTCGCGAACCGGCCGTGTCCGTAGCTAACTCGGCAGGACGCATATAGTCCACCGTAAGCCCAAGCGCACGACCTGCTTCCGCTATTTCCGAATCGTCGGTGGAGAGAATTATTCGCTCTAAATCACAGGCCGGGCCCAGGGCCTCCTTAGCCGCGTCCACAGTCCACGCCAGGAGGGGACGACCGCCCAGAGGCTTGATATTCTTGCGTGGAATTCCCTTGCTGCCTCCGCGGGCAGGAATCACGAAAAGTGGAAGGAGCTGCTTCATATATCGTAAAATTTTTTAGGCTCGCAGGGCAGCGATGCGGCGAAGTCGCGCACGGCCCGCACCTGAAGGTCCAGCGTATCGGCCTTGTAATATGGATTAGCTATCTCGGGCAAGCGGCGTTTCATTTCCGGCGAGAGAGCATAGCGGATAGCCCCGGCGATTTCCTTGCGCGAATCGCCGCAGTGAATCACGGATTCAGCCGCAATCCGCCCCCTTTGCCGCATGCCTATATCCACCGTGGGAATGTGGAACGAGGGCACTTCGACTATGCCGCTGGATGAGTTTCCGGCGCAGAGATCGGCGCACGCAAGCAGGGATAAATAGCGCCGCATTCCCAGCGAGCGGACGGCAAGCACACGTGGTCTGGCGGCTGCATAATTCTGTATTTCAGCGATGATTTCCTCGGAGCGGGCGTCGTTGTTGGGATATGTTATCACGGACGTGAGCTCCGGAAACTCATCGAGCGCGGCCAGCAGTTCGCGCACACGCGCGGCCGGCGATTCTCCGCTGTCGAGCGTGGCAGGATGGTAGGTCACCACGGCCACGGGGCCGGAGCTAAGCGAGAAGCCCAGATCGTGCTCAAGCTCCGAACGCGAAAGCCGAGCCACGTGCAGGGCATTCCACACGCCAATGGCTCCGGTGTTTATGACGCGCGACGGATCTTCGCCAAGCTGTATCACACGCCGGCGATAAGCCTCCGTAGCCGTAAGATGGAGGGTGGACAGTTTGGTCACGGCATGGCGGATCGAATCATCCACCGCTCCCTCGGAGATTTCGCCACCGGCGATGTGCACAATCGGAATATTCATCAGCGCGGCCGCCGAGGCCACGCCCAAAATCTCATAGCGATCGCCGAGAAGCACCACAATATCGGGCCGGAGAGACTCGAAAGCGTCGGCCATTGCCGACGTGCAACGCGCCAGTGCGCGCACCCGCGAAGCCTCGTCGGACCCTTCCACGCGCATGTCGGCACACAGGGGTTCGAATCCGTCGTGACGGATTTCATCCACGGTCATGCCGTATTCAGGCAAAAGGTGCATATTGGTGGCGACGACGCTCACCTCAAGTTCGGGCGCGCCGTCGCGCAATACTCTTGCCAGAGGTGAGAGCAGCCCCCAGTCGGCACGGGTGCTCGACACAAAAACCACACGATGCACCGAACACAAACTATCGGCCATCACGTGCGGGAATCAAAAAATGGGGAAGGTCGATGTGCTGTAGACGTATTTTCTTTCGAACTCCTCGTCAGTCATCATCAGCATCATGATACCCTGAATCAGAGTGACGATGCCCCACAGTCCGCAAGTAACGATGGACAGCAGGATAGTGATAACACCTGCTACGGGCTTGTCGAGGATGAAATATTGGACGCCTAATGTGCCCACAATGATAGCGCAGATACCGGCAATGAGCTTCTTGTTGTCAACAGCATTGTTCGAGGCTCCGTTGATCATACCCATCAGTTCGGGATAATTGTAGAGCGGCGACCAATTGACGCCGTCGACACTCACGGGTGTATTCTCATTCACTTTGTACGCAGCCACTTGCGATGCCGTCATGGGGCCAACGCAGTTGCCGTTGAAGGTAATATAGTACATCATAGCTAAAAAGTATTTTTCTATCTTGCAAAGATAATACAAATTTTTTGAGTATATTTGTGCACTGAACCAAAATTATCCGTAAAAATGGAACTTACAGTGATATTGCTTGCCATAGCGGTGATCGTACTGCTGGCAGTCTTCTTCTATTATTGCCCCTTCTTCCTATGGATTTCGGCCCGCGTGAGCGGTGTGCGTATCTCGCTGATGCAGCTTGTGCTGATGCGAATCCGTCAGGTGCCGGCCACGGTGATAGTCCGCGCACTGATCGAAGCTCACAAGGCTGGCCTGAACGATGTGACGCGCGATGATCTCGAGGCCCACTACCTTGCCGGCGGCAATGTGGAGCGCGTGGTGCATGCGCTCGTATCGGCTTCGAAAGCCAACATCGACCTTGGCTTCAAGATGGCTACGGCAATAGACCTTGCAGGCCGCGACGTATTCCAGGCCGTGCAGATGAGCGTAAATCCCAAAGTCATCGACACTCCTCCCGTGACGGCAGTGGCCAAGGACGGCATTCAGCTTATCGCAAAAGCACGCGTGACCGTGCGTGCCAATATCCGTCAGCTCGTGGGCGGCGCCGGTGAGGATACGGTTCTTGCCCGCGTGGGCGAAGGCATTGTATCGTGCATCGGTTCGTCCGAAAGCCACAAGCAGGTGCTCGAAAATCCTGACTCTATTTCCAAGCTCGTGCTGAGCAAGGGACTGGACTCGGGCACGGCCTTTGAAATCCTATCCATCGACATCGCCGACATCGACATAGGCCGCAACATCGGCGCAACCCTGCAGATCGACCAGGCCCAGGCCGACAAAAACATCGCACAGGCCAAGGCAGAAGAACGCCGAGCAATGGCTATCGCCCGCGAACAGGAGATGAAGGCTCTGGCGCAAGAGGCCCGCGCGAAAGTAATCGAAGCAGAATGCGAGCTGCCCAAGGCTATGGCACAGGCATTCCTCAGCGGAAATCTCGGCATCATGGACTACTACCGGATGAAGAACATGGAAGCCGACACGACCATGCGCGAGAACCTCGGACGTCCTGCCGAAGGTCCCGCCACGATTAACAAGAAGTAAATCAATGACTGCATTTCTCATAGCCCTCGCCGTCCTGGTGGGGGGCTATTTCGTATATGGCCTTATAGCCGAGAAGATTTTCGGAGTCGAACCGCAGCGGGAGACTCCGGCGCTGCGCCGTGCCGATGGCGTGGACTTTGTGCCCATGCCCACATGGAGGGTATTTCTGATTCAGTTCCTGAACATAGCCGGCCTCGGCCCGATTTTCGGCGCCATCATGGGCGTGATGTTCGGTCCGGCGGCATTCATCTGGATTGTGGCCGGCACTATTTTCGGGGGAGCCGTGCACGACTTCATCTCGGCCATGATGTCGCTACGTCACGACGGCGAGAGCCTTCCGGAGATCGTAGGACGTGAACTCGGCCCTGTAATCAAACAGATTATGCGTGTTGTGTCAGTGGTGCTTCTCGTTCTCGTAGGTGCGGTATTCGTGCTCACGCCCGCCGGTCTGCTCGCGGACATGACGCCGCAGTGGGCCGGAACACTATTCTGGACCAGCGCTATTTTCCTCTATTACATGCTCGCTACCGTACTACCGGTCGATAAGCTCATCGGAAGGCTCTATCCCGTTTTCGGCTTTGCCTTGCTCTTTATGGCCGGCGGCCTCCTGGTGGTTCTACTAAGCGGCTCCGTATCCATTCCCGACGGCTTCTCCGACGGGCTTTACAGCCGGTCGGGCAGCGGACATCCGATATTCCCTATGATGTTCGTGAGCATTGCCTGCGGCGCTATTTCGGGCTTCCACGCCACACAATCGCCCATGATGACGCGCTGTCTGAAAAACGAGAAGCTTGCTCGCCCCATCTTCTACGGAGCAATGGTGGCCGAGGGCATCGTGGCTCTTGTTTGGGCAGCTGCGGCCATCGCATTTACCGGCAGTTACGAAGGACTTCACGCATACATGGCCTCGCACTCCGGCGCCGGCGCGCTGGTGCATGAGCTGTCGGTGGATTGGCTCGGTGCTTTCGGGGGCTTCCTGGCTCTTTTGGGTGTAATAGCCGCACCCATTACCACGGGCGACACGGCGCTGCGTTCAGCGCGGCTTATCATCGCGGATGCCGCGAAGGTCGATCAAAAGCCCGTGTGGAAGCGTCTGCTCGTATGCATTCCTATCTTTGCAGCCACATTCGGCTTGATGCTTATAGACTTTAACGTGCTATGGCGCTACTTCGCGTGGACCAACCAGACTCTCGCCGCCTTCACGCTGTGGGCGTGCACTTTCTATCTCGCTCGCAAGCGTAAATTCTACTGGATCACACTTATTCCGGCGCTGTTCATGACCGTTGTGGTGATGAGTTATATCATTTTCGCGCCTCGGCCCGAAGGGTTTGGGATGCCGCTCGCGTGGGGCATCGCAAGCGGCCTGCTGATAGACGCTGTATGTTGTGCGGCCTTTGTGCGCCATCTGCGTATGCGCGCCGCCACGGCCAAAGCTAACTGATTGCTATCTATGGATATCGTCACTGAACTCAAGGATTCCAAACTATACACCCTGCACAGCCATACGCAGTTTTGCGACGGACATGCGACAATGGAAGCCATGGCCCGCGCGGCTCTGGCCGAAGGCTTCACGCACTACGGATTCTCGCCCCACTCTCCTGTGCCGATCGATTCGCCATGCAATATGCGGGCCGAGGATGTGCCTGCATATCTTGCGGAAGTGATGCGTATCCGCGACCTGTATGGCGACCGCTGCCACTTCTATGCAGGCATGGAGATTGACTATCTCGGACCTGACTGGGGCCCTGCGAATGATTATTTCAGGGGACTACCGTTGGATTACCGCATAGGATCCGTGCATTTCATACCTACGCAAGAAGGCGTACTGACGGATATCGACGGCAGTATCGACCGCTTCCGCGAGCGTGTGATACACGACTTCCACGGCGACCTGCGATATGTGGTGGATACATTTTTCGCCCACACGCTCGACATGGTGTATGCCGGAGGATTCGACATCATCGGACATGTCGACAAAATCGGACTTCGCGCCTCTGTATGTCAGCCGGGCATAGAGCAGGAGCACTTCTATCAGCAGCATCTCGAGAATCTCATCGACTCCATAGTCGAGGCAGGTCTGATTGTCGAACTCAATACAAAATCGTATAAAGACCAGCTGCGGATGTTCCCGGACATCCCTCTGCTGCGAAAATTCATAGAACGGCGTGTTCCTGTAATAGTCAACAGTGACGCACATCGCCCCGAGCGCGTGAATGCTTCCCGGCTTCAGGGCCTGGCAATGGTGGAACGTATCAAAGAAGAGCTGCATCAATGAGCAAGGAGCCTGTAAAACTTGAACTTCTGGCGCCCGCAAGGACAGCAGAAGTGGCCATAGAAGCCATCCGGCATGGCGCCGATGCCGTGTATATCGGCGGTCCTGCCTTTGGCGCGCGTGCAGCGGCAGGTAATTCTATCGAGGATATACGCAAGGTCGTGGAATATGCACACAGCTACCACGCACGAGTGTACGTGACTGTGAACACGATACTGTATCCTGATGAAATAGAGGATGCCAAAGCTCTTGTCCACAAGCTGTATGAGGCGGGCGTGGACGCTCTGATAGTTCAGGATATGGCATTTATTGAGATGCGCGATCAGCTCCCCCCCATCGCACTTCACGCGAGCACACAGTGCGATATCCGCACTCCCGAAAAAGCTGTCGCACTGGCCAATGCAGGCTTCGAGCAACTTGTGCTCCCGCGCGAATTAAGCCTTGAAGAAACTCGGATAGTACGGAGCGCCGTGCCGCCGAAGGTCGAGCTGGAGGCTTTTGTGCATGGGGCACTATGCGTGAGCTATAGCGGTGACTGTCAAGCCGGGTTCATTGCCAACGGCCGAAGCGCCAATCGAGGCGAATGTCCGCAGATGTGCCGTCTGCCCTACTCTCTTACGGATGCCCGGGGAAATGAACTTGCGCCGGCGGCCCACTACCTCTCCCTCAAAGACTTGAAACGCATCGACAGCCTGCGCGAAATGGCTGATGCTGGTGTGACCTCATTCAAAATCGAAGGACGCCTGAAAGATGAAAGCTATGTCAAGAATGTCGTTGCCGCATACTCTGCTGCAATGGACCGTCTGGTAGCCGAAAGCAGAGGAAAATACGTGCGCCGTTCGCACGGACACTCTTCACCGGGCTTCAAGCCGGACATAGACCGAACTTTCAATCGCGGCTACACACCATATTTTCTGAACGGACGTCCTTCCAACGGTTTCAGAATGGCCTCCATGGCTTCTCCCAAATGGGCAGGTCGCGCCGTGGCGCGTGTGCTTTCCGCACCTGACCCCCGAAAAGGCGGGAGCGTGGAGGTGGAAGCCTTTGATACATTGAATAATGGTGATGGCCTGACATTCACGCGCAGCGATGGAAGTTTCGAAGGCTTTCGACTCAACCGTGTGGAGGGTTGCAGAATCTTCCCTGCTTCCCCCGTGGCGCTTAAGCCCGGAATGACTCTATTCCGCAACGTGGACAAGGCCTTCATGGACAGCCTCGAACGTAACGCCACACGGCGTACGATCCCGGTGGATATAACATTGCAACGCGGTGAAAAGAAGGATGAAATCACACTCACAATTCTTGCACCGGAAGGACTGCAGGGCAAGGCAAGCATGACTTGCGAGTACCAACAGGCCCGTACGGAGCAGGAAGCAGCGCGCCGACGCGTGCTCGAAAAGCTGGGAGACAGCGAGTTCGAGCTTCACGAGCTCCACGACACCCTCGGAGACAGCTTCGTGGCGGCATCATTGCTCAGCGATCTGCGCCGACGCGCGGTGTCGGAGCTTCAGAAAGCGTATGCCAACGCTCTTCCCGAGCCGGCGAAGCCGAGCCCCGGAGGAGATTCAAGCTTTGACGCGGAGCTTGATTATCACGCCAATGTGTCCAATCCTCTGGCTCGGAAGTTTTATGAAGACCATGGCTCAAGCGTAAATGAGGAGGCCGTGGAGCGCCATCGTCCGTCGGGACCAATGCGTGTTATGACCACGCGCTATTGTCTTCGCCGTGAGCTGGGCGAATGTCTGCGCGAAAATTGCAGGAGACGTCTTCCCGACGGCCCCCTATATCTGCGGAGCACCGAAGGCACCTCCGTCCGCTACCGCCTGAAATTCGACTGCAACACCTGCCAAATGGAAGTCTGGACCACAGAGTGAGAGGCTAATTGCTGATAGTAAAATCGGGCCCGGGATTATTGTATTTTATGTAAAATAAGGCATTCCGAGCCTCGATTTTTTGTAGAATAGTGCAGTCTGCTTCTCTATTATGTGTAAATTTTTCCGTACTAAAACTTACATAAGGTCTGATCGAGGAGGAATGCACATGGCATCTCGCCCTGAAACACCTGTACTATTGAATCATTCCGAATATAAAATGATGTCGGCAATTCTCTTGCTATCATTTTATCATCAGCAGTCAACTCCACAAGCTGAAATGTAGGGTGGATGTGATAGGAATTTGGGGCGGGGGATGGTGGCTGAATGGATTTTTTGTGCTATTTTTGCAAAAAATACACAAGCGAATGGATTTACGGCACTTACTCATCGGCGCCCTGATGACGGGAGTATGCTTTTCAGGGGCGGCCGAACGCCCCGACAGCATAAGCTATCGTGCTTCGGCCATACTCAATGCCTCGTCAGGAGACTGGGCTCCCTACCTGATCGGAGCGGAGAATGACGGACGCGTGACCGATGCATCAGGCGGATGGCTTGACGTTGCTGCTTCGAAAAGCCTCGACATGAGCAAGCGGTTCTCGTGGAGCGCCGGAGTCGAAGCCATGTTCGGTGGCTGTCAAGGAGCCGAATACTCAAGATGGGACGAGGCCAATAAACATTTTTACTCCCATCGGCTCGGGCAAGCAAACGCGCGCCTTATTCAGCTTTGGGGTGAAGTGAAGTTCCGCGGTGTATTCGCCATGGCTGGAATGCGCGCGGAAAAATCGCTCATCACGGCCCGAGGCTTATCGTCGGGCGACATTACACGCAGCCGCAACGCAAGGCCTGTGCCGGGTATTACAATAGGTTTCGTGGACTTTCAGAATATCCCCTTCACAAATGGCTGGGTGCAGATCGAGGGGCAGATAATGTATGGCCGTATGATGGATTCCGGATTTAAGGAGAAGGAATTCAACTACTACACGGGGATGCTTGCACGCGACCTGATGTACACTTACAAGCGCTGCTATTTCCGCACCAAACCGACAGAACGCGTGTTTGTGACTGTGGGAATGCAGGCTGCGGGCTTGTTCGGGGGTAACTCGACCACCTACCTGCGCGGTGACGAAAGCTCGCGTGTGGACCGCGGATTCAAGTTCAAAGACCTGTGGAATGTTTTCCTCCCCAAGGGCGGCGAAGACTTCGTGATAGGCAGTTCGCTCGGCAGCTGGGATCTGCGTGTCGATCTGCGGCTGAACAACGACACTGGCCTGGCCGCATATTTTGAATGGCCATGGGAAGATGGCTCGGGCATCGGCCGACGCAACGGCTGGGACGGCCTGTGGGGCATTGAATACCGTGCGCCCCGAGCAAGCTGGATCGATGGTGCGGTGATTGAGTATCTGGATTTTACAAACATGTCCGGTCCTATACACTATGCTCCCGGCGATCATCCCGGCACTTCGCTAACGGGTTATGCCACAGGAGGTGACGACTACTACAACAACAACGCATACGGAGCCTGGACCAATTACGGGTTGTGCATGGGCACACCGTTCCTGCGGTCACCGCTCTACAATGCGGACGGCGAACTGAAATTCCAGCACAACCGTGCCCGCGGTTTTCATGCAGCCGTCGAGGGGCAAGTGGCTCCACAATGGCGCTACAAGGCCGTTGTGAGCTATCAGAAGGCATGGGGCGACGGGCGCCGACCACTTGGGACGGCTCTGCACGACACCTCGGCCATGCTCGAAGCCCGCTGGACCAAGGGCGCGGACAGCCCGTGGAGCGCACGACTGCAATTGGCGCTTGACGCCGGAACACTTCGGGGCGACAACTTCGGTGCTATGCTGACGGTGAACTATAGCGGCGCGTTAAGCTTTAAGAAGCAATGAAAAAAGTATTTATATTACTCTCAATCCTAATGCTTTCGCTCTGCGCCTGCAAGAACGAAGGCAATATAGGCCCTCTCTTCGGGACGTGGGCGCTGACGGATATAACCGTCAACGGCGAGAAGCCTGCGGACTTCATCAAGGGTCAGACTACCTGGAGTTTCCAGAACAATATCGTCCGGATTGTCTTCGATCTCGGGCCATCCGAGTATGACGATCGAGTGGGCTCGTGGGAAAAGACAGCAAGCGAGGGCCACAAATATCTTGAGTTCAACTTCACACACAGTCAGGATGGCGTGGAACCGGGCACAGGTCCTTATCTTGCGCCTGAATGGCTGGGCTGGCCCACAAACCGCATCATCCGACTGGAATACGTCAAGGATTCGAGCCGCGAGATGGTGCTTACGTGGATGTCGGACGGGGGCGACAGCTTTACATACACACTGAAAAAGACCTGGTAAGCATACGATTATGATAGATAAAAATAAGCCGGTAGTAGTGACGGGAGCTGACGGATTCATAGGTTCCCATCTCACAGAAGCCCTGCTTGAACGCGGCTATCGCGTGAGAGCTCTGGCGCAATACAACTCGTTCAATAACTGGGGATGGCTCGAGGGCATGAGCTATCCCGGGCTGGAGGTCGTGTGCGGCGACGTGCGCGATCCAAACTTCTGCCGTGAACTCTGCCGAGGAGCCGGAACAGTGTTCCATCTGGCAGCACTGATAGCGATACCATATAGCTATGTAGCGCCTGATTCTTACGTAGATACGAATATAAAGGGAACTCTGAACATGCTACAGGCCGTGCGCGATACGGGTTGCGACCGCATCGTAGTTACCTCGACAAGCGAAGTATATGGCACAGCGCTCTATGTGCCTATAGATGAGAAACATCCGCGTCAGCCACAGTCGCCCTACTCCGCTACCAAAATCGGAGCTGATGCCCTTGCAGAGAGTTTCTATCGGGCGTTTGAACTGCCTGTCGTAATTGCACGTCCGTTCAACACATATGGTCCGAGACAGAGCGCTCGAGCTATTATCCCCACCATTATCAGCCAGATAGCATCCGGTGCAGAGGAAATCAAGGTTGGCGACCTATCGCCGACACGCGACTTCAATTTTGTGGCTGACACTGCCCGCGGATTCATCGCCCTTGGCGAGGCGGAAGGCATTGAAGGTCGGGACATCAATATCGCAACGGGAACGGAAGTGACCATGGCTGAAACCCTTAAGCTTATCGCAGAGCTGATGGGCAAGCCGGAAACCCGTTATGTGGTTGATCCGGCGCGTCTGCGTCCGAGCAAAAGCGAGGTGAACCGCCTGTGCGGCGACTCGACGCTGATACGCGAGCTTACGGACTGGCGCCCGGCATATGACCTGCGCGAAGGTCTCGCGAAGACTATAGAGTGGTTTGTAAATCCGGAGAATCTCGCTAAATATAAGCCTGATATCTACAACCGATGAGCACTCCCGAACTTAAGCCATATCCTATCCTGCTGCTGGGCGGAGCAAAACGGGTGTCGATTGCCCGGCATCTCGAAGCTGCTTTCCGCGCAAGAGGGTATAAAGCCTTGTTTTTCAGCTATGAAATTGAAAAACGCGTGCCCATCGCTGTACTTGCCGAAGTAATCAGTGGCAAACGTTGGAGCGATCCGGAGTTATACACCCATCTTCGTGAAATAGTTGAGAATAAGGGCATTAGAATGATCGTCCCCTTTGTGGACGGAGCTGTGGGAGTTGCGGCACAGATGTGCGAGCGCTATCCAGAACTCGGCCTTTTCGTGCCCGGAAGTGATTCGCGTCTATCGGAAATAATGTTCGACAAAAGAGCTGCAGCCGAGCTCTTTGAGCGCTGCGGACTGCCTGTTCCGCGTACAGACCGCGGAAATGAACCGCCCCGTTTCCCTCTGATTGCCAAGCCCCGGCACGGGTCGGCCTCGAAAGGCATCGCGGTGCTTGAAAACGAGGAAGAATATCGGGCGCTCTGCCATCCGGAGGCTTATCTGATTCAGGAGTATATAGCTGACAGAGAAGAGATTTCCATTGACTGCTATGTGGGTGTCCACAGCGGCAAGATTCTCACGGTAAGTCCTCGTCGAAGGCTCGAGACTCTGGGCGGAGAAGCTGTGAGAAGCGTGACACTCGATGACACTGCAGCCGAAGACCTTGCGCGCCGAACGCTTGAGGCAACGGGGCTTAGAGGTGCCGTTACTATCCAATTAATCAGAGATTTAAGCAAGCCTGACCGCCTATTGATTATGGAGATCAATCCCCGACTCGGCGGCGGCGTGGTGTGTTCGATAGGGGCCGGCGCCGATATAGCCGGCAATATCGCAGATGAAGCCATAGGGATGGATGCACAGGAGTCGAGAGCAAAACCCGGGACAGAAATGTATCGTTATTTTCAAGAAGTTATATTCAAAGCATGAGTCATCATACGATAATCATAGCCGAAGCGGGCGTCAATCATAACGGATCGCTCGAACTGGCACGCAAAATGGTTCTGGCAGCCAAGGCGGCCGGAGCAGATTATGTGAAATTTCAGACGGCCGTTCCCGAGCTTGTCATCTCAAGCATCGCGCCAAAGGCTGAATATCAGAAAGAAACGACAGGGAAAGAGGAAAGCCAGCTGGAAATGTGCAAGGCTATCCATCTGCCACTCTCGGATTATGCAGGACTAAAAGCCCTGTGCGATGAAGCGGGCATAGGATTCATGAGTACACCTTTTGACCTTGTGAGTATCGACTGCCTTGCCGACCTCGATATGGACTGGTGGAAAATTCCATCGGGGGAAATCACTAATCTGCCATATCTCAGGAAGATAGCCGCATTGGGGGGACGTGTAATTCTCTCCACTGGGATGAGCACACTCGCCGAGGTGGAACAGGCCGTGGAAGTGCTGGAGAAAGGCGGGACAGCCCGCGAGAATATAATCCTGCTGCACTGCACGACGCAGTATCCCACGCCTATGGAGGCCGTCAATCTACTTGCAATGAAGGATTTGGACAAGTTGGGCTGCGGTGGCACGGGCTTCAGCGACCATACCCAAGGCATAACGGCCGATATTGCGGCCGCAGCTCTGGGTGCACGAGTGATCGAGAAGCACTTCACGCTCGACCGCACGCTTCCGGGGCCCGACCACAAGGCATCGCTGGAGCCGGATGAGTTAGGTGAAATGGTGCGTGCGATACGCGACGTGGAAAAGGCACTGGGCAACGGCGTCAAGGAAGTTGCCGATGCTGAAAGACCGAATATCGAAATTGCACGCAAGAGTATCGTGGCTGCGCGAGATATAGCTGCAGGTGAGATATTTAGCGAAGAGAACATCACATGCAAACGTCCCGGAAACGGCATCTCACCCATGGAGTGGGACCGTGTGGTGGGTGCTCGGGCCAAGCGCAATTTTGCTGCCGACACACTTATTGAGCTATGATTCTGTTTCCAAACTGCAAGATAAATTTAGGGCTGCGCATAACATCCAAAAGAACAGACGGTTACCATGACATCGTAACGGTAATGGTGCCCGTGGGCTGGTGCGATGTGCTGGAACTCGTGCCCTCGGAGAGCGGCAAGACCACTCTTAGTCTTTCGGGCAATGCGCTATGTGACTGCCCTATGGAGAAAAACCTGGTTGTCAAGGCATTGAGGGCGACAGAGCGAGCCGTGGGACGCGAACTTCCGACCGACATCTATCTTCGCAAAATAGTGCCTGACGGCGCAGGACTTGGCGGTGGATCGTCGGATGCCGCCTTCACCATACTGGGGCTGAACGAGCTGTACGGACTCGGATTGGGACGCGAGGAGATGGCCCGGATTGCGGGTGAGATTGGCAGTGACTGCCCGTTCTTCATCTACAATCGCCCGATGCTGGCCACGGGACGCGGAACTGATTTAGAGGGCGTTGAGATTTGCACAGATGGCATCGGGGGGATCGTAGTTGCCAAGGGGCCGACCGAGGCAGTTTCGACGCGTGAGGCATATGCGGGCGTGACGCCGCGTGCGATGGCGCCCGGCGAGGATTTGCCGGGGGCTCTCCTGCAGGACTTTTCGAAATGGGAGGGAGCGGTGAGCAATGATTTCGAAGCGTCCATCTTCGCGTTACGGCCGAATGTCAAAGAGCTGAAGGACCGGATGTTATCCTTAGGCGCGAGCTATGTGGCCATGAGCGGAAGCGGAGCGGCCGTGTTCGGGCTCTTCCGTAATGCGGATGAAGCCGAACAGGCCGCCAATTCGCTTGAATCGCAAGGTTTTGCAGTATTCTATTCTTCCTCCACGGCATCCGGGGCCTCGCCTTTCGGAAGCGTGAAGTGAAGCCAGATGTAGGCCAGGACGCCGGAAAGAACCGAGCCGACGACGATACCCAACTTGGCATGGTCGAGGAGTGAGGCCATGGCCGGCGAACCGAAGGAAAGTGTTGCGATAAAGAGGGATACGGTGAAGCCTATGCCTCCAAGCATGGAGATGGAGGCCATCATCTTCCAATTGGAATGGGCGGGCATCGGAGCAAGGTGGAGTTTAACGGCGAGCCATGAGAAGGTGAAGATACCCAGGAACTTGCCAAGCACCAGACCGAGGATAATTGCCAAGGAAATGCCTTCGAAAATGCTTGCCGGATCCATGTCGAGCAGGAATATGCCTGCATTGGCAAAGGCGAACAGGGGGATGATGAAGAAATTGACAACCGGATGGAGCGAGTCCTCGAGATCCTGAAGCGGGGAAATGACTTTATCGGAAGCTGATTCCACCTGTTTGAGCCAGTTGAGCTGATCGCGGTTGAGAATCGTTTTCTGCGAGAGGAGCTCATCGTCCTCGCCACGGAAATGGGCAATCGAATTTCGGATTATGCGGATGTACTTTTTGGGAGCAAATACGGGAGTCGCAGGCACGCAGAAGGCAACGAGCACGCCGGCGATCGTGGGGTGCACTCCGGAATTGAGGAAGAGGAACCACACAACACCGCCCACGGCGAGATAGAAAACCTTGCTCTTGATGTGCATGGCCGAGCCGAGCAGGAGAATGCCGAGGCAGATGGCGGCATAAACGAGCAGCATGTACTCGATATGGGAGGAGTAGAAAAGGGCGATTACGATGATGCCGCCGATATCATCCACGACGGCGAGTGTGGTGAGGAAAATCTTGAGGGACAGCGGAACACGCTTGCCGAGCATGGCAAGGACGCCGAGGGAGAAGGCAATATCCGTGGCCATGGGAATGGCTGCGCCTCCTGAATAATCGGTGCCTCGGCTCATCAGGAAGAATATCAGCACGGGCACGGCCATGCCGCCGATAGCGCCGATTATCGGCAGGAGTGCCTGACGGATGGAGGAGAGCTCGCCGACGAGGACCTCGCGTTTGATTTCCAGACCGATGGAGAAAAAGAACACGGCCATGAGGGCATCGTTGATGAACGCGAGAAGGTCCATCGGATGGCCGCTATGGCTGAAAATGTTGAAATCGCCGACCTGGAGGCGCACCTGCTGTGTCCAGAATCGGAAATATAAGTCGTTGAGTCCCGGTATGTTTGCAACGATGAGTGCTAACAGCGTGGCAGCGATAAGGATATTGCCGCCCGTTGCGTGGCGGCGCAGGGCCTGACGCGCCGAGTAGAAAACGCTGTGGTTTTCATCGAAATTGGAATTGTGGCCGCCGGCGGGGCCTTTGTGTGTGGTGGTCATAAACAAATAGTTGATTTGACGTTGGTGGGGTGAGAAGTGAACTCACAAAATATCAACAGCCGGAGGGGCGTGTTTGTTTGTGGGGTCGAATGTTAAACGGTGAGCGGCGGATGAAATTGTGTATGATGCGACCGTCCGAGGGCTAACTTTGCAGCACAAACAGGAAATCGCATCATGAGAAAAATCACAGAAATCATCATTCACTGCACGGCGACTCCGGCCGGCAGAGACGTCACTGCAAAGGATGTGACGGCATGGCACCGCGAACGCGGATTCAGGACAATAGGCTATCACTACCTCGTCGGGCTAAGAGGGAATGTGGAAAAGGGACGTCCGGAACACGAAACAGGAGCCCATTGCAAGGGGCATAATGCTGGCTCGATCGGAGTTGCGTACGTCGGGGGCCTGAACGCGGCAGGGCAGCCGGCGGACACCCGCACCGAAACACAGAAGATGGCCCTGAAACGACTTGTAGCCGATCTGCGGCAACGCTATCCGGGAGCAAGCGTGCATGGACACAGGGAGTTTGCAGCGAAGGCTTGCCCTTGTTTTGATGCGGGAAAGGAGTACGGGCAATGAAACATGCAATATTTGCAGCAATCCTGATTCTGATATTGACGGGATGCCGCAGCGCGAAAGAGGCACGGACAAGCGAGGAACTCCAAGCTACCGAGGAAGTGACTGCGGGTTGCAGGATCGAGATTGTGCGGGACGAGCTTCACAGTTCGCTCGGGCGGATGGAGATTGAGCTGGACAGTGTGATGATATGCGGAGCGGATGGCACCAAACTGGAGGCGCAGAGAGCGCGCATCGTGGCACGGAGCAAGCGGAAAAGTCTCGTAACGGAGGCGGTGGTGAGCGAGGACAGCGTGTGGAGTATAAGCACAAGCCACGAAATAAAAGAGAACATTGAAAAACGAGATCGCCGGAAGAATCCGTGGCTCAGCATAATTCTGACGGTAGCTATTGCCGCTTTAGTTGGGTGGATAATATGGAGGAATCGAACTTGAGTATTATTTAGACTCGCGCAGAATACGGCAAATATCATCCGCAATAATTCAATTGGATGCAATACAGACTTGTCAGTTCCTGAAAAAGGAGGGATGTTAGGGATTATTTGCGGGGGGATCGACATTTGTTGAGATGAGTGTGGAAAGTTTTTGCTATCTTTGTGGGAGTTTTGATGATCTAAGATGAAAGCTTATATGAATAAACTGACTATACCTTTCCTTTTTCTTGCCTGTCTGTTTATGGCAGCTTGCAGCAATGATGAACCGGAGATGCCTTCGGAGGCTATTGCCTTAAATATGATGAGCGGGGACAGCAATACGACTATCGGTGGGTCGGACGTTTACATCAATGCTTCCAACAATTTCACAAGCTCCTATTGCGGCATCGCTGATCTGGGAAAGAAGGGCGGCGCGAACAAGAGCCCCAATCTGACGCAGATAGCACAGGAGGCGGCGGTGATACCCGGAAATTATTACCAGATAACGCTCGCGAGAGACATCCGCACCGTGGCCGGGGAGCGAGCCTACCCTATAGACGCTTCTTTCTATAATGTGTACGTTGAATCGTGGATCTACGATAAGGACAATGCCATCGAGGGTGCGAGAATCCGTTATGCGGAGTGCTATCCCGAGCCAAAGGGCCTCCCGGAGTGGGACGCCCGTATAGACGGGAATATGAAATTTGATTTCGATAACAGTGAGGTGTATACGTATACTTACACGTTCTCCAAGGGCAGCTGCATCGAAAAGGGATATACTTACTTCACCAACGGCTATGCCAATCTGACGGAGGCGCTGAATTTTGAAATAAACGGAAACGTTATCAAGGTTTCGTACCGCAGGGATCTGAGTAGCTCCAAGCCTGATGTAGAGCTTTTCGTGCGAAACGGCAGTACATATACACGTGTGTATTTGAATTTCTGATAAGAATGTTACGGGCCGGCCGAGGCGGGGAGTGTCGCTGTTGACGTGCCGAAGGCACGTCCCTACAATTCGCGGGGATATTTGCTCTGTATTTTATTAGTAATTAATAGGATGCTATTCTTGATTCGCGTTTTCGGATTATTTTTGCTAACTTTGTGGCGAAAATGAAAACGAGAGAGAAGCTAATCGACGTGGCACGTCAGCTTTTTGCCCGCAAAGGGATGGAGCATACCACCATCTCCGATATTGCGGAGGCAGCCGAAAAAGGACGACGGACTATCTACACTTACTTCAAGGATAAGGTGGATATCTACAACGCTGTGCTTGCGGAGGATGCGGACAAGATAGTTGAGACTCTTGAGGAAATCGTGAGCAATCCATCGCTGTCGAGCGAGGAGAAGCTCCGCCTTTTCATTATCGAACAATTCCGCATACACAAGAAGGGAAACGGATGGGAAGGCCTGCGCAATCTGCTGAAGCTGGACATGGGCCGTCTGGAAAAGATGCGCAAGCTGGCTCTGGAGCGCGAGGAGCGCCTGCTGGAGCGTCTGCTGGACGAGGGCATCCAGCGAGGTGAATTCCGCGCGGACCGGGCCATGGACGTGCGCCGCTTTCTCGTTCAGGTTATACTGGCTATGGGCGTGAGCGTAGACTCGCACAAAGGCGATGCGCAGCTGCTGGGAGCTGTGGAAGGGCTGGCTGATTTCGTGAGCGAGCATATGGGGAGGGATTGATTTGCTCGCTTGGAATATATTTCGTAACTTTGCCTCAATAATTAACACCAACCATATAACACAGAAGACAATGAAATTACTGGAAGGAAAAACGGCGCTGATCACGGGTGCAGCCCGCGGCATCGGCAAGGCCCTTGCCCTGCGCTTTGCACAGGAGGGTGCCAATATCGCATTTACCGACCTCGTGATAGACGAAAACGGCAAGGCCACGGAGGCAGAAATCGCAGCTCTGGGCGTGAAGTGCAAGGGCTATGCCTCTAACGCTGCCGACTTTGAGCAGACCAAGGCCGTGGTTGAAGAAGTGAAGAACGACTTCGGCCGCATCGATATCCTCGTGAACAATGCGGGCATCACCAAGGATGGTCTTATGCTGCGCATGACTGAGGCTCAGTGGGATGCGGTAATCGCCGTGAACCTCAAGAGCGCGTTCAACTTCATCAACGCCGTGCTGCCCATCATGATGCGCCAGCGCAGCGGCTCTATCATCAACATGGCCTCCGTAGTGGGTGTGCATGGCAATGCCGGCCAGGCCAACTACGCAGCCTCGAAGGCCGGCCTTATCGCTCTGGCCAAGAGCATCGCACAGGAAGTAGGCTCGCGCGGCATCCGCGCTAACGCTATCGCTCCGGGCTTTATCGAAACAGCCATGACGGCTGCTCTGCCCGACGATGTGCGCGCTGAATGGACCAAGAAAATCCCCCTGCGTCGCGGCGGCAAGCCCGAGGATATCGCAGACGTGGCCACGTTCCTCGCATCGGATATGAGCTCCTACGTTACGGGCCAGGTTATCCAGGTGGACGGCGGTATGAACATGTAATCCGCAAGCGAAAAACGAATCCAATATACAGCTCCCTCCCCGGCGCCACATCGACGCCAGGGAGGGAGCTGCGTTTTATATACGTCTATTTTCCCTTTTTCGTGAAAAGGATTGATTACAATAAGGCTGCTTTATTACGGATGGTGTTCAGCAATTTCATGAAAGATGCATCCGACTTCGCACGCTGCATGTTATAATCGCTCTGCAAGTTAAGCAATAAATCAGCCGGAATATCAATAGCGGCCTCGACCAGCAGAGCTATTTCAGTATTAACCGCCCGTTTGCCCTTTATAATCTCATTTAATATAGATCGCGAGATGCCTATGCTCCGAGCAAGCCGGGACTGAGTAATACCCCTTGCCTCCAGCTCATCCTTAATCAACTCGCCTGGGTGTGTGGGCTCGAAAGGCGTAAGGTTGTTCGCTATCATATCCTGTATATTATCACGCCACTAAGATAAGGATTATTTCTTAAGTTCGCAAATTTGTGAACCACTTCTTATATCGAAAAAGGCCGAGCTCCGGGAGATGGAGCACGGCCTTTGTGTGTATTGCGCGGCAGGGGCTTACAGGCCTTTGCCGTGGCAGTTTTTGTATTTTTTGCCGGATCCGCATGGACAGGGATCGTTGCGTCCTACTTTGGGCGCGGCCTTGGCGGGCATCTTGGGCTGCGGTGCCCCCTGACGGGCTGATGCGGCCTTGCGCTGCTCTTCTTCGCCGGGGAGGGATGCCTTGCTTTCCTGATACTGCGGGCGGCGGCGCAGCTCAGGAGCTGCGGTCTTCACTTCCACTTCCTTCTTGGGAGCTTCGGCGGGAGCGTCCTGACCCTGGGCTGCTTCCTGCTGCGGGGGCTGCTGACGCATGAATATCTGACCGCGCATCAGTGCGCTCATGGCCTTGTTGTTGAGCTCGGAAAGCATGCGTTCGAACAGGTGGAAGGACTCGACCTTGTAGATCACGAGGGGATCCTTCTGCTCGTAGGAGGCGTTCTGCACACTCTGACGCAG
This sequence comes from uncultured Porphyromonadaceae bacterium, assembly GCA_947175605.1. Classification (GTDB taxonomy): domain Bacteria; phylum Bacteroidota; class Bacteroidia; order Bacteroidales; family Muribaculaceae; genus CAG-873. The sequence goes on from CAMWNH010000005.1 coordinate 37,311, forward strand.
CTGGTCGAGCTCGCGCAGATGTTCCTTCCAGAGTTCGTCTATGGTCACGAGCATGAGGGCCTTATGCCACTCCTTGACGATGCTCTCGCACTCGGTGCGGGCGGCTTCCTGCAGGTCGGCACGGAGGTTGAAGATGCGTCGGCCGTCGGTGAGGGGCACGTTGATCGGGCCGACGTAGTCCGTCTGCGACACCATGGCCTGGATGACGGGATTGGCAACTTCGCGGATGCGTGCGCTGCGACGGGCGAGGGCTTCCTGCGCTGCGGCTTCGAGGCGCTCGATGCGCTGCTCCTTGCTCATGTTGGCGAATTCCTCCTCGGTGAAGGGGGCTTCGATTGTGAGCACGCGGAAGAGCTCGGCCTGCAGGTCGGCGAAATCGGCCGGGGAGCTGTAGGTGTTGATGAGGTTCTCCACGGTATCGACGAGCATGTTCTGGATGTCGATGCCGATACGTTCGCCCAGGAGTGCGTGGAGACGGCGGTTGTAGATATAGGTACGCTGCTTGTTCATGACGTCGTCATACTCAAGCAGGCGCTTACGGATGCCGAAGTTGTTTTCCTCGACGCGCTTCTGTGCCTTCTCGATGGCGTTGTTGACCATCTTGTGTTCGATCATTTCGTCCTCCTGCAGGCCGAGACGGTCGAGCATCTTCATTACGGAATCGGTGGCGAAGAGGCGCATGAGCTGGTCTTCGAAGGAAACGAAGAAGACGGACGAACCGGGGTCGCCCTGACGTCCGGCACGGCCACGGAGCTGACGGTCGACGCGGCGGCTCTCATGACGCTCGGTGCCGATGATGGCCAGACCGCCGGCCTCCTTGACTTCGGGCGTGAGCTTGATGTCCGTACCGCGACCGGCCATGTTGGTGGCGATGGTGACTGTGCCTTTTCGTCCGGCGAGTGCCACGATTTCGGCTTCGCGCTGATGGAGCTTGGCGTTGAGCACATTGTGGGGAATCTTGCGGATATCGAGCATGCGGCTCAGAAGTTCGGAGATTTCCACGGAGGTCGTGCCCACGAGCACGGGACGTCCCTCGGCCACCATCTTCTCGATTTCGTTGATGACGGCCTTGTACTTCTCCTTCTTGGTCTTGTAGACGCGGTCGTTGAGGTCGTGGCGCGCCACGGGGCGGTTGGTGGGAATGGTCACGACGTCGAGTTTGTAGATGTCCCAGAGCTCGCCGGCCTCGGTTTCGGCCGTACCGGTCATACCCGCAAGTTTGTGATACATGCGGAAGTAGTTCTGCAGGGTGATTGTGGCGAAGGTCTGCGTGGCGGCCTCGACCTTCACGCCTTCCTTGGCTTCGATGGCCTGATGCAGGCCGTCGCTGTAGCGTCGGCCTTCCATGATACGGCCGGTCTGCTCGTCGACGATCTTGATCTTATTGTCGTCGATCACATATTCGATATCCCGCTCGAAGAGGGTGTAGGCCTTGAGGAGCTGCGTGACGGTATGCACACGCTCGCTCTTGACGGCATAGTTGGCCATGAGCTCGTCCTTCTTCTCCTGACGTTCGCGGGGGTCGGCGATGTGCTCGAGCTCGGAGAGCTGGCTGGTGATGTCGGGGAGGACGAAGAACTGGGGGTCCTGTGCGTGGCCCGTGAGTTCGTCAAGGCCCTTGTCGGTGAGCTCTACGGAGCGGTTCTTTTCGTCGATTACGAAATAGAGGGGATCGGTGACCACGGGCATCTCGCGGGCATTGTCCTGAAGGTAGTGGGCCTCGGTCTCGAGCAGGGTATTCTTCATGCCTTCCTGCGAGAGGAAGCGGATGAGGGCGCTGTTCTTGGGCAGGCCCTTGTACGCGCGGAACAGGAGCAGGGCACCTTCCTTGCGCACTTCCTTGTCGTCGGAGGCGAGCTTGGTCTTTGCTTCGGAGAGAATGCCGGTGACGAGGCGCTGCTGTGCCTTCACGACCTTCTCGACATTGCTCTTGAATTCGTCGAAATACTGCTCCTCGCCGCGGGGCACGGGACCGGAGATGATGAGAGGCGTACGGGCATCGTCGATGAGCACGGAGTCGACCTCATCGACAATGGCGTAATAGTGCTTGCGCTGCACGAGGTCGGCAGGCGACATGGCCATGTTGTCGCGCAGGTAGTCGAAGCCGAACTCGTTGTTGGTGCCGAACGTGATGTCGCATGCATAGGCCTTGCGACGTTCGGGCGAGTTGGGCTCGGTCTTGTCGATGCAGTCGACCGTAGCGCCGTGGAACATGTAGAGCGGCCCCATCCACTCGCAGTCGCGCTTGGCCAGATAGTCGTTGACCGTGACCACGTGCACGCCTCTACGCGAGAGCGAGCGCAGGAACACGGGCAGCGTGGCCACAAGGGTCTTACCTTCACCGGTAGCCATCTCGGCAATCTTGCCTTGATGAAGCACGATACCGCCGATTATCTGCACGTCGTAGTGCACCATGTCCCACTTGATTTCATTGCCGCCGGCCATCCAGTGATTTTTCCAGATGGCCTTGTCGCCCTCGATGCTGACAAAGTCGCGTCCTGCGGCAGCGAGGTCGCGGTCCATCTGCGTGGCAGTGACTTCTACAGTCTCGGCGCCGGCGAAACGCGCAGCCGTCTCGCGCATGGTGGCGAACACCATGGGCAGATGCTCGTTGAGCTTGGTTTCGAGAGTGTCGATGATGTTCTTTTCGTGAGCGTCGATCTCGTCCCACAGGGGCTGACGCTTGTCGAAGGGGAGTGTTTCGACTTCGACCTTGAGGCGGTCTATGGCCTCCTGATCGGGGCCGGTGGCGGCGGCCAGATCGGCACGCACCTTGTCGATGTTCTCACGCAGCTGGTCGTTGGTGAGTTTGGCCATATCGGCACGCAGGGCATTCACCTGATTGAGAATCGGGCGGATAGCCTTCATGTCGCGCGATGATTTGTCGCCGAAAATGGACTTCAGTATTCCGGTAAATGACATAATATTTATATGAAGCGCCGGGCACACAGGCCGGGGCGCAGGATTTTAAAGTACAAAAATACAACTTTTTGCGCAAATATGCAAATCGGACGAATTCATCCGTGCGTCCCCTGTGCTTCAGGGGCGACGCAATGCCAGCGGAGGCAGTGCGGCGCCGTTGGGGCTGCGTATGCGAAGGATACGCGCCAGCGTGGGGGCTACGGCGCGGACATCGACGGGTGTGTCGATGGTGCGGGGGTCCACACCGGGAGCGAAAATATACACGGGAGCCGTCGACGATACGGCGCGATGGGCCATGGGCACACCGGCCTCGGACAGGTTCATACCGTCCAGATCATCGATAACTTCAAAGCCGGGTGCGATGCTCAGAAAAACATCGCCGCAGGTCTCCAGCGGTGTATTGCGGCGGAGCGCCTCGGAGTGATGTCCGGCGCGTCCTGCAATAATGTCCTCGACCGTATAGGCGGCCTCGACGCCGGTCATCTTCACGAGGAAATCGGCCACCTCGGCACGCACCTGATCGAGGCGCAGCTCCTTGTTCTTTAATGTTTTATGATTCAGATAGAAGCTATCGTTGTGATAGCCGCTCACGTAGTCGCCGTTGCCGTGCAGGGCGATAAGATACATGTTGAGGAGCGATGCGGCCTTGCGTGTGGAGAACTCTCCGTGGGGGATGGCCCAGCGCTCGTCGTCGCGTCGCGACAGGGGCGCGGCAGGCGTGCCGCCGAGCATTATGGCGATACGTCCGCCCGAGGGCGCGTCGGCAGCGCGGAAGAGGCGACCAAGATCGCGGTCGAGGCGCACATAGGCGTCCATGCGCTCCAGACGTGTGTCGGGGCTCTTGGTGTAAGGAAAGGGAGCGAGCGTGTAGGCCAGCGAGAGCACGTCGGTACCGTCGTGCTTGCCCAGCGAAAGGCCGCGTATGAGCTCGATGGCAAGATCGGTGATCTCGGCATTGCCCATAGGCGAGGCCGTGAGGCGCTCTACCCTCTCGGCAGTCTGCTGTCCGCGCGGAATCACGTATCGGAAAGGATACTTGCGCAGATGCTCGGGCAAGGCGGGATACTCGGCGGGCGGGAGGAGCGTGGTCCAGCTCATGGTGTCCATTCGCGTGGCGAGCGGGCGCATACGGTTGCGCGAAGCCACGGTCGCGGGCATGTCGCTGTAGAAGGTCGAGGAGGCCCAGTTGGCGCCTGCTGGATCTATCCAGAGGGCGGAGTTGGCCGTGTGTCCGCCCAGGACTATCGCCTGCGAAGCCACGGGAGCGAGAGCATAGGCCACGTTGACACCGCCCGAGGCTATCCGGGCCTCGTCCACAATAGTGCTGACGCGCAGAGCGGCGGGCGAGAAGGTGTCGGAGGTGAAGTTGCCCAACACGGCGGGATCATGGAAGAGAGGCAATGTGCGGAGCTTCTCACGGTCGAATATCTTGGCCTCGGCCACTCCGCTCACGGAGGGCGCAGCGCCGGTCATCAACATGGCCGCGGCGGCTGTGGGGTCGAGGTATGTGCCGTAGTCGGCATTGGAGAGCGTGATCGAACCATCGCGCAGCTTGCGGAAGCCGCCGTCGGGCGCGAACTTTTCGTTGAGCAGCTCGAGGGTCTCGGCGTCCAGCCCTTCGACCACGATATTGAGCAGCAGACGCGGCTCCTCGCCCGGCACGGCGGCGTGCATGCCGGCGGCCGCGGCTATTCCGGCCACGAGCGCAAGCACAAAGGGAGGAAGCGAACGTTTCATCTGCTGTTATTTCTTTAGTCTTTTATAATTCACGACATAGCTGCCGGCCCTGACAAGATCGGCGGCGATGAGGGGCCAAAATGCGGGGTTGGCGCTTTGGACGCAGAAAGGCCATGCAATTATCAGGCCAATCAGCACTGCAAAGTTAAGTATTTGATAGCAGAAAACTACTTTTTTTGTCCTTTTTGACCAAATAAAAATGCAGGGAATGAGACACAGGGGGTTGAGCCACCATATCAGATAGTTCGGAGAGGTGGCATAATGCTCTGATACAAAGACCAGAAACGCAAGCAAGAGTCCGAGCAGGCCAAAGATGCCATAGAGCACGGCATCGAAACCGCGAGAAAGGCGACGGCGACGGTAATCCCACACGCTGACGGCCACGGAGGCAATGAACACGGCAAGGGCCACAGCCATAGGGCTAAACAGCCAAGCCGTGGGGCCTGCGGCGGCGCTCCCGTCAGGATTGCCGTGCACTATCTCCTGCGCCTCACCGACATGCGGAGAGCCTTCGAGAGCCTGCATCAGTGACACGGGCGCGAACAACTGCGCCTGTCGCGAGATGGGGAGGTCGATGAGGGGCCCGAGCGCAAGGTCGATGCCGAACTGATACCATGGATAATTCCTGTGATACCAGGCCATTACCTTGCGGAAAGTATCGCATCCGGCGAGCTCGGGGGCAGGAGCCGCAGGCACAAGGCTGTCGGGCACGAGGGCCTTTTCTATGAAATCAAAGGGCCGCGTGGCGCAGTTGTCGAGCACATAGTTGTAGCGATAGGTATTGGCTGGCGGAGTGAGCTGCGCAGCCAGCGCGGCGAGCAATATCCTCGTTTGTTCGCGGTCGAGCTCGATAGGCTGCTGAACAATGCGCCGACCGGAACCGGCATAGCCTGCCACGAAATATGGCCATGGGTAAGCACCGACCATATAGTCTGTCTCGCCCTTGACGAAGCGCCAGACAAAGTTGGGCGAGTTGAAGTCGAACAGACCGAAGTTGACGGCCATATCGCTGTGTCCGTCGGTGATACGCAGGGCCGTATGTCCTTCCAGCTCATATATCTCGCTGCCGGGAAAGACCGTCACGAGGCTCACGGACGGCAGGGGCGGAAGCGAGTCGTCAGCAGAGGTCTCCACTGCCCGCAGAGGCGTGAGGGAGACCAGAAGCATGGTCAGGAAAAGGACGATGCGCGAAATCATTGTATATCTATAAGTTTATGCGTCTGCAGGGACAGACGCCAATGAGGATGGGCGAGGATATATGCCACGGTCTCGGCTGTATTCAGGCCCGAACAGGGCTGCAGGAACAGGCGGGGTGCCGCCAGGAGACGGGCGAGCTCCTCGACATCCTGCCCCTGATAGACGATCTTGAGCTCGTCGATGCGGTCCACGCACCAGGGGGCGTCCTTGGGCGAGCACGTCACCCAGTCCACGCCCGTAGGCACGGGGCAGCTGCCATTGGTCTCCACCTGCACATAGAAGCCCTTGAGCTTGAGCTGTCGGAGCAACTCGCAATCAAGCTGCAGGAGGGGTTCGCCTCCGGTGGCCACGAGATGGCGGGCCGGGAAAGCGGATACGGCATCGGCAATCTCCTCGGCCGTCATCTCGCGGAAGGAGTGGAAATCCGTGTCGCAGAAGCTGCATGCGCGGTTGCAGCCCGAGAAGCGCAGGAACACGGCCGGTGTGCCCGTATAGTAGCCTTCGCCCTGCAGGGAGTAGAATATTTCGTTTACGTGATATTTCTTCATAGCCATGCGTCGTGTCAATCGAGCTCGTAAGCGGCCATGTTTCCCTCGCTTTCCTGCACCTCCACGCGATAGCAGTTCTCGACGTTCTCGCATATCCAGCGCGCAATGTTTTCGGCGGTAGGATTGAAGGGGAGAGTGTCGTTGAGACAGCGGTGATCGAGGCGCTCGGTGACGATGCGCTTGATGTCGGTGAAGTCCGTGACCATGCCGTTGCGGTTCAGTTCGCGTGCGCGACAGTGAACGGTTATTATCCAGTTGTGGCCGTGGAGGGATGTGCACTTGCTCTCGTAGTCGAGCTCAAGGCAGTGCGCGGCAGATATTTCAAGACGTTTGCTGACGTAGTACATTCGATAAGTTTCTTTAATTCAGGAGTTCCTTAGGATCGATGGCGGGCTTGTCGCCGCGCTCGGCGGCAAGGCTCAGAAGGTATTCGATGGCGGCTTCGCGTGTATCCTCGATCTCGCAATCCTTCACGGCCTGCTGCAGATGCTTGATGTAAAAACCCACCGCAGGGCCCGTTGGGAGGCCGAAAAGACGCATCACATCCTCACCGTCGAGAGGGTATTTACGGGCCCGTTCGGCATCCTTGGCGCGAATGGCCGCGATCTTCTCCTCGACGATGTCGAAATTGGCGAGGAAGCGGGCTTTCTTGGCCTCATCCTTGCTCGTGATGTCGGCGCGGGCCAGAATCATCAGGTCGGGCAGATCCTCCTCGGCGTAGTTAGCCAGACGGCGTACGGCGCTGTCGGTGACCTCCTCCTCGACCAATGCAATCGGGCGCATGTGGAGCTCGACGATCTTTTCGACGTAACGCATGAACTCGCCCTGAGGGAACTTGGAGCGCGCGAAGATTCCGGGAATCATACGGGCACCTATGTAGTTGTGATTGTGAAAGGTCCATCCGCGACCCTCGTCCCATGCTTTGGTGACGGGCTTGCCGATGTCGTGGAAAAGCGCAGCCCAGCGCAGCTCGGGCTTCTCGCTCCGTGCAGCTACGGAATCGAGCACCATGAGCGTATGGTAGAAGTTGTCCTTATGCCCGCGGCCATGACGCACTTCCACACCACGCAGCTTCTCGAGCTCGGGGAGAACGAACTTGAGCAGTCCGGTTTCGTGCAGCAGTCGCCAGCCTATCGAGGGCTTGGGAGCGGCCATGATCTTGAAGAGCTCGTCCTTGATGCGTTCGCGGGTTATTATGCCGATGCGCGAGGCATTGCGGGTAATGGCATCTTTCGTAGGCGGATACAGCTCGAAGCCAAGCTGCGTGGCGAAACGTATGGCTCGCATCATGCGCAGGGGGTCGTCGCTGAAGGTTATGTCCGGGTCGAGCGGCGTGCGGATGACTCCGCGCCGAATGTCGCCCAGGCCGTCGAACATGTCTATCACCTCACCGAAACGCGCCTCGTTGACGCACATGGCCATGGCGTTGATGGTGAAGTCGCGTCGGGAAAGGTCCTCTTCCAGAGTTCCGTCTTCGACGATGGGATTGCGGGAGTCGCGCGTGTAGGACTCGCGTCGCGCACCCACGAATTCCAGTTCGAGATCACCGCGCTTGATCTGAGCGGTGCCGTAGGTGCGGAACACGTTCACCTTCGTGCGCGGCCCCAGGTGTTTGCCCACGGTCTCGGCAAGCTCTATGCCCGAACCGACCGTGACGAAATCGATGTCCTTGGACGGACGTCCGATGACAAGATCGCGCACGAAACCACCCACGGCATAGCACTCGCGGCCCATCTCATCGGCCGCCGCGCCCACCATGCGGAATACCTTGGGGTTGGATAATGATTCGCTTAAATTCATTGATATTAAACGAGGTCTGTAATTTCTTCCCGTGCTCCGGTGATGCACTCCATAGGACCGTCCGGACGCACGACGTATGTATTCTCGATACCAACGGCACCGATACCGGGAAGAACGAATTTAGGTTCGAGGGCTATGACGTTTCCGGCCTCGAGAAGATCCCGCGAACGGGGTGCTATCACGGGCAGTTCGTTCACTTCGATGCCCACGCCGTGTCCGACGAAGCCCGCATGGCTGTGAAAGCCCATGAAGTTAGCCTCAAGGCCTTCTTCAGCCGCAATGGCCCGTGCGCGCTCGTAGAGGCTCTTGGCCTCGGCTCCGGGACGTCCCATATCAGCGAGCTCGGCGCATATGCGGCGGGAGCATTCATTGGCCCGCACGGCCTTGTCGTCCGGACGCCCGGCGCAGTAGCATCGGGTCATGTCGGTCATATAGCCCGTGAAGTTGCCGTTGACATCCACCATCACAGGCTTTCCGGGCTGAATCATCGTGCCGTTGGCACCTACGGGAATGCTCGGGTCAAGCCCGGCACCTCCCATGGCGAAATCGTAGGGCGAGGGATTGTCGGCATTGTCGCCCGTGAGCACGTTGCCCATGAAAAGCTCCATATCGTCGCCCGACACACGGAACTGCCCGAGGCAGCCTTCGAGACGCAAGGCGCGTTCAATTTCTATCTGGAGTTCGACGTCCGTCATCCCCTCGCGATAAAGCTTGGGAATGCGGTTGTATATCATCGTCTGCTTGCGGCCCGAAGCCTTGAGCTTTTCAATTTCAAACTCTGTCTTTACGGAGCGGGCGTGACGCAGCACGGGGGTCGCATCAGTGAATTGCGAACCGGTGAACACCTTCATCAGGCGCTGCGCGGCGGAGTAGCTTAACGCTCCGAGTTCGAGCGCGAGGCTCGAAGGGACGTCGAGTCCCCGCTCATGAAGCTTTGCAGGGATTTCCTCCGGCTTGCGAATCATCACCACCTGTTCACCCGCGAGATGGTTCGGACGGCGGACAAAGTAGAGTGGTTTCAAGGCCGGGTCGGCCGGCACATAGACGTAGCCTGCGAACACGCGTCCGCAGAGATAGTATACGTTGGCATTATCGCTTACGAGCATGGCCTCAGCCTGCCGGCCGAGTGCGGCACGTATGCGCGAGAGGCGGCGCACCTGTTCGCTATCGGTCAGTAACACCATGCGAGTGTCGGAGCTGTGGTGGTCGTGAAATCCGGATTCCATCTGTCTGTGTTCTAAAGTATAACATCAATCCCGCACTGCCGCGGGGAGATCTGTGAATGCCGCAAGCACGATATCGGCTTCGGAGGGGTTGAAGTCGAGGCCGAAACCATAGGACGCCCATGCGAAAGAGGCTCCTGCACGGCGCGTGCTGCGCAGGTCGCCCACGGTGTCGCCCACATAGAGCGGCTTCTCCAGATTATAACGTTCGACAAGCGTGCGAATGTTCACATCCTTGTCGCAGCCCGTGGAGCCATAGCTGAGCCAGTCCCGGAAATACGGACGGAGGCCGGTATAATCCATGAACATAGGCAGGCCCTCGGGCCCGCAGTTGCTTACCAAATAGAGGGGGATTCCGCTCCCGGAAAGCTCGCGCAGGGTATCCTCGACACCCGGATAGAGCCTTCCGCCCAGACGGGGCATCATCTCAAGGTCATTGGCCTCGAGCTGCGCGAAAAAAGCGTCGAGCGCCGGGCCGTCGAGCCCGGGCACAAGGATGGACGCGATAACCTTGAGCGGCTTGCCCATCAGGGCGATAAGCTCCCGGCGCGTCACAGGCTCGCGCTCCACGGCGCAGTCATGCAAGGTCTTGTTCCATATCGCGGCATAGGAGTCGACGGCGTCCCAGAGTGTGCCGTCCATGTCGAATATTATCGAATCGTAACGCATCGCTCAATCGGGGATAAACACTATTCCTACCTGTTCGACATCGGGGAGCGTGTCAAGACGCATGACGTGGCGCAGGCGCACCGGAGCGCCGCGGTAAAGCCTGAACTTGCGCACGAGTGTATCCTCGCGCATATACGACGCACCGCTGCCGCGGCCGAGCCAGCGACCGTAAGGGTCGGCCAACTCGAGGCTCATCGTGTCGCGCTCCATGACGAGGGAATCGCCGGAGGCCACGGGATAGGCCACTTCCAGCCAGAGATTCTGATAGCGATAGCCTCGGGTGTGACGAAGGGCCACGAGCAAAGTCCCGTCCACGATCGAGTCCGTCGTACCGGCGGGGGTAAAACTCAGAGAGTCGGTATAAAGCCATTCGGCCCCGGACATGGTCTCGAACTCGCTGTAGAGATTCTCCTCGGGCGTACATGCAACGAGCATCCACAAGGCCGCGAGGGCCGTGGATGCGCGAAGAATATATTTTTTCAGTGCGTCAGGCATCGTTGGATGATTTGTCGTTCTGTTCGCCCGACTCCTTGCGTGCGGCGCGGGGTTTGCGTTGCGGGCGTTTGTCGCGTCGCTTCTCGGCCTGCTGCTTATCGGGCTGCGGCGTCCCGGCTTGCTTTTCGGGCTTCGGTGTTTCGGGGCGCTTCTCCGCCTTGGGAGCCTCCTGCTTCTCTGCCTTCGGCTTCTCGGGCTTCCGCTTCTCGGCTTTGGGCTTCTCGGGCTTGTTCTTGCGTTTGCGCTTCTTCTTTTTGTCAAAGCGCCCCAGATCGTCCTCGCCACCGAGAATGTCTCCGAACTCCGAGCGGGGCTTTTCAGCACCGTTTTCGCTTTCAGGCGCAAGCGTCAGGGGTTTCTCTCCGGCCTTGTTGAGCTTTATCACCTCGAAGGCGCGGTCGGCCGTGATAGTGGTCAGGTTGGCCGCGAGATTCTTGTCCGTGGAGTAGGTTATGAGCCGCTTGAACAGGTCCGTCTTGAAATGGAACCACGTGGAGTCGGCCGTCTCGAGGCGCACATCCTTAGGCGGCACACGCTTCGAAGCCTCCACATAAGCATCCACCTCGAAGTTGAGACAGCACTTGAGCTTGGCACACTGTCCGGCAAGCTTCTGCGGATTCAGCGACAGGTCCTGATAGCGGGCCGCTCCCGTTGCCACGGACACGAAATTCGTCATCCATGCCGAGCAGCACAGCGGGCGTCCGCAGGGTCCGAGACCACCTATACGCCCTGCCTCCTGACGCACGCCGATCTGCTTCATTTCGATGCGCACCTTGAAGGTATCGGCCAGCACACGTATGAGCTGACGGAAGTCCACGCGCTCGTCAGCGATGTAGTAGAAAATAGCCTTGTTGCCATCGCCCTGATACTCCACATCGCCTATCTTCATATCCAGATTGAGCGAAGCGGCGATCTTGCGCGCACGGATCATGGTGTCGTTCTCGCGAGCCTTGGCCTCCTCGAACTTCTCGATATCTGCCGGTTTGGCCTTGCGGAACACGCGGCGTACCTCATCGCGCCGCGAGGCGGCTACTCGCATACGCTTTTCGGCCAGCAGCCCCAGCAGCGTGACACGGCCGATGTCGTGGCCGGGCTGGGCTTCGACAGCCACCAGATCGCCCACCGCCAGGTCCAGGCCCGTAGTGTTGCGGTAGTAGCCTTTGCGCGCGTTCTTGAACTGGACTTCCACCACATCCGAAGCGGCCTTCCCGCCGGGAACATCGGCCAGCCAGTCGAAACTATGGAGCTTCGAACGCGAGTCAGGCAGTTTCTTATAATCGTCCATCGCAGCTTATTTGGCAAAAGCCACGGAGCGGGTTTCGCGGATAACCGTTATCTTCACCTGACCGGGATAGGTCATTTCGTCCTGAATGCGGCGTGCAATCTCGGAGGAGAGACGTTCGGTCTCGGCGTCGTCGATCTTATCGGCACCGACAATCACGCGCAGCTCGCGACCGGCCTGAATAGCATAGGTCTTGAGCACGCCGGGATAGGAGAGAGCCAGCTGCTCGAGGTCGTTGAGACGCTTGATGTATGCCTCGACGATTTCGCGACGGGCGCCGGGACGGGCACCGGAAATAGCGTCGCAAACCTGCACGATGGGCGCCAGGAGTGAGGTCTGCTCCACCTCGTCGTGGTGAGCGCCGATGGCGTTGCAGATATCGGGTTTTTCCTTGTATTTTTCGGCCAGCTTCATACCAAGAAGTGCGTGCGGCAGTTCGGGCTCCTCATCGGGCACCTTGCCGATGTCGTGCAGCAGACCTGCGCGGCGGGCCTTCTTGGGGTTCAGACCAAGCTCGGATGCCATGACGGCACAGAGGTTGGCCGTCTCGCGCGAGTGCTGCAGCAGGTTCTGGCCATAGCTCGAGCGATATTTCATCTTACCCACGAGGCGTATAAGCTCGGGATGCAGACCATGGATGCCAAGGTCGATGGCCGTACGCTGGCCAGTCTCGATGATTTCCTGCTCGACTTGCTTGCGCACCTTGGCCACGACTTCCTCAATGCGGGCCGGATGGATACGGCCGTCGGCCACGAGCTGATGAAGGGCCAGACGGGCAATCTCGCGACGCACAGGGTCGAAACCCGAGAGCACGATGGCCTCAGGGGTGTCGTCGACAATGATTTCAATGCCTGTAGCGGCTTCAAGTGCACGAATGTTACGTCCCTCACGCCCGATGATACGGCCCTTAATCTCATCAGAGTCGATATGGAACACGGTCACGGAATTCTCGATGGCCGTTTCCGTGGCCACACGCTGGATGCTCTGCACCACAATGCGCTTGGCCTCCTTGTTCGCCGTGAGCTTGGCGTCGTCCATGATGTCGTTGATGTAGGATGCGGCGGCAGTCTTGGCCTCGTCCTTAAGGCTCTGCACGAGCTTTTCCTTGGCTTCTTCGGCAGTCAGGCCCGAAATTTTTTCGAGCTGCTGCTGGGCCTGACGCGTGAGCTCGTTGAGCTCATGGCGCTGTGCTTCGAGGGCGCGCTGCTGGCTGTCGATGTTCTGACGGAGACCTTCGATTTCGTTGCGCGCACGCTGATTCTCGCTCTGCTGCTGATTGAGCTGTGCCTCGCGCTGTTTCTGACGAGCTTCGGCACTCTGCACCTTGGAGAGGCGCTGCGATGCCTGCTTCTCGGCCTCGGCCGTAATGCTCAGGGCCTGTTCGCGACCTTCGAGCGCCTTGGATTTCTTGATGTCCTCGGCCTCACGCTCGGCCTCGGCAATGATGAATTTTGCCCGCGTGGAAGCCGCGCGGCGCTGGAAAACGAGGGTCACCCCTACGGCTATTGCTGCGGCTATAATCGCCGCGGCTATCACTATCGCTATTGTCATTTGTATTGCTTTTGAATTAGTTCTTTATGTGAGTAAGCGGTTTAGTTGTCTGTTCAAAAAAAAAAATTACCGCACACTCGCCGGCGCTTTGAGCGCCACGGAGAATGTGCGTGCGGCAGCAGGGCCGTCGGATGGGCCTGCGCATTATTTGGAAAAGGATCGGACACAGCCGACACCGCAATCAGCCGTGCGCGTTCACAGCGCTCCGTCGCGGAGGAGCTTGTCGAGCTGCTCCTCGAATTCGGCCATGGCCTTCGACTGCTCGGAGACCAGAGAGGCCTTGCGGTAGTACATCTCGGCAAAATACAGCGCCACCTTGGCGAGAGCCAGCTGCGAGGGCACACCCCCGGGGCCGAAATGCATCTTGTTCCACAGCTTGTTGAGCTGTTCGATTATATAACGGTAGAACGCCTCCTCGCTCTCGGGCACAAGCAGTTTGAAAGGCTCCACGTCGGCGATTCGGGCCGTTATGTTATGTCGTCTGTTCGATTCGTCCATTTTACTGCGCAGGCGGGACAATTCCGTGGCAAAGCCTGAAGGATCGGCCTGTAAAGTCAGCTCCTAAGGTCGGCGATGCAGCGGTCGAGCTCCCGCACGATATTCGAAATCATTTCCGCGGCGTCGCGCCGATCGCTTGCCGATGGGCTCACCACCGAGGCCACACGCAGGTATTCCAATTCAAGCCTCAGCTTTTCGAGCTCGCTGTCCCGAGCCATCAGAGCACCTTTCAGCTCATCGCGCTCCTCCTTGAGAGTCTTAATCTCCCGGGCAAGCGCATCATTGCGTAAAAGCAAGAGCCGGGTCTTGTCTATGATGCGTTGAAGCTGTTCTCGGAAATCCGTCTGCGGCATAAGATTCCAAATTTCCACAAAAGTAATAAAAATTTTCCGAATCTCACAAGCCCCGCCCGATTTTTATTCTACATTTATTTTTTTTGCTCTTTATAGCCCTCGAAAGCCTGCTCAAGGAACTCGGAAATCCCATCGTAGTTTGAATCCATCAACCGTACACCAAGTGGTCCGGGAGGGAAAACTTTGTCTACAATCTCTCCCGGCGTCACACGTCCATCCTTATTTACGAGCGGAAGGAAGATGATGCGTCGCTGCTTTGAAGATGTCGACTTCATTACCTTCTCAAACTCCTCGAGCGATTGGTAAATATCCCAGCTATCGAACTGAAGCACATAAAAGACTCCCGAAAGTCCCGAATCCTGAAACGAACCGGCAGTTTCTACTACGCCCATTACCTGCGTTGCATTGGATTTCTTACCCAGTGTATTCCCAAAGGCGCGCTCGCTTTTGGAATCCACATATTTCCCTCCATCCCATCGGAAATATTTAGTATCCGCCTTCCGGCCATAATCATCATAGGCCATCTCAATACGGCTGACTTCACTCATAGCCATTTCCTTGTTCACAGGTTGGCCGTCGGGACCAATATAGTCAATTCGTTCAACGAGATTTCTGTCGTTATATGTTGTGTTTTCCCTATGCCATCCCAACGCACGTACAGACACGGGCTTGTCTTTCGTATCATACGTAGCCGTAGAAATCGCCCGGTTCTTGTCGTCGTACGTCTTTCGTATAAGCGCATAGCCGTTACCGGCATCCATAAGTTTTCCTTTTGCGTCGTAATATCTTGTTTCTATATTATTCCCGTGGGAGTCGTAATCCACCTCCATACGCGCGTATCGTTCCGTCATGCCAATTGTCTGTCCAATCTTGGGAACACTATCCTCGTCAAGCGATACACGTTCTACGAACTGCCCGACATTGTTGTATCTGAACGCAGCGCTGTATATGAAATCCCCGGAGGCGGAATATTCCGTAAAACGGCTCATTCGGCCCAACTTGTCGTAGGAAATTATCGTCTTGCTCCCCGAGCCGTAGTCAACCGGTTTTCTATATTTATCCAGATACTCCAGTCGAATAAGTTTTCGTCTTTCGTCGAAGTCATGCTGTTCGTACATATAAGGCCTCACGGTATCCGTAGCCTTATAAAACGCAGTCTCCTTCAGTAGTCCATGCTCATCGAACGTGCACCTTAGCATGCTTCCGGACACAGAATTTATATCACGTTGATAGTCGTGTGGATACATTTTATCGTCGTAGAAACTATATTCCACGGCATTCCCCTTGCCGTCCCAGCTCCAGCGTCCTACAGCATATTGATAGACCGTCCTCGGGTGCATCAATTTGCCGTCGCTTGCGTAGCGACGCTCCTCAATGAGAAGTCCGCGCATATTATACTCCTTCTCATATCTATGCACATCATCACCATTCACGGCGGGACTTCCGTCGGCACTAAAGAAAGCATTCAAAATCATTTTTCCCCTTTCGTCATAGGCCACGGTGTCCCTATGGTACAAACCCTTGAAGAGCCCCGGCTTACCATCCGCGAGAAAATACCGGTGGCTAACCGGACGTCTATATTCATCCATGCGGGGTTGCACCAAATGATACCCGCCCTTACAATTTATCGGCTCACCGGATTTTCCAAAGAAAGCGATCTCTGTAATATTTCCTCCGGAACCATAAGTATACGAAATACTTGCCGCATAGCTATCTTTATCCAACACCGGGAGAGAATCCTTGTCAAAATAAGCTTCTCTGATCATGCGTCCTTTATCATCGAATTCGCGCCGGCGAACGGCCCACCATTCCGGGCCCGTCATCAGCTTTCCTTCCTTATCCACATACCTCTTTTCCACCTGCTGTCCGCGCTCTGAGTAGCTTGCTTTTTCACCAAATCTACCCTCCACAAACACAGGAGCGTCCTTATCGTCATAATACGATATTCCGACCACATTTCCTTTGGCATCATACGCTCGCCGGATAACCGAAAACCCGCCACTCTGCATAGTGAGATTTCCATCCGGGTCAAAGAACCTTTTTTCTATCTCATTACCCCTACTGTCATATTTATAATTTACGCCTGCGTGCCCCCCGGCTAGTCTCACATTCTCGCCTCTTTGGTTAAGGAAATACATCGAAATACACCTGTGATACTTATCATATACATAACAGATGGTTGAATAGCTATTTTTCTGGCTGTCAGCTATCTTTCCGTCGGCGCCCAGAAAATCTATTCGAGTAACATCGCCATGGTCGTCATATTCATACCTCTCTCCAAAGTTTCCTTTTTTATGGTGATAGGCCGGCGCTCCGTCTGTTCCATAATATCTCATTTCCGTAGCCTGTCCTGCCGAGTTATAACCAAAGGTCATTACCGAATAGATTGCATCCTCCAAGGCAGGTTCTCCGGACACATCGAAATATGAAACACGCACAGCTTTTCCTTGATGGTTATACTCAATCTCTCTCCGATGCCATCCTGATTTCGAAACCACCGGCTCTCCGTTCAAGCCAAAACAGCTCACGCTCTTCTCCTGTCCTTCATCGGTATAATCATACGTAGCCGTATGCACATATTCTTCACTCAGCATCGGACGTCCCGAAAGGTCATAATAGCTCTTCTTAACTCCTCTGTAATATTCATTACAATCCACCACCATTTCGGCAACTCCAAGATTGCCGTAAGTCGGGACGCCGGCTGCGTTAAAGAAATTCACCACAATCCTCGATGGTTCTTGTTTGTATTTCACGGTAGCCACCCCACGATAGTCTTCAGTCGGACCGCCCGAAATATCGAGATAAGTGATGCCGGTCACACGTCCTACATCATTTCGGGTAAAGCTCATTCCATAGAACCCGTTGTTATCCGAAGTCAGGCTCACCGAAAGGTCGTCGTCGTTGTTTGAATGGAAGGTCATTTTTTCTACCATTCCCCTCTTGTCTCTTTCCAGATGTATGCGCTTTATTTTCGAGTGGATTTTGGTCGCATCTTTTTCCGTACTGCTTCCTACTGCTAAAGAAGCCGACAGATAGCCCGCGCTTTCCTCAATCTCTCCACCGGTTATATCGTATATCGCTGCCGCATTCCCTTCAATATCATCCTTCACCGTATACCTCAGGCGCACTCGTTCCTGATCATCCTTATTAATAATCTCAGCGAGTTTCCCATCTTGATAACGGAATTCTTGAACAGGGAAGAACATGACATATCGGTCCGGACGGTCTTTGTCTACATTACCGTTAGCCGCGACATATTCAACTTTGTCCAGCCTCCAGCGGAGCGCTCCTTCCTCGCCAAGGGGTATTCGCGAATATGAAAAACGGAAACTCCTACCCGCATCGGCCATCTTGCTTTTATCTATCCTGTCAATACCCTCCGGAACTCCGAAAACCTCAGCATAATCCAGATAATATTCCGTCCGCAGTCGCTTGTATTCGTAAACACACCATATCCCCGCAAACACAAGAGCCATGAGAATAGCAGCAATGATACGCCTGCGCCTCTCACGCCTCTTATGTCTTTGCCATAGGGTATCGAATTTAACGCCCAACATAGTGGCTATTATATCTATCAGAGCACGCTTACGTCCCTGCGCAACAAGATTTATTCCACGGAGCTCGCGATTACGACTGAGACTACGCAGAGCCGCCGGGAAACATTCTGTGTCAGCATTACCCGAATTGGGCTCCCCTGCAACAATTACCGGAATAATCTTAGCCTCCTTACCCTGCTCTATGAAAGTTGCAACCTCGTCGTTCACCCACTTCGAGGATGCTCCGCTCGGTGAGCATATCACAATGAGGTATTGTGAATCAGCAAGATTAGTTTTCAGCGACTCGCTCAGCACCGTACCGCTTAAGTCTTGCTTGTACCAGAAAATAGGACGAAGATACTTGCGTTTTGATCCTGCCGACGACACGCCCGAATCCGAGGCTACGGACGTCGGAATACGATAATTTTCAAGACGGGTATGAAGCCACTTTACAATCTTCTCATCTATACTCGAATAACTTATAAAGGCGTAAAATTTCTTGTTGGTCTCAGTCGGCAATTTCATATGTAAGCATATCTTTCTGCAAAAATAGCAAAATTTTTTCACTGCCCTTTATTAGGGTGCAGGTTTTTACCGATTTTTTTGTACCTTTGCATTATTAGTATCACAATCAATTTGTCATATCACGCACATGCTTGAAATCAGCGAGATATTCAATGCCGCGGCCGTGCTGAAAGGCGTGGCTCGACGCACCGCCATCATCCCGGCGCCGAAAGTGAACCCCGATGTCGAAACATATCTGAAGACCGAAAACCTGCAGCTTACGGGCTCCTTCAAGCTCCGTGGCGCATACTACAAGATATCCCAACTGTCGCCCGAAGAAAAATCCCGCGGCGTGATCGCGTGCTCGGCAGGCAATCACGCACAGGGGGTTGCCCTCGGCGCCACTCACAATGGAATCAAGAGCCTCATTTGCCTCCCGGCCGCCGCTCCGATCTCGAAGGTGGAAGCCACCAAAGGCTATGGAGCTGAGGTTTGTCTCGTGCCCGGCGTATACGACGACGCTTATGCCAAGGCCTTAGAGCTCCAGAAAGAACATGGATACACCTTTGTCCATCCCTTCGACGATGAAAAAGTAATCGCCGGGCAAGGGACCATCGGCCTCGAAATTCTCGACCAGATGCCCGACGTTCAGGCCGTGGTCGTGCCCATCGGTGGCGGCGGTCTCATTTCAGGCGTGGCTTTCGCAATCAAGACCCTGCGCCCCGACGTGAAGGTCTACGGCGTGCAGGCCGGCGGCGCGCCCTCCATGGCTACATCGCTCAAAGAAGGAAAGATTGCCCATCTCAACGACGTAAGCACCATTGCCGACGGCATTGCGGTGAAGGAGCCGGGCGTGAATACATTCGACATGTGCAACCGCTATGTCGACGAGGTCGTAACCGTGACGGACGAAGAAATAGCCGCCGCCATATTGCTGCTTCTGGAGCAGCAGAAGCTCGTGGCCGAAGGTGCCGGAGCTGTTAGCGTGGCTGCCGTGATGTTCAATAAGCTCCCCGTGCAGGGGCTCAAGACCGTATGTCTGGTTTCCGGCGGCAACATCGACGTGACAACACTGAGCCGCGTCATCAATCGCGGCCTCTCGAAAGCCGGGCGCAACTATACGTTCGTAATCGACCTCCCCGACAAGCCCGGACAGCTCTCGGGCGTATGCGCCGTAATTGCCGAGCATGGAGGCAACGTGATTTCCGTGAACCACGAGCGCATCAACTCCAGCGCCGCCATAAGCGGCTGTACCATACGCGTGGAACTCGAGACCCGCGATAATGCCCACATCCAGAATATTCGTGAGGCTCTGAAGTCTTCGGGCTACGATGTCCTCAACTGAAACAACCATATGTCTTACATCCGGTAATCCAATTCGACTCAATGAAATACTTAGCAGCAGCACTCCTTGCAGCCCTCGCCTGCCCCGCATTCGCGCAGGCTCCCGCTGACTCGACGGCTACTCCGGCCGACACAGCCTTCGTCTTCACGGACATAATCTCGATTCCCGTCACCTCCGTAAAGGATCAGAACAAGTCGGGCACCTGCTGGTGCTTTGCCGGCACCTCCCACCTCGAAGATGAAATCCTGAAACAGGGCGGCGACTCTCTGGACCTGTCAGAAATGTTCACCGTGCGCCAATGCTATGCCGACAAGGCCGAGCGCTTCATCCGCCTATACGGCGAGACCAACTTCTCACCCGGCGGTTCGATATGGGATGTTCCCTACGTGTGGGCGAAATACGGCGCCGTCCCTGAAGAAGTGTATGCGGGCCTGCAGTACGGCGAGGACAAGCACGTGCACGGCGAGCTTGACGCCGCCCTCTCGGCCTACGTGAAGGCCGTGGCATCGCGCCCCAACCGCAAGCTTTCCACCGCATGGCTCAAGGGCCTCAACGCCATCCTTGACGCATATCTCGGCGAGGTGCCGGAAACCTTCACCTACAAGGGCAAGACCTACACCCCCAAAAGCTATGCCGAAAGCCTTGGCCTGGACATGGACAACTACGTGGCCCTGACGTCCTTCACCCATCATCCTTTCTACACCGACTTTGCAGTAGAAGTGCCCGACAACTGGCTCTGGGCATCGTCCTTCAACGTGCCTCTCGACGAACTTGAAGCCGCCGTGGACAATGCGCTCAAGGAAGGATATACCGTAGTGTGGGCCGCCGACGTCAGCGAAGGCGGATTCAAGTGGAACGACGGCGTGGCCCTCATGCCCAAGGGCAAGACCGAAGGCGACATGAACGGCACCGAGCTCGCACGATGGGTGAAGCTCAGCGACCGCGAGCGCCAGAACGATAAATACAACTTCAAGGCCCCCGTGGAGGAGATTGAAGTGACGCAGGAGTCGCGACAGGAGATGTTCGACCGTCAGGAAACGACCGACGACCACGGCATGGTGATCGTGGGAACGGCCACCGACCAGAAAGGCAACAAGTACTATAAGGTGAAGAACTCCTGGGACACCAATCAGGTCTACGACGGATATTTCTACGTGTCGATGCCCTACTTCCGGGCCAAGACCATGAACGTCCTTCTCAACCGCAAGGGTCTGCCCAAGGACATTGTCAAGAAAATGAAATAACATCATCAGGAACCGAGAGTGAAAAAGATAGGCATCATATCCGACACACACGGGCTGGTGGATGCACGCTATGCCCACCATTTCGCCGAATGTGATGAAGTGTGGCACGCAGGCGATGTGGGCGACTACGCCGTCATCGAAGCCCTGCGGGCCATTCGCCCGGGCATCACCGTCCGCGCCGTAGCCGGAAACATCGACGGCATGGACATACGCCGCGAATTCGGCGATATACAATGCTTCGACGTGGAAGGCGTGCACGTGTGGATGACACACATCTGCGGCTATCCCGGGAAATATGCCCCGGGCGTCCGCCCGTATCTGCGCAAGGAGCGCCCTACCCTCACTGTCGGAGGACACAGCCACATTCTGCGGGTGATGTACGACAACGAGTTCGAGACGCTCTACGTCAATCCGGGCGCCGCCGGCTATCACGGCTGGCAGAAGGTGCGCACACTGGTGCGCCTGACCATCGATGGTTCGCAGATCAAGGACCTGGAAGTGATAGAACTAAGCCGCGACAAGGCTTGAACAATCTCCGAAACACATGCGAAAACTCCTCATACTTTTACTGCTGCTGGGCGCCATGTGTGCCTGCAAGACCACGGAAGCCAACTATCGCGCCGCCTACGAAAAGGCCATAGCCGGACGCGACTCCGCCGATGCCATCGAAAACACCATCTACGGCCGCGAGCGCAGGCAGGTCGGGTTCAGCTATGTGGTCGCTCCCGATGGCGATACCGTGGCCGTCAAGAAGCAACTCGTGCGCATCACCGAAGGCGGTGGAGGAATCCGCGAGAATCTCAAGCCCTATTGCGTGGTGGTCGGACAGTTCAAGCAGAAGTTCAACGCCGTGTCGATGCGCGACCGCCTCGCCATCGAGCAGGGAATCCTGCCCGGCGCCTTCGTAGTAGAGACGGGCGAACCATACTATTATGTTGTGGGCGCCTCCTTCAGCTCCCTCGCCGAAGCAACGGCGTGTCTAAAAAAAATCACCGGAGAAAAGGCCATACCGTTCCGCAGCCCTCTGCCCTTCATCCTGCAGGCTACAGCTTCGCGGAAGCGATAGAAAAAACATTCACTTGCAATGCAGAAACTCAGACACATTCTATCCGCTGCCGCGCTCGGACTGGCAATTGCCGCATCGGCCGCACCGACACATGTCGATTCACTGGTCAGTCTCAAAAGCGCTTCCACCCGCGTGGTGCATATCGACGGCCGTCCCACGGACGAAAAGGAACTCAAGGCCACACGCGACTCGATCATCCGCGTAATCAACGCTTTTTACTACGACCAGTTCCGTCACTTCCAGGACCCCGACGCGCCCTACTTTCTCTTTATGAGCAAACAGGCCGGCCTTTCGATGGGCATAGGTGGCAGCGTGCGCATGCGAGCCTACTACGACTGGAACGGCGCCGTGCCCACGAGTTCTTTCGCGCCATACACCATCCCCATTCCCGCCAATCCGCTGTCAATGCGCCACTTCGGCTCTACTCCGGCAGGAACGGCATTATTTTTCAGGGTAATCGGCCAGCACTCCCGCATCGGCGATTATCAGCTGTATATCGAGACGGATTTCACCGGCTATCAGAGCCGAGGCCTGAAGCTCAAGAAAGCCTACGCCATGGTGCGCGACTTCACCGTGGGCTACGCTAACTCCACCTTCTCCGACCCGGCCGCACTGCCTCCCGTGATAGACGGCGCGGGCGATAACAACAAATTCGCGCACACGGCCGTGCTGGTCCGCTACATGCCTTGCTTCAAAGGGCGTTGGAATCTTGGTGTATCCGTTGAGACACCCGAAACATCCGTCGACCAGACTTCTCTTGCAGCCAAGCCTCGCTCGGAATGGCTGCCTGATGCCGCTGCTCTGGTGCAGTATCAGTGGGCTCCGGGCCAGCACGTGCGCCTCAGCGGTATAGTCCGTTCGCTCCCCTACCGCGACATGACAGCCGGCAAGGACCACAATCCCGCCGGATGGGGCTTACACCTTAGCTCCGTGGCCCACCCGACGCAGCAATTTACCACATATCTCAACTTCACGACAGGGCGTGGAATTGCCGGTCTCGGAAGTGATATGCAGTATGGACATTACGACCTTATCGTCGATCCTTCGGACAAATCCGAATTATACGCTCCGCTCACGCTCGGATGGTCGCTGGGTCTGCAATACAACTTCCGCCCCGAAGTCTTTATGTCCGTCACAGCCAGCCAGACCCACCTGCGCACGCGCAAAGGCACACCGGGCGATGAATATAAGTGCGGAACCTTTGCCTGCGCCAACGTGTTCTGGTATATCGTGCCTCGTCTCAGCATTGCCGCGGAGCTCGACTTCGGCCGGCGCGCGAATGTTTCCGGCGAGGCCCGCAACGCATGGCGCGCCAACGCCATGTGCGCCTTCACATTCTGATCTTTCTCACGCATAAATATTATCGCCGCCTGCGAACAATCCGCAGGCGGCGATTGTTTTAGCTGTGTAATTCTACAACGAAACTCTCATACTCAATATGGAACAGAAAAGCATAAAAGGTACACGCACCGAAAAGAATCTTCTCGCCGCTTTCGCAGGCGAAAGCCAGGCCCGTAGCCGCTACACCCTATTTGCACAGAAGGCACTCGAAGAAGGCTATCAGCAGATTGCCGCAATCTTCCTTGAAACAGCCGAACAGGAGCTCTCTCACGCCCGTGGCTTCTTTGCCTTCCTCGAAGGTGGCACAGTTACCATCACGGCAGGCTATCCCGCAGGCGTCGTAGGTTCCACCAAAGAAAACCTCGCAGAAGCCGCTGCCGGCGAACGCGAAGAATGGAGCGACCTTTATGACACTTTTTCCAAGACCGCACAGGAAGAAGGCTTCCCCCAGATCGCCAACCACTTCAAGCTCGTGGCTTCCGTCGAACAGATGCACGAAGCCCGTTACATGAAGCTTCTGGAGCGCATGGAGAACGAACAGGTGTTCCAGAACCCCGAAAGCGTAGAATGGATGTGCCGCAAGTGCGGTTTCACCGTCAACGCCAAGGCCGCACCCAAGCGCTGCCCCGTCTGCGGCGCCGATCAGGGCTGGTTCGAGCGCAAAGCCAACAACTATTGATCCATACCTATATCCCCCACTCAACGAGAGAGAGGCTGCCTAACAACCAAAGTTAGACAGCCTCTCTTTCATTGTGGAATTACAAACTCTTTATCTTACAAACACTTTTTTACCATCGATTATATAGAAGCCGCGGCTAAGCTGCGAGCGATCAACATCGAGGCGTCGGCCTTCGATCGTGTAGATTCCGCGCAGAACCTTCGGCTCCGACTTCTCGGCATATACGGCCTCGATACCCGATGCACCCAGATTGTCGTCGCGCTTGGGGTTGGTATTGCGCCAGAAGAACACGTTGTCGAACTGGAGCTTCGTGCCCGGACGGGCGCCGCAGTCGAAGTGGAGCAGATTCTTCGTGAACGAATTCTCCGTGGCGAACAGATCATGGCCGGCCACATCATTGAGTGCGCTCACGGGAATGTCGATATAATACCATTTACCGTCGCGGGGGAAGTCCGTCACAAGGCCGTCGCCCGAGCTTGCCGTGGTGAACCATACGGCATCCTCGCAGAGGCCCATCTTATAAGGCGTGTGGCTAACATAGTCAGCGCTCCGCATGGCCAGATGCAGATAGTAGCCATTCTCGCTCAGCATGCTCAGGTCGCGGGCGGTTTCGAACTTGTAGGCAGCGCCCGACCAGTTCATCGAGCCGACAACGAGTGCCGGGAAGCCTTCGTCCATACCGAACGAGTTGGGACCTTCCACATCAGTATCCTCGTCGTATGTACCCTCCCATACATAGAAGCAAACGTTGGATTCATCCACATTGTAATCAGCACGGATCTTACCGGCGAACTTCTCGCGCACACCCTCCGAGATTGCTACAGCCACGATGTCCTCAGCCGAGTCGAAATCGAATGTGGAGTTGCCCGAAGCATCGAGTGCCGCGTGTACATACGGGCCACAGGGCGTATCATCCTTGCGATCCTCGTTGGCACGCGCATCGTTGCGGTAGAAGAAGATATTGTCGAACTGCACCTTTGCACCCGGAACACCACCCGTGGACAGAGCCACGATATTCTCGCCGAATGAAGTTGCATCGGGATAGAGCGGATTCGATATAATCAGAAGATCCTTCAGAGGAATATCGAACGAATACCACTCGCCGTCGCGGCGATAGTCGCCCAAAGCGGGTGTCACACCATCCGACGCACCGATGATGAACTGCACCTTACCCAGCGTGATTACCTGCGATGCGTGCTGGAGCACGTCATTACCCTTGAAGGCAATGTGGAACCAGAAATTCTCGTCAAGAACCGAAAGATCCTGAGGCTCAAGGAGCTTGAAACCACAGCCGCTCCAGGCCTGGTCGCCACGAACCGACATCGAGAAGTAGCTCACGTCCTCACCCATGGAGTTGCCAGGTTCGGCCTCAAGCTCGTCATATGTAGGAGTCGTCGTGTACTCATACACCCAGTTGTAGAAGGCATTCTTGCCACCGTCCACATTCAGGTCAAGGAGCACCTTACCCTCGGCTGCGCCGCGCGTCGCATCGCTGGCCGTCACGAACACATAATCGTAGCTGTTCTCGAAGTCGAACGTGGGATTGCCCTCCGCATCAAGCGATTTCGATGCATAGCGGCCGATCTCCGTTTCCGTATCCGTTTCCGGGATATCCTTCACAGGCTCCACCGAACGGTAGAAGAACACATTGTCAAACTGAAGCTTAGCGCCACCGAAACCGCCCGAAAGGAAAGCGACGACATTGTCGGAATACGATCGGGGATTGGTGAAGACAGGATCCTTGAGCGTGCGCAGCACTTTCAAAGGAATGTCGAATGAATACCACTTGCCGTCGCGCGGATAGTCGCCCAGCGAGGGGTCCGTGCCGTCGGCGCGGCCGATCACGAACTGCGTGTTGCCCACCATCACGGTCTGCTTGCGGTGAGCCGCAACATCCGTACCCTTCATGGCAAAATGGAGCACCCAGTCGTCGCCCTCGAGCATCGAAAGGTCCTTGGGCGTTCCGCCCGTAGAGGCGAAACCTGCACCCGACCATCCGATATTGCCCACTTCCAGAGCCTGATAGTCCTCTTCAAGGCCGAATGAGTTAACGCCGCTCGGCGTCAGTGGATTGTAAGTGCCTTCCCATACATAGAAGAAATTCTTCACGTCATCGACGTTGTAGTCGGCAGCGATATTCTTGCCCATGCCGATCATCATTTCCTGCACGCCGGCCGATGTGCCTATCAGCACGAAATCATCGGCATTGTCCCAGTTGAAGGTCGAGTTGCCGTTGCTGTCCAGCGAGGCCGTGCCCCACAGACCGGGCTTCGTGTTCGGATCTTCCACGCCCTCTTCCTTCTCCTTATACTCCTCGCAGAAGGTGAAAGCCTCGTTGTCCGGCTGGCAGATGCGCACCCAGTCCACCTTGAGCTGTGCAGGCATCGCGGCCGTTATTCCACCGGCGTTCATGATGCCCGGGAACATGCCGCCCACAGCCAGATTGAACAGAATGTGGAAAGGCTTGTGCATGTAAAGCCCTGCCGAGGTAGCCGACGAAACATCCGATATGGACATTTCGTAGTAAGGAGCCGCATCGGCATTACGGTCGAGGTCGAGATACATCCGGATATAGTCCTCGTCCCATACGCAGGTGAACAGGTGATAGGCGCCATCCTGCAGACTGTAGGGAGCGTTCCCCGCCACGCCATACATGGGATAAGTATTATTCGAATTATAGAAACCCCAGTGGCATGCGCCGCTGAAATAAGTCTCCTCGTTTCCGCCGAAGCCGTTCGAATTACCCATCTCGAGGATGTCGATTTCGCCGCACTGAGGCCATGGGTTCTTGTCAATGCTCTCACCCAGCATCCAGAATGCAGGCCAAAGTCCGCCTGCCGATTTAGGCACCATAATCCGGGCCTCCAGCTTGCCGTGCGTGAAGAAAATCTTGCCCTTCGAGTTGATGCGGCCGGAGGTGAACTCGCGACCGGAACGGGGCGTGCGCGACGCCGTTATCACGAGATTCCCGTCGGCAACAGTCACGCCCTCCGGGCCGTAATACTGGAGCTCCCAGTTGCCGCCACCGCTCGTGTTAGTCTCGATGTTCCAAAACTTCGTGTTTAGTTCCGTGCCGTTGAAGTCATCGCGCCACACTTCAGGCCAGCTGTCATGGTCGGCCGCCATCACGGCGCTTGTCGACATCAGAGCGCAAATGCCACACAGAACTGCGTTCTTTGTGATAGGATTCATGGTTTAGGTACTTAATTTAAGGTAAAATATTTTCATGGCCGTCCGCCGGACGGTCTTTCGGCCGCAAAGATACACAAATTAGCCTCGGAATACAAACATTACGGCACATTATTTTACGTTATTTTACGCGATCCAGCTTGTACTGACATCCCCTCTGCGGGATTTTAGTCGCTGCGTGATTGCGGAAAGAATTTATTTTTGTAACTTTGTGCATTAAAACAGAAAACCATTTTTTCGCAATGCTTGAGAAGATAAAATCCCTGCGCGCCGAGCTCGAGGCCGTGTCCCCCGCCAACCTTGATGAGGTCGAGGCCCTGCGCATCAAATATCTCAGCAAGAAGGGCGAGATCCCTTCGCTGATGAACGATTTCCGCAACATCCCCGCTGAACAGAAACGTGAAGTCGGACAGGCCGTCAATGAGCTTAAGACCTTCGCCACCGAGCGCATCAATGCACTCCGCGAGACCTTGGCCGACAAGAGCGCCGGCGGCGATGCTTCCGACCTCACCCGTCCGGCCGTCACCTCGCCCGCCCTGGGCACACGTCACCCCCTCTCGATCGTGCGCGAGGAAATCATCGGCATATTCCACCGTCTGGGCTACACCATTGCCGACGGTCCCGAAATCGAGGACGACTGGCATGTGTTCGAGGCGCTCAACTTCCCACCCGACCATCCTGCCCGCGACATGCAGGACACCTTCTTCATCGCCCGTCGTCCCGATGTGCTGCTGCGCACTCATACATCCTCGGTGCAGACACGCGTCATGACTTCGCAGAAGCCCCCTATCCGCATCATCTGCCCGGGACGTGTGTATCGCAATGAAGCAATCTCCGCGCGTGCACACTGCTTCTTCCATCAGGTCGAGGCCTTGTATATCGATAAGAACGTGACATACGCCGACCTGCGCCAGACGCTTCTCTATCTGGCCCGCGAACTCTTCGGCGAGCAGACACAGATACGTCTCCGTCCGAGCTACTTCCCCTTCACCGAGCCCTCCGCCGAAATGGACATCTCCTGCAATATCTGCGGCGGCAAAGGCTGCGCCTTCTGCAAAGGCACTGGCTGGGTAGAAATCCTCGGCTGCGGAATGGTGGATCCCAACGTGCTCGAAGCCTGCGGCATCGACTCCAAAGTCTACTCCGGCTTCGCACTGGGCATGGGCATCGAGCGAATCACCAACCTCAAGTATCGCGTCAACGACCTGCGCCTCTTCTCGGAGAACGACGTTCGATTCCTCGACGAATTCACATCAACCCACGCCTGATTCCGGAACGGTTTTCCCTCAACGACGCCTATGAAAGTGGCCGAGCGTTACGCCAAGGTGCTTGGCGAATTTGAGCGCGAGATGCCCGTGGTGGACACGGAGCTTAATTTTGCCAATCCCTATCAGCTGCTTGTGGCCGTGATTCTCTCGGCACAATGCACGGATAAGCGCGTCAACGAGTACACGCCCGAGTTCTTCCGGGCCTTCCCCACTCCGCAGGCCCTGGCAGAGGCTGAAGTGCCCGAAGTGTATGAGTACATCAAAAGCATATCCTACCCCAACAACAAGGCCAAGGCTCTCGTGGGCATGGCCCGCAAACTCGTGCAGGACTTCGACGGGGAAGTCCCCGAGGACATGGATTCGCTCATCTCCCTGCCGGGCGTAGGGCGCAAGACCGCCAACGTCATCCGCGCTGTAGTGTTCGGTCGTGCGGCCATGGCCGTGGACACCCACGTGTTCCGTGTGTCCGAGCGGCTCGGGCTCACCACCGGCTCCAAAAACCCCCTCACCACGGAGAAAGCCCTGATGAAACACATCCCGGAAGCGCTCGTGCCCAAGGCACATCATTGGCTCATTCTCCACGGACGTTACGTGTGCAAGGCGCGCAAACCCGAATGCGATAAATGCTTCCTCGCGCCCTACTGTCGCAAACACGAGCGCGACATAGCCGCACGCAAGCGCGCCGCGCTCAAGGCCGCAGCCGCTTCCACCTCTGAAAAAGAATAATGGGAGACAATCTGATAATCTTCATCATCGAAATCTTAGGCACTATCGCCTTCGCCATCTCCGGCATACGTTTGGCCGCCGCCAAGAGCTTCGACTGGTTCGGAGCATATGTCATAGGCCTTGTTACGGCCATCGGGGGCGGCACGCTGCGCGATGTCCTTCTCGACATCCCCGTATTCTGGATGCAGTCCGGCATGTATCTGGCCGTCACGGGCCTTTCGCTGGCCACAGTCATCATTTTCCGGCGTGCCCTGGTCAAAGGCATGCGTACACTCTTCATTTTCGATGCCATAGGCCTCGCTCTGTTCGTAGTCGTAGGCATCGAGAAAACCCTTGCAACTTCATATCCCATGTGGGTTGCGATTGTCATGGGCATCACCACCGGCTCATTCGGCGGTGTGCTGCGCGACATCCTGATCAACGAGGAGCCCCTGTTTTTCCGCAAGGACATCTACGCCACGGCCTGTCTGGCCGGAGGTGTCGCTTATTGGCTTGCCTCCCTCGTGCCGGGAGTGGCAGCATGGATTCCCCAGCTGGGCTGCGCGGCAACTGTCATAGGTCTGCGCGTACTGGCCTTCCACTTCGGCTGGTCCTTACCAATTCTTAAAGTCGACCCCGCTGACCTTCCCGAAAAATGAAACTATCTGCCGAAAACCGATATGTGCAGTTCGTGAAATACTGCCTTGTGGGCGTGCTCAACACGCTCGTCACCTTTGGCGTCATATACATCTGCAAGTCATTCTTCGGGCTCAACCTCTACCTTTGCAATGCGCTGGGCTATATCGCAGGCCTCGTCAACTCCTTCGTCTGCAACAAACAGTGGGTGTTCCATAGCCGTGGGGGCTATCGGCGCGAAGCCCTTGTCTTCGCCCTCGGATTTCTCCTTTGCTACGGTGTGCAGCTTCTCACGGTGTGGCTCATCAACACCTCACCCATAGGCTCTGTGGTCTACAACCTCACGCCACGCATAGCCATCTCAGGCTACGGCATAGCCACACTCATCGGCAACATTGTCTACACCGTTGCCAATTTCATCTACAACAAATTCGTCACCTTCCGATAATACACCTATCGACTTAGGCATCACGCTCACCATCGCCTGTAGGCATAACCCAGCATTTCGAAAGCCGCGCGATCCAGCTCCTCACGCACTTCCGGAGCAGCGATGGATATAAGCAGCCGCGCGCGGTCTATCATATTGCGGCCCCGCAGATTCACGGCCCCGTATTCGGTCACCACCCAGTTAGTCTGGAAGCGCGTCGTCACCACGCCCGCACCGGGCGTGAGCGTAGGCTTTATCTTGCTTATGCCCTTCGATGTCGTGGACAGCATGGCAATGAACGACTGGCCGCCCACGCTGCGCGACGAACCGTACACAAAGTCCTGCTGACCGCCCACGCCCGAGAATATACGCGTGCCTATTGAGTCGGCGCATACCTGCCCCGAAAGGTCAATCTCCAGAGCCGAATTGATGGCCGCCATATTATGGTTCTGGGCTATCACGAAAGGATCGTTCACCCAGGCAATGTCGCGGAAAAGTATCGAACGGTTGTGGTCGATGTAGTCATATAGACGGCGCGTGCCCAGCGCAAGCGACGCAACGGAGCGCCCGGGCTCAACCTGCTTGCGCGAATTGTCCACCACGCCCGTCTCTATCAGCTCTATCATGCCGTCCGTCATGGCCTCCGTGTGCAGCCCCAGATGCTTATGATCCTTCAGCGAGTGCAACACGGCATTAGGGATAGCACCTATACCTATCTGAAGCACGGCCCCGTCCGGCACATGCTCGGCGATATGCCGCCCTATGGCCATCTCCCGTTCAGTGGGCTCGAGGTCCGGAGTCTCCGCCAGGGGGTCGTGCACCTCCACCAGAGCATCAATGCGTGAAATGTGTATCACCGAGTCGCCGTACGTGAATGGCATCAGAGGATTTATCTGTGCTATGATCACCTTGGCGCACTCGATGGCCGAGGGCGTAAGGTCCGACGACACTCCGCAGCTCACGAATCCGTTTTCATCCGGCAGCGAACAGTTTATCAATGCCACATCCAGCTTGATGGAACCCTCGCGGAACAGCTGTGGCACCTGCCCGAAGAAGCGCGGAGTGGTCGTGGCATAGCCCTGATTCACCCACCCGCGCACGGCGTTGGACACGAAAAAAGAATCTATGAGGAAGGAGTCCTTCAAGGCCGGATCGCACAGAGGCGAAACGCGGCGCCCGAGGGCGAAAGCATTGTATAAAATCACATCGCGCAGCTCGTTTCCTCTGCGCGCGAGAGCAGCAACAAGCGCCTCCGGGATGGAAGAACTGCCCTGTACAAATACATGGTCGCCGCTCTTTATCAGCTTGACAGCCTCGTCGGCACTGGTATAGGTATTGATTTTCATGGTTCAGCTTAGTCAACAAAGGTAAGAAATTATTTCCATTCCGCAAAATTCACTATATTTGCATGTCCATCCTTAAAACCGATATTATGACCCGTGAAATATATTTTGCAGGAGGTTGCTTCTGGGGCACGGAGCATCTCTTTTCCCTCGTCGAGGGCGTCACGGACACATGTGCGGGCTACGCCAACAGCCTCGTTCCCTCCCCCTCATACCGCGAAGTATGCACAGGAGACACAGGCGCAGCCGAAACTGTCCGTGTCGTCTACGACGATAGCCGCGTAGGGCTCTCCGAGCTTATCAACCTCTACTTCAATAGCATCGATCCTCTGTCGCTCAACCGCCAGGGCGGCGATGTCGGCACACAATATCGCACGGGCATATACTATACCTCGCCCGACGACGCCCCCATCGTCGAAGCCATGCTCGCCACACTGCAGCGCCGCTATTCCCAACCGCTGGCAATCGAAGCCGGGCCGCTGCAGAACTTCTATCCTGCCGAGGAATACCATCAGGACTATCTTGAAAAAAATCCCGGAGGCTATTGCCACATCAATCCCGCATTGTTTGCCGAAGCAAAACGCATGGGCACACGACACAACCGGGAGCGCGAGGATTTGCGCCGCCGCCTCACGCCCCTGCAATGGGAAGTGACACAGAACGGAGCCACGGAGCGACCCTTTGTCAATGAGTACGACCATGAATTCCGTCCGGGAATATACGTCGACATCACCGATGGTACGCCTCTCTTCGTGTCCACACGCAAATTCGACTCCGGATGCGGATGGCCCGCATTCTCCAAGCCTATTGACGAAAGCCTCCTGACCGAGCATCAGGATCTTTCCTACGGACGCGTGCGCACGGAAGTCCGTGCCGCAGCCAGCGGCGCACACCTCGGACACGTCTTCCCAGACGGACCCGCCGAAGAAGGAGGCCTCCGATACTGCATCAACTCCGCTTCGCTCCGCTTCATCCCACTCGAATCCATGGCCCGCGAAGGCTACGAACGATACATCCCTCTGGTCCGGAATTAAGACCCGGTTCCCCAATATTTGTTAATGCTGAGGACGCATATCGCCGAGAGATTTTTGTCTTGTGATGAAGGAGCGTAGCCGTAGCTACGTGACTGAAGAACAAGGCAAAAAGCGCCGGTGAGATGCGGTGGTAAGGTAACTTTTTGCCAC
>CAMWNH010000006.1 GCA_947175605.1 uncultured Porphyromonadaceae bacterium
AATTTCAATACAGTTTCTACAGTCATGCGAAGATTAGAGGCTAAAGGATTTGTTGGCCATAATGATGTTGCTGGAACATTTCATTATTTCGCTAAAGTAAAAAAGGAATTTTTTCGCAACCGTCGTTTCGGCAGTTTTATAACGAACTATTTTGGTGGCAGTTATTTTGGTGCAGTCTCTGCGCTCGTTGAAGATGAGAAGATTACTGCTGAAGAATTGAAAGAATTGCTTCGGATTGTAGAGAATAAGGGGGAATAATATGGGCGCATTGCTTTCATACTCGATTTTGAGCGGAATTTTATTGCTTGCAATGTATCTTGCCTACCGGCTTTTTTTGGCTGGAGATAATCAGCACACTTTCAACCGCTTTATATTGCTGCTCATTTATTTCATATCCTTCTCTGCCATGCCGATTTATTATGCTGTGAATAAGCTAAAATCGATTGGTATCGAAGATTCGATCATCGTTAATACAGAATTCATCAGTACCGTGACCGGTCCTTCAGTCCAAAAGCCTCTTTGGGGCACAATGCTGATATGGATATTCTTTGGCGGTATGTTCATAGTCGCTGTGAAAACTATCATAACCTGGATACGCCTTACTAATGTAATACGTTCCGGCGAGAAGATCCGGCGTGACGGATATACCTTGGTTGTAACAGACAATGATTGTTACGCGCCTTTCAGCTGGATGCGGTATATTGTGATTAGCAGGAATGACTATGTGAATAATTGTCGGCCTATAACCATACATGAGCTTGAGCATGTATTCTCCCGCCATTGGATAGACCTATTGATTGCACAGCTTGCATGTATCATCAACTGGTTCAATCCTGCCGCGTGGCTAATGCGTGAAGAAATCATGCTCATTCATGAATATCAAGCGGATAGAGCTGTGATTGCTCATGGACATGATCCAAAGGAATATCAGTTGCTTCTAATAAAAAAAGCTGTCGGCTCCAGATTCCCGTCCTTAGCCAACAGCCTCAATCATAGTAAACTTAAAAAACGTATCACCATGATGTACAAAGAAAAAAGTCGTGCACGGCGCAAATTCAGAGCCCTCGCACTTGTGCCGATGCTCACGTTGGCACTCGGAGTGGCGTCGGTGCCTGCCGTGCGCGCCACTGTATCAACGATCAGCAACAGTAGCGTATCTGTCAGCAAAGATAGTGAAAATGCGCCGAAGGACAAAACTCTTAACTCGAAATTCAAGCTTGCCAACATCAACAATAATGGCAAAGTGACGATCATTACCCTCAAAGGAAATGACCTTGGAGACAACCTTTCCGTTTCCGGCGGAACCTTCACAAACGATGACCGGACATACAATTCCAATTCCATGGAGTGTAATCTCACAGATGGCGTGGCCGTTATCAAGACCTCCTTTCCGTTCACAGATGAAATCAAGAATGGGCGCATGACAATCATAGCCAACGGACAGAACCTTACGTTTGATCTTGATGACTTTATCAAAAACGCGCGAACTGTCGTGTTTGGAAATGATCCTGATTTCACGGAGAAGTCCACTATAATTATCAATGGCAATTCTTCACCTTCTATTGATGACATGAAGGTTCTTCTTGACGGAAAAGTAATTGATTATTCCGAAATAAAGAACCTGCCTACAGACAAGATCGTGTCTATGACTGTCGATAAAGAGAAGAACGAAATCAGAATAACAACCAAGTAGAATTCAGCTTTTCATACACAACCGTAAAGAGGTGCGATTGCGAAGTCGCATCTCTTTTTTAGTTGCCGTGAAATGGCGTCCGTATTAAAAGCCCTTATGCTTTCCGACTGCTTCTTCGATGAGCATGACCTTGACAATCGTTGTCCGTTCAAGACTTCGTTCTACAGCCGTTTGAAAATGCTCCATATGATTTGGAAGGAAGCGCTCGCATAGCAATCGGAGCGCGTGTATTTTCTCTTCTTTTTCTTCTACAAAACTTATCCGACCAAGAGCTATTGCGGAGCGATAGTACTCGGTGAAATTATTCTTTTCTTCCTCATACACCGGCTTGCAACGGCTCACAGCGGAAAGGCTGACGATTGGATTGGCTTTCATGCAGTCTATCTTCTCGCCCTCCGGGGCGCAATGAAAATAGAATGTAGTTTCGTTTGCCCTCACCAGCGAAAGCGGGACTCCATATGGCGAGCCATCCACCCGCGTCATACTTACCGTGACATATGGTGCACGGTCGAAAATTTCCAATGCTTCTACCTCGCTCAGCTTGCGCGAAGCCTTTCTCATTTCTCTCATTTTTAATTCTGACGTAAATAGTTTGCGGCCTATTCTTAGAAACCTTATCGTCCCGCTTTTATGCCGGACATACAAATATACAAAAAAAATTTCATGGATAATAGCGGTTTTATCACGGGGAATTTGTATCTTTGCAGCGCTATGGTTGCTCGCATGGTGAAGAGTCACTGTTCAGGAGCAAGCAAAAGGGAATCCGGTGAGAGTCCGGGACAGTACCCGCTGCTGTAAGTCCCATTTATTTTGGTTTCGCATAAGCCATTGGAAATCAGATCCGAGAAGGCGCGAATCCATAGGGATAAGTCAGAAGACCTGCCATGGCACACACGTTGTTTCGAGCCTGCGGGAATATGGGCTTATCCGACAAATATTTATATTTGCCTTTGTCAATGGTCCGGTAAAACGGATTTACGGCAAAACGGATGTCATTTCCCGCTTGTACGTTCAGCGTGCCTGCGGTTATTTTTTTAGACATCAAATGGCAAATAAAAACACATACCTATTCCTTGTTTCTTTTTTCCTTCTAAGCATTGACTTGCTTCAGGCGGAAGAAACGATCGATTCGCTCAAGACTGAAAACCTAAAGGAATTCGTTGTAACGGCAACCCGTCCGAGACACGAGACAATTCCCGTACAAACGCTTTCCGGTGACGAGCTTCAGAAATTGAACAGCAATAGTATCGCGGATGCTATACGCTACTTCTCCGGAGTTCAGGTAAAGGACTATGGCGGCGTAGGAGGTATTAAAACCGTCAACATACGTTCTATGGGCACAAACCACACAGGTGTGGATTATGACGGCGTTCAGCTTGGGAATGCCCAGAACGGCCAGATCGACCTCGGACAATTCTCTCTTGACAATATCGAGGCGATCTCGCTTCATAATGGCCAGAAAAGCTCCCTTTTGCAGCCTGCCCGAGACTTCGGGAATGCCGGTACAGTCTACATCCGAACCCGTAAACCTATCTTTGACAACGATAAGCGATATAATGCTCGTGCTAATATTCGGTTTGGATCATTTGATCTCATCAATCCCTCCGCACTTGTAGAACTTAAGCTTTCCGAGACGGTGAACGCATCGTTCAGTACGGAATGGCTTAACTCGAGCGGCAAATATAAATTTCGCTACAGACGTGTCAATCCGGCCGGCGAAATAGCTTATGACACCACAGCTGTACGCGAGAACGGAGATATAAATGCCACTCGCGTAGAACTCAACCTCAATGGTAATATGAGCTTCGGGACGTGGACCGCGAAGGCGTATAACTATAATTCCGAACGTGGTGTTCCGGGGGCCATTGTAAATAATGTATGGCGACGTGGCGAACGAATATGGGACAACAATTCATTCATACAAGGCTCCTCAACTATGTCTTTCGGGCGTTGGACCACAATGCAGAACGTCAAATATGCCTTTTATAGAACTCATTACGTCAACAATGACGATAAGCAGATTAAGGTCGACAATCTCTATCGTCAACATGAATTCTATTTTTCAACAGCAAATCAGTTTGATATAATCAAGGGATGGAGTGCATCGGCAAGCTATGATTTCCTTTGGAATACACTCGATGCCGATGTGTATGGATTTGCACGACCGGACCGTTATACAAATCTGCTGTCACTCGCCACGGCTATAAATATCAGTCGTTTTTCATTAACTGCAAGTGGACTTCTAACATTTGTTCACGACAAGCTGCAGGGACAGAAGGCTCCGGGGAATAAGCATGTATTTACGCCGGCGGTATACACTTCTTACTACTTATTGCGTGATAAATCTCTTTCGGTTAGAGCGTTCTATAAGCGCTCATTCCGCATGCCCACATTCAACGATCTGTATTATGCCGATATGGGTAATTCACAACTTGACCCAGAGCGTGCCACACAGTATAACCTCGGCGTTCTATACGATAAGTCTCGACGAGGCCTCGTTTCGGCCCTACGTTTTTCCGCCGATGTGTATTACAACAAAGTAAAGGATAAAATAGTAGCTTACCCCAAAGGACAGCAGTTCCGGTGGACAATGCTCAACCTC
This sequence comes from uncultured Porphyromonadaceae bacterium, assembly GCA_947175605.1. GTDB lineage: Bacteria > Bacteroidota > Bacteroidia > Bacteroidales > Muribaculaceae > CAG-873. The sequence continues at coordinate 4,296 of CAMWNH010000006.1, forward strand.
GGAGTAGTCGACATTAGAGGTGTGGATTTATCCGCTCTAACGACCTTTAATCCCTGGCAAGAGCTGTTCCTGACCCTACGCGGCCAGTACACCTACCAAAGAGCCATCGATGTGACCAATCCGGCCGACAATTACTATCGTGATCAGATTCCATATATTCCACATCATTCCGGCTCGGCAGTGGTGAACGCGCAGTGGCGCGGCATAGGTCTAAACTACAGCTTCATCTACGTTGGAGCACGATATAATCAACAGGAAAACATACGCTACAACTACACGCAGCCGTGGTATACGTCGGATATCTCCGTAAGTTATGACTTCCATATCGGCCGAGTAAAGACTCGGGCGCTTGCTGAAATAAACAATCTTCTGAGTCAGGACTATGATGTAATCCTTAACTATCCCATGCCCAAGCGCAACTATCGCTTCACTCTCTCCTTCGAAATATGAAACACACATTCTTTCTTATAATTTTTCTGCCGCTCCTGATGGTCGCCACAAGTTGTCGTGAAGACGAACTTGTGGTGCCGACGGAGTATGACATCATTCCCGAATCGCCTTCTCCGCATAGTAAAGTACGAGGGTTCTACCTTCTAAATGAAGGGAATATGGGCTCAAACAAATGCACTCTCGACTATTTTGATTATCTGACCGGACTCTATGCCCGTAATTTCTATGCTGAGCGTAATCCTTCTGTAATCAAGGAACTTGGAGATGTAGGAAACGACATCGGCATATATGGATCCAAGTTATACGTGGTTGTAAATTGCTCGCACAAAGTTGAAATTTTAGACTCCCGGACCGGTATCCGCCTCGGCCAGGTAGATATCCCTAACTGCAGATACGTGCGATTTCATCGCGGTAAAGCATACGTAAGCTCTTATGTAGGCCCCGTACTGATTGATCCATCGGCTCCTAAAGGTGCAGTATATGAGATAGATACCCTGTCGTACGCAATCACCCGAAAAGTCACGGTAGGATATCAGCCGGAAGAGATGGAGATTGTTGACGATTACATGTATGTAGCCAATTCGGGAGGGTATCGTGCACCCGATTACGATAATACCGTATCGGTGATTCAGATGATTGACTTCAAGCAGGTCCGTCAGATTCCGGTTGCAATTAATCTGCATCGTCTGAAGAAAGACTGTTATGGAAAGCTATGGGTTAGTTCACGTGGCGACTATCAGACACGTCCATCACGCTTATATGTACTTCAGAAGAAGAACGGATTCAATACAATGGAAGTTACAGACACGATCCCCGTGGCCTGTTCGAACATGGCTTTCTTCGGAGATTATCTGTATTTCTATGCAACGGAATGGAATAACTATACTGCTTCAAACACTATAAGTTATGGAAAAATAAATATTCGCACACTGGAAATCGTATCGACTAATTTCATCACCGACGGCACAGAAAAGGAAATAACTATTCCTTATGGTATTGCCATACATCCTGAGACCGGCGACATCTTCATTACCGATGCCAAGAACTATGTATCTTCCGGCACTCTGTATTGTTTTTCTCAAGACGGCAAAAAGAAATGGAGCGTTCGGACAGGAGATATACCCGCACATATAGCTTTTCTTCGTATATGAAAACCAGATTTAGATTCAATTGCTTTTTCCTGCTTTTGGCGGTATGTGCCTGCACGGAAGAACTGCCGACCGTCAGTCTTGGCATAGATAACTATTACCATATTGCCCGGATGACAAAATTGCATTTATCGCCGGCTCTGACAGGTGAGAAATATCTATGGTGTGTCAATGGCGAAGCTGTTTCGCACGAACGCGAGTTCATATTCATAGCCGCCGAGGAGGGTATCTATAACCTGTCTTTTGAGATAATTGATCCCGAAACACCATATCGTCATGAATTTACTGTCGCTGTATCTCATGAAGAAGTCGAGTACAGTGCCTACATTTCTCGTGTTTTCGAATACTGTCCTGCTCCGGGCCAATTTGTAAATGAGATGCCTCGATACGAAGAAGGCGACACTTACAAAGATATTCTCCAAAAGGCTGAAGACTGTATCTCGGGGACCAACGACGAAATGATTACACTTGGAGCATACGGGGGATATGTGACGTTCGGATTTGATCATACCGTAATGAATGTGCCGGGAGAAAAAGACTTCATGATTCGAGGTAATTGTTTTTACGAGCTGACGCAGCCAGACAAAAAAGGAGGCTCCGCCGAACCTGGAATTGTAATGGTGAGCTATGACACCAATTGTAACGGGATTCCCGATGACAAGTGGTATGAACTTGCCGGCAGCGAGTATTTTTCGTCCACTTGTACCCACAACTATTCAATCACGTATTATGCGCCCGATGAAAATCGTGAGATTGTCGGTGATGGGAACTTTATTACCGATTTGAATTATATATCCTGGACCGACAATTCGGGCAACACGGGATATGTTGCCAAGAATATATTTCATAATCAGGATTATTTCCCGAAATGGATTCACGATTCGCAAATTTATTTCGAAGGTTCTCTTCTCGCAAATAATGCTGTGGACACAAGCGGCAACGGATCTTATTTTATCCTTTACAGCTACCCTTGGGGCTATGTTGATAATCATCCGAACGACTATCCTGAACTAAACTCTTTTGATATATCATGGGCCGTGGATTCAGGTGGAAACCACGTGGACTTGCCCGGGGTGGACTTCATCAGGGTCTACACCGGCGTGAATCAGTATTGCGGATGGCTGGGAGAGACTTCAACAGAACTAAGTCAAGCGCAAGATCTCCATATCTCCCTACCCGGCACACCTCAACCTCCAATGTAAAACAAAATAAATATCCCATATGAAAAAACAACTTTCATCACTTGTTGCACTCTCATCTTTTTGCATTGCCGCTGCATTTACGGTCGACTGGAATCGAATTCAGTTCTGGACGGGCGAAGGCGAAAACAAGGCTGCAATTGTTGTTCAATTTCTTGATGATGGCCCCGAGGAAGCATATGTATGGGGGTACAGATGGAAAAAGGATACGGAGGCATCCGGCGAAGACATGTTCAGAGCCGTTGCAGCAAGCTCTCCGGACCTGACGCTCTTCACACAGTTCACGGGACCGATGGGGAGCACAGTCTGTGGCATTGGTTATTCACATGAACACACAATTTCCGATTATCTTGAATTTGATTTTGATGCAGCGCGCGAAGATCCCAATATAAGCTTCAACTGGTTCTCAGCCAATACGATGCTTGGACAGACTTCTACACCGGGCTGGGATACTCCGGATCTATGCTCGGAAGCTATTATATTATCCAAAACCTCCCATATTCTTGATCATCCGATAAATGCAATGGTGTATGGTTATGCATGTTACGACTATGACTGGTGGCAGCCATACGAACTCCCGGCTGATAAGCTCATACGATGGAATGCCGGCTGGTATAAAGGTTATTGGAGCTACTGGTGCGGCACTGCTGATTCTGAATCCTTCGCCTACTCAGGACTGGGAATGAGTTCCAGAAAACTGGCGGACGGAGATGTTGACGGATGGAAATATACCTCTCTTGACGGTGAGTATATTGATGGAAGCACCGGAGCAACAGCCGCATGGCATCCCCTTAACTATTCACACTTCTCAAGTTCGCACGTAAATGATATTACGACAGAGAATAATATTGAAAAAATATATGTGTATAACTCATCTGGTGTGAGGATCAGAGAACTCGAAAGTGATGTCACAATCGGTTACTTATACTCGATCTTACCCAAAGGCCTATATATAATTACAGGCATGGGCAAGACGAAAAAAATACTTATAGACTGATCAGCGTATTCTGAGTTTCCTCGAAAATGGAGACTTCTCCGGAATAGATTACATTCCGGAGATCGGTTTTACATCCTATGCAAATAAAATCTATAAATCATACAATCATATAAATCAATCAATTATGAAAAAATCAATGCTATCGCTTATCGCTCTCGGATTACTAATATCCGGAGCATGGGCAAGTCTTACACCTCCGCGCAAAATTCCGCGCACTATTCAGGGTGTTGAAGTTTCCAATCCTGAAACACAGACCGGGAAGCTGTCAACAACCGACTACGAATGGGCAGATCCCGACGATTTGAAAGCCGACGGGAGTTTTACTTTCGACATGATTCAAAACTGGAGCGGAGAAGGTTCCAACCAGGCCGCGCTTGTCATCCAGTGGAATGACAGCCGTGAGACAGCAGCCCTTGTATTTGGCTATCGATGGGACGGAGTTGCAACCGGCGCAGATATGATACGTGCCGTAGTTGCAAATAATCCTCGTCTATACACGCTCATTCAGTACACCAATGTGTCTTCCCCCACCGATCCAAACGGAGGTTACACCATCAATGGTTTTGGATGGGATGCAGACAACGACGGAGATATCGCGCTCAAGGACACAGGACACAACAATCAGATTTACACCTCTGAGGATGGTGTGTTTATTCATCCCCGCGGCTATGTTCCGGGACAGGGTGGTTCATCTGATTATGACTACGATAATTGGCTGGCTACAGACGATGGAGATCTGTGGGGCGCGGGATGGTATATCTCGTACTGGTCGTATTGGGTCAAAGGCAGTGCAGATTCAAAATTCGGATATTCAGGTTGGGGTGCTTCAGGACGAGTTCTCGAAAACGGATGTTGGGACGGATGGAATTTCGCGCTCAATATGTATGCTCCGGACTTTAAACCTTTCGTTTCCGCACCGGCGCTTATCCCGGAAGGTGCAAAAACACTTTTTGAACATAACGGTATTCAGTATTCCTTAGTCGATTATTCCAAATCAACGGTTGCTCTGATTCCCTCCGAAGGAGTTGTATACAGCGGCGACATTACCATACCGCAGTCTTTCCATGATTCGGAGACAGACAAAGATTATACCGTTGTCGAAATCAAAGATGAAGCATTCAAAAACAGCACGATAAGCAGTGTGATTATTCCCTCGTCAGTTACTAAGATCGGCAATTCTGCTTTTGAAGGCAGTTCACTTGCAACAATACAGGGTGCGGACAATGTCTCTAAGATCGGAGTAAAGGCTTTCCGTAACTGCGTGGCTTTAAAAACGGTAGTTATTCCCGAAGGCACTACACAAATACCTGAAGCATTGTATGAAAATACAGCTATCGAAATACTTACAATGCCCGCCGGTATATCGACCATCGGAAACAGAGCTTTTGCAAGTTGTTCGGAACTTAAATCCATTAATCTCCCTGAAGGAATAGTTGATTGGGGCACCGAAGTATTTGCAGAGTGTGATAATATCACCGGAGTGCAAACTACTGAAGTATTCCCGACTCCTCTTCCCGATGGATATTTCTCCGAAAATGCCTTCCAAAATGCCACTGTAACCGTACCGCTTGGCTATACGGATACATATAAGTCCATTTCAGGCTGGAAAAACTTTGTTCATTATAGCGAAGAAGCAAAGAATGTATCAGTTGGAGATATGTTTATGCTCGATGGTGTTACTTTTGTAGTTACTTCCATCGAAGACCCGTATACTGTCGCTGTGACACATTGTAAAAGCGTCGGCGAAGATAACAACTCTATCCGAGAGGTAAATGCCACGGGCTATGAAGGTGAACTCCGAATCCCCGCTATTATTAATTATCAAGGAAAAACGTTCGAGGTATCGGCAATTGAAAAATCGGCCTTCTATGGTGCCTCCAATCTGCTATCGCTCATAATAGATGCTGGTATCCAAGAGATTCCCGACTATGCGTTTTATGATTGTACTTCCTTAAATTCGATTTCACTACCGTCCACCGTACAGACCATCGGGACCTATGCTTTTTCATATTGCTCCGCACTCGACCGTCTGCAACTCCCCGACAATCTTACAACTCTTGGCGACCGTTGTTTCTTCCAGTGTACCGGTCTTGAATCACTGACTGTTCCGCAATCTGTCACAGCGATTCCGAATAATTGCTTCTCCTATTGCACATCCCTGAAGGAAATGATCCTTAGTGACAATATCACTTCATTCGGGTCTACGGTCTTTCAGAATTGCAAGGCTCTTGAGAAAGTGCGTCTCCCCGAATCGCTCAAAAAAATACCATCATCGACATTTGATGGATGCGTATCTCTTTCAGAATGCGTTCTACCGGCCGGTATTACCGAAATAGGCTCAACTGCCTTCAGAAATTGTAAAGCTCTCAAGATACTGATCCCCGAAACGGTAACGCAACTTGGCTCTTCTGCATTCCAAGGTTGCGTCATGCTTAATGAGGTATCCGTTCCTGAAGGGGTAACATCCCTACCCTCATATATTTTTCAAGATTGCTCTGCACTGAAAAGTGTATCCCTGCCTGCTACACTCACAACTATTGGGTACGGCGCATTCACCAACTGTAAGGCGCTGACGACCATTTCAATTAATAATGAATCGGATGTTCAGGAAGGAACGATACATCTTCCCGTAGCATTAAGCTCTTTTGGCGGAGCTGCATTCAAGGGCTGTTCCTCCATACGCTCCGTCACAATGCCCGATGCCGTAAAGACTATTCCGGCATCTATCTTTGAGAATGCATCCTCATTACAGGAGATAACACTTTCGCCGCTTACAGCATCCATTGCCACAACGGCCTTCTCCGGAACAGCGCTTAAGACTCTTGTTATCCCTGCCGCTGTCAAATCCTATTCCGGATCGAATCTCGTCTATGGATGCCAGGATATTAAAGTATATATTTGCAATCCAACCCCGACAACCCTCGCACAATATATCTGGCGTACGATAAGTTCTCCGCTGTCTTATGCCGACCTATATGTTCCTTTTGGCTCCGCCGATGCGTATTTAGCAAAAAACTACTGGAACAAATCTAATATCAAGGCACCTGTTCTTACTTCAGTTTCTGCTGAATGCAAATATGCTACCGAGGTCATATCGGGGAATATAACCGATGTTGTATATGATCTGGAGAATCTCCCCTTTGCATATAAAGCAGAATGCGATAAACAGGTTTATTCAAGTTCCAAAGTTCAACTGCGCAATGATAGCTCGGACATAGTCGAAGGCGAAACCACTATCTCAAATGAGGGTAATTTCTCATTCGAAATTGATGGCAAAGCCGGAGACAAATATGAAATTGTTCTTGTAAACGGCAATAGCAGCTATGTAATTGCAAATATCGATACCGCTGAAGCTCCATTCCACTTCTCCGAAAGAACCTATCAGGCACGCTTTGATGAGCAGTTCACTCCGGAATTGGTTTTTGATAACGACAACTATTCTATTGCCGACGTCACTTTCACATCGGATAATACGGCTGTTGCATCCGTCAACTCCCGCACCGGCATGGTTACGGTTAAGCGCATGGAGGGCACGGCCACAATAAAGGCAAGTCTCAAAACTGATAATTCAGTATTCGCAGAACTTGCCATCGAATCGGCACTCCGTACTCCGGTCACAAGTTTCAAGCTTGGGAACGGCAGTAAGGAAATTTCTCTTACCGAGCTTGATATTATGGCGCTATGTCCTGTGGTGGAACCTGTGGATGCCGACGTCCAGACCTACGACATTGAGATTTCCGACTCGGAAATTGCAACAACATATAGCGTAACCGCCTTCAATCCGACTCGCAAGTTCTTCGAGCTCGTAACTCACCGAAGTGGAGAGTTTGATCTTACATTCCGGGCCCAGGATGGATCGGATGCATCCAGTACCTATCATGTTGTTGTATCGCCTCTCGGCATTGACGTGAACGACAATTTCACGGATGGCACTTTCTGGCTGAATGAAGACTGGTTTGGCCACACAAACGGTTCAATTAACTATATCAGCAAAGACTATGAGCTTAATTATCGAGTGTACGGAGCCCTGAATCCCGGCGAAAGCTTTGGTTGTACATCGCAATACGGAATCATTCATGGCGATAAGCTTATTGTCATGTCCAAACAAGCCGATGATAAAGGTGATCCACGTCCGGGTGGTGGCCGTGTGGTTATTGCGGATGCCAAGACACTGCACAAACTTGCAAGCTTTGACGAAATTGGCGGCGATGGACGTGCATGTGTCGGAGCCGGCGCCGGTAAGGTATATCTCGGCACTACGGGAGGTATAAGGATTCTTTATTCCGAACGTCTCGAACTCGGCGAACTCATCGAAGGCATTCCTTCCGGATCTCTTTATGCAAGCCAGCCGGGCGACATGGTTCAGGCCGGTAAATATGTTTTCGTTATACGTCAGAATACCGGTGTATATGCCATTGATATTGACACGGACAAGGTTGTTGCTTTCTATGATTCGGAAAATTCTGTAGCATACCCTCAAGGAATCACTCAGACTTCTGATGGAACGGTATGGGTTGCTTCAACAGAGAAAGCATCCGGTGGCAAAGGCTACCTCGTTGCAATTAATCCTGAGACTCTTGATGTAGAATCCGTCAACGAAATGCCCGATGGTATGCGCGTTACGTGCGGTTGGGGCTCATGGCGCTCTACCAACTTCTTTGCTTCCAGAAATGAAAATGCTCTATGGTGGGGAAGTGGTGTTGACAATCAAATCTATTCGGGTAACACCGGATATTACAAGTGGGACTGCACAACACCCCTTTCGGAACTTGAACCGATTTTTGTATTCCCCAAGAATCTCCAGGGAATCGACGAAAAAACCATGCAGGCACCGTATGGCTCTGTACGTTACGATGATCGCACGGACCATCTGTTAGTTGCTGCGACCCATGGCTCATCATCGAACTACCGATATACATGGCTGCACTTCGTGGATTGCAAGTCCGGAGAAATAGATAAGACAATACGCATGAAAGACTATTACTGGTTCCCGGCAATTCCTATTTTCCCTGACAAGCATGCACCGATGTTTGCCGAACTCCCGACGATTGAACTGTCGCTGGAAAATGATGCGGCCGGATACGATCTTGACCTTACGGATATAGTAAGCGATGCCGATAATCACGACTTCAATATTCGCCTATCGCTGTTGTCCCGGGAAATTGAGAATAAGTCGCAGGTAATCTCTTTGTTTGAAATGACGGATGAAGACAGCGATAATGAGCGTAAGAATGCTGTTATCGATGCCGAGCTCGATGGCAGGACTCTGACACTGACACCTCTTACATCCGGACAGACATCACTGACTCTTGTTGCGGAATCCAATGGCAAAACAACGCAAAAAGCAATTCCGGTAACCGTCAAATCCATTGACTCCGGCATCGCGAGCCCCTCGTCTGATGGTTCCATCTGCATAGTTAATAAGACTCTCTACATCAGAGGTCACGAGGGAGAGACTTTTATCATTAACGATCTCAGCGGTCGCGCTCGAGGTGCCTTCATCGTGTCGGATAATGAATTCCGTATCGACCTGGCACTCTCGGAAGGAATATATCTACTCCAAAGTGACAAGTCGCTTGGCCATTCATTCAAATTCATAATCAAATGAAACACTTTTCTTTAGTCTCTATTCTATGTGCACTGCAGCTCGCCTTTCCGGCGAGCATGCAGGCCGAGACCGACTATTCGACAGGGATTCTGTGGGTGAATGAAGATTGGTATGGACATCAGAACTCAACCGTCAATTATCTCTTGCCTGACGATCCCGAAGAAGTATTCTGGTCATATAGGGTTATCCAGAGTGAAAATCCGGGTATGGAACTTGGGTGCACAAATCAATACGGTGCAATCTGGGATGGCCGTCTATATCTCATTGCCAAGCAAGACAAGGATCCAGGTGCAAGTATTGCCGGAGGACGCATCACGGTTGCAGATGCCCGAACTCTTAAGATTCTACATCAACAGGCTCTCATTGATCCTTCAGGCGCACAATGCGACGGACGCGGTTTCCTTGGCGTAGATGTCCATAAAGGGTATGTTTCTTCAAGCAACGGCGTATGGATTTTTGATCTGGATAAATACGAAGTGATAGGACAAGTCGCCGGAACCGAAAACCCTAATGTAGATGGGAACAGTTCTCCGAACACCAATCCCGGGGGTTCCCTCTATCACGGGCAGAGCGGAATGATGGTACAAGCGGATGGAAAGGTGTTCGTTGCGCATCAGCAATATGGGCTTCTCGTAGTCGATCCGCTTCAGGACCGTGTGGTAAAGACTATTTCCATGGATATCGTACGCGATGGTGCCGGCATCGGTTCTATTGTAAAATCCAAGGATGGTATGCTATGGCTTTCGATCGCCGCCAATACACAAGGTTCCGGCAGCTGTCTCAACAAACTGCTTCGTATCGATCCCAAAACACTTGACCCAGAGATAATCGATGTGCCGGAAGGTATGTATGCACCGTCCAACTCCTGGTATGCATGGACCCCCGATGCTTTCGTCGCCTCTCAAGTCCGAAATTGTCTATTATGGAAAGGCGGACCAAACAGCTGGTTTTCCGGAACAAAAATATATATTTTCGACTGCGACACTCGCAAGATTGAACTCTTGATTGATCTCGAACAGGAAGGCGCCAACTGGAAACTCTACGGATGTGCATTAGGTGTACACCCGCGGACTGATGAAATATACATGGCGCTTTATCATGAGTTTGGTACTCCAACCTACATCACTCGCAGATATTCTCCCGAGGGGACTCTGGTAAAGGACTATCCCATGATTGCGAACTACTGGTTCCCGTCTCTTCCTGTTTTCACGGAGGGACAAGCGGAAACAGGGGTTGAAAACGCCTTGATCGAAGATGTCAATCATGAAGAAACGGTCTACGATCTGCGGGGTGTCCCTGTTCTTAAGGGAACAGATCTCAGTGAACATCCGGATCTCCCATCCGGAATATACATACGCAGCGGAGCCTCAGGCACTCGAAAAATTCTGATTCGCTGACGTAACGCCCTCTCTATTATACGTGCGGCACATGGGTTTGCGATTACCCATGTGCCGCACATTTCTTTTTGTTGCTTTAGCGAATAAAGTTCGTAAAGTAGGTGTGTTCTTGTTGCGGCAGGCTGCCGGTGCGCTCCTTTTCAGCACGGATAGCCTTGATAAGGAAGGCCATATTGCGCCCGAGGTTGCGCATCGTCTGCAAACCTTCCAGGTCCTTCTCTGTTTCCTCGGCCGTACTTCCGTGAACCTCATTCCAATATGTAGAAGATACAACAGGCATTGAGTTCATTGTGAAATATTTATTAATTTCTTCCATGGCCGAAGTCGAACCGGCACGACGGGATGATATTACCGCAGCACCTACCTTCATAGTCTTGTCAATCGTTGAAAATGTGCTGTAGAATAAGCGGTCGAGAAACGCGAGTGCCTGACCGTTGGAATGGGCCCAATATACGGGTGTCCCAACTACAAGCCCGTCTGCCTCTGCGAATTTCTTTGCAACGTCGTTTACAAGGTCCTTGAATACACATTCGCCATGCGAATAGCAATAGTTGCATGCAATACATCCGCGAATATCAGGTTTGCCAATTTCAATTCTTTCCGTTTCAATGCCGTGTTCGTGCAGCGTGGTTTCGAGTTCCGTTAGAGCGCGGGCTGTGCTCCCGTGCAAATGCGGACTACCGTTTAATACCAGAACCTTCATACTTTTTGATGTTTAAATGACTATTCTAAAAATCTATCGTCAGACGAACGTTGAATTGGCGACGAGTCAGATAATTCGGAACGGCATATTGAATATCATTTACATCCGTCACCCAGTAGTATGAACTGACGTTAGAAATGTCAAGAAGATTGAAAACATCCACTCCAAGCCATACGCTTTTCAGCTTCCCGAGGAAACCACCTCGGGGATGTCCGTCTTTCGGAGGTGTGAGAAGGCCATAAGCCAGCCCCACATCGAGTCGTTTATAAGCAGGTGCTCGGAAGTATCCTTTGTCGCGTGAGCCTCGGGGCGCAGTCGTAGGAAGACCATCGGAAAATATACCGCGCAGATTGAACTTAAGCTTCGGAAATTTCGGGAAATAATCCGTGAAGAACAGTGCAAATGAATATCTCTGGTCAGTTGGCCGAGGAACTTTCACGCCATTGAGTGTTTCCTGCGTCTTCATCAGCGAGAAACTCACCCACGAATCGCTCCCGGGCACGAACTGTCCGAAAAGCTTGAAATCAAGACCGGCAGTAAAACCGTTCGTCAGATTCTCACCGGAATACACCACTTTTAGATTGTCTATTTCATATGGAATCAGATTGCCGAGGATCTTATAATACGCTTCTGCCGTTAGCTTGAAGGGGCGGTCCATGGCGCGGAATGTATAATCTCCGCCAAGAATAAACTGATACGACCGTTGGCTTTTAATCTTGTCATTCAGTATGATGATAGTATTGCCCAACTCGTCTGCCACAGGTTTTCTGAACTCCTTGAAAAACGGGCTCTGATAATATAGCCCTGTAGCAAAGCGAAGCGAAAGTCGCGGACACTTAGCCGGCACAAATCCTACGGAAGCTCGCGGACTCACCAGAAATTCCTTATTGTAATCCCAGTATGAAAATCTGATACCACCGTTGACATTGAAATATCCCGCAGCTGCGTCGATGCGATAAGTATCTTCCACATAGAATGCCATGCGGTTACTCGATATGTCGTTCTTTGCGTTGAGGTTATACACAACGCGCACAGCGTCCGGATCAAACGGAAGCGAGTAGCCTGCCGAATCACGCAATTCCCACTCGCGCGCCCGATCGTGAATAGTCTCATGCTTGAAGCTTATGCCGTAATCGAGATTATGACGCTTGATACCGGAGGAACCGCGAAGACTGATATCAAACACAGATGCCTTCATGCGATTGCGGGCATGTTCGTGATAGCGCCCCACCCCAAGCTCACCACCGATTCCGGCATTTCCGTCATTACTTCCTGACGTACCGGCCTGATCAAGCCAATACTCACCCGAAATATCGTAACTCACAAGTTCGTTGGATAAGAATCCACCGGCCTGAAGCGTAAAGATATTGGCTTTAGAAGGTTCCCACGTCAGGGATAAAGCTCCGAAATATGTTTCGAACCTATCTTTCTCCTGACCATCGAAATACACCGTAAATTCCTTGGCGTCCGTAGATGTGCCGAATTTCGTTGTACGGTTATGCGGTATGAATTTATAGTTATTTATCGCTATGTTCCCCAGGAAGTTTGCCTTCACCTTGTTGGAAAACTTATACGTCATCGAGGTCTGATAGTCGAAAAACTTAGGGTCATACTCGCCCTTGTCATCCATAGTGCCGAGAAGTGATGAATTTGTCTTATAACGCACGCCATGAATTTGCGAGAACCTACGCGAAGAAGATCCCAGTGCAAGCGATGCTCCCTGCAATGAAGCTGACAAGCTTCCTTCGAACGCTTCGGGCTGGCGATAAGTTATATCAAGCACGGACGACATTTTATCCGCATAACGAGCCGAGAATCCGCCCGTGGAAAAGCCTATCGCTCCCACAAGATCCGGATTGACTATACTGAGGCCTTCCTGTTGGCCTGATGAAATAAGCTGAGGACGATACACCTCCACGCCGTTGATATACACGGAGTTTTCATCGTATGATCCGCCGCGCACGCTATACTGTGAGGACAGTTCATTGTTCGAATTCACGCCGGCCATAGTGGTAAGCATCCCTTCGACAGAACCACCCGAAACATCAGGCGAAAGACGGAAATCCTTGATATCCATCTTCTGAATGGAGCCAGTCTGCTTCTGATACTCCGTAACTTCTACTCCCTGAAGGGCATATGATGCGGGAGTCATCTTCACATTTAGGGTCGTTTCCTTCTTGGCGCCGATAAGTCTGCGTCGCACTTCCTCATAGCCTATACAGCTGAATACCACACGAATGGTATCGGCTTCCGGCGCTGAAAGCATATACTTTCCGTCAAGATCGGAGGTAGCACCTATTGCGGTTCCGGCAATGCGGATATTCACAAACTCAAGCGGCTCGTTATTCTCATCCGTGATCTGTCCCGAGATCTTCACGGGAGCAGACAAGGCATCGAACGAGCACAGCAAGAAAGCAACAAGTATATAGAGATATAGAAATTTCGGACCTTTCATATTTTTAAAACGTAAGAAGGACCGAAAAATTGTATCAGAAGGTAACATGGAGCGCTATACGCACACCGTCTCGGTCGATTGGATATCCTACATGTCTGTAGTTCAACCTTCTCACGTAGTCGACACGCAGGATCTTAAACAGATTGTCAATACCTGCGGACAATTCCATGTATGGACCCTCATCCATTGGACGTGCAGGTGCACTGCTTGGAAACGCGAGAAGCCACGGACGTTCCGATGATGGTGTACATCTTTCCGAACGGCTGCCGTAAAGTCCTCGGAATCCGACCACCTCGCGCAGCTTGGCTTTCTTAATCCCGGGAATCAGATTTAGCAAGGCTCCGTTCAGCCAGTAAGTCAGATCCCACGAAACGTATCTCGAGTTGACAAATTCCAAAGGCGACATCAGTGCGAAACTCTGTGGCTGTATGGTGTAGGAAAGATTGGCGTTGGGAATACATAGATCCAGAAAATCAGTTTCGCCCCATACGTATCCTCCTCCGGCATAACAGTCTATAAAACCAAATGCTGAAAGCCAGAACCGCTTTGAAACATTCAATTCCGTTTTATTCACACCCCAACGTGACCCGGCGAAACCTTTGGGGGCAAATGTGTGTTCGAGAACAATTACCGGTGCGTCCAGATTTATCGGAATACGGTGAGTGCGACCCTGGTAAAATTTCTCACCGGGTGCATAACGAAGTCTGACATTAATCAGATTCTCCGTAAAATGATCTATGGGTGTGCCGTCGGCCAGCTCAAAGCGGAAAGTCCTGGAGGCTTCCTGTCGTCTTGTTTCCAAAGCAGCCAGCACGGAAAAATTATTCCTGAGTTCAAGAGTATACTCCAACCTGGTCTTGCGCATATATGTCGTCAGGTCATCGGACATACGACGGAATGAAAGCACAAAATTGTCTTGATTTGTAAAGAGATAGTGTTCACCGGGAGAATCCGTATCATAGCTATGCAATATCTTTAGGGAATGAACGGGAAATTCGCGTGAATGTTGGAGCTTGTCATGGAAGGAATACTCGCCTTCAATACTATATTTCCATCGATGATCCCGTATACCATATGCTACAAAACCGCGTCCGAACCAGCGCTTGCTTAAGGCAGCCGTTGTCAAACCGCCGGCTCGCAGACGCAGCCCTTCCAGACTGTTGTAACTTATGAAGGTGTTCACAGGTCCTATGTCAAACTTACTTGGGCCGGTTCCCTCCCTCTTAGTGCCCACATAGCCGGTGAACAATATCTTGATACATTTTTCAGTCCAGTAATAAACCTTATTACTCCTAAGCTGCCGCACGAGCAGCGCAACGGAACGTTCACCTCTGCCTACAGATACTTTTCTTTGCTCATCCCACCAAATGCTGTCGCGTGCGGCGGCTTCCGGGTCGGAATATTTCTCGCCAAGTCCGTCGAAGACACTGTCGGGCACAGCCTCAAAATTATGGTCGCGAAAGTTGAGTACACGTCGTAGATATATTCCCGGACCACCCGGCACGGGTTTTGCCTCTATCACAAGATCATCAATCCTTTTCAGCCGAGTACCATCCGGTCCCCGATCATATGTCTGTGTTATCATCAAAGACTCGATAAAGTTCAGATTTATACCCTGGGGAATACGCATTTCAGCCTTTCGCACAAACATGTTCGAATCGTTCAGAGCCACATAAACCGAACCTGAAAATCCGAACGAAGCCTTGTTATGAGGGTAAAAAGACAAGACTACACACTTCTCATCATTCACCTGCACGGTATCTACCAGATAGAACTTATAGAAGTCGGGAGCGATTCGGGATAGCGGACTTACAAAGCGGTTCTGTAGAAGATTGATGTCATTCTGATAAAAATCCACCTCGCCGAGTATATCCTCAAGCATCACAACCATATTTTCCTGACCTATCATTTCGTCTACACCCTCACGCTTCACTCCACTTACACGCTCGCGACGCTGTCGGTCAGGTTCCCCGCGCTGAAACACATCTTTGATTTTCTCAGTTACGGAAACAGGGAGCACAGTTTTGCCTGAAACCTCGGATGTGTCCACATAATTGGTGAGGAATGGGAAACGACGCAAGGTGGCAGCCTTTTCCTCCGGATTGAAGTTATTAAGAGCGATGGTTATACGCTCATATTCATTGTAGTTGTAATTGGGCTTTAGAGCAGGATTACTCGCATCGGCAGTTTCGCGAAGTCTGCGAGCGAAGTCTACCGCGGGATTATTCTTCTTGGAATACTTCTTCTTCTTAACTACCAGCTCCCGCAACTCTGTTGTTGACGGCGGCAACTGAAAGTCATATAGATTCAAACCTTCTGGGCGCAAAGGAAGAGTACGGCTTTCATATCCCACACTCGTTGCTTTCAATGTGCGGACGTCCGCCGGAACCTTCATCTCGAAAAGTCCTTTTTCGTCAGCTACGACGGCCTTATGCACCCCCTCCGCAATAACGGATGCATAGGGCAATCCTTCCATTGTCAGAGAATCTCGCACGATACCTTTGATATAAACGGAAGGAGCCGCACCGGAAGAGGCGAGTGCAATGCAAAGCAACAAGATCCCCGTTGCAAAAGTCCTGATTGAAATTATTTTTGTATTTTTGTCTCCCAATATTTTGTTATTGTTCCTATGGCTAAAGAAATAGAACGTAAATTCCTTGTAGTGAGTGAGGATTACAAAGCTCTTGCCTCCGAGTGCAAGCGCATGAAGCAGGCCTACCTGAGTCTGCGGCCCGATTCCACCGTGAGAGTTCGCATATCAGGCCCCAACGCATGGCTCACGATCAAAAGCCGCAATATCGGTACGACGCGCAACGAATGGGAATACCCCATACCTGTCTCCGATGCCGAAACCATGATCGCGGAATGCTCCGAAGGCACGGTTATAAGCAAATGTCGCTACATTGTCCCGGCATCGTATGGCTTACGTTGGGAAGTAGATGAATTCGACGGAGCACACGCCGGCCTGTGCGTAGCTGAAATCGAACTGCCTTCTCCGGACACTGACTTCGAGCGTCCGTCGTTCATAGGACGTGAAGTCAGCGGAGATCCACGCTACTATAATTCATCACTCGCAGCGGACGGCGCTTCCACACCTCCACGCTCTTGAACGGGCTTTAGTTCGAGGCGAACCACATTCTCCACGTGTTGGGTATGCGGAAACATGTCCACGGGCTGCACAGCCGTGATTTTATATTTTGTATTTAGCAGCGCAAGGTCTCGAGCCTGTGTGGCCGGATTGCAGCTCACATAAACTATTCGAGAAGGCTCCGCGGCAAGTATGACGTCCACAACATCGCCATGCATGCCTGCTCGTGGAGGATCCACAATCATCACGTCGGGGCGTCCGTGACGCTCGATGAATTCTGCGTTCAGCACATCCTTCATGTCGCCGGCGTAGAATAAGGTATTGTCCAGGCCGTTGAGCGAGGCGTTGATCTTCGCATCTTCGATTGCCTCTGGCACATACTCAATACCGATAACCTTTCTCGCGCCACGACTAACGAAATTCGCTATTGTACCCGTGCCGGTATAAAGGTCGTAGACAAGCTCATCACCTGTAAGTCCGGCAAAATCCCTGGCAACCTTATAAAGCTCGTAAGCCTGACGGGAATTGGTCTGATAGAACGACTTCGGGCCGACACGGAAACGCAGTCCTTCCATCTCCTCCTCGATAAAATCTTTACCGCTGAAAGTGATGATGTCCAGATCACCAAAAGTATCGTTTGCCTTGGTATTCACCACATATAGCAAGGATGTAATTTGCGGGAATTCATCTTTCACCGCCTGCATGAGGGCCTGAATCTCCTGCGGTTTATCCTCGCCGAAACTCATCAAGGCCATAATCTCGCCTGTGGAAGCCATACGCACCATAAGCGTACGCAGGAAGCCTTCGTTCATTTTCAGGTCATAGAAACTCAGACCATGCTCCTTGCCCCAACGCTTTATGAACTTGCGCAGCTGATTTGAGAAATCATCCTGAAGGTAGCAGCGGTCTATATCCAGTACCTTATCAAAAGCACCGGGAATGTGGAATCCTGCCGCATCGCGGTCTGGGAACTCCTCGCCACTTTTCAGTTGCTCGTAAGTAAGCCAGCACTTGTTGGAGAATGTATATTCCATCTTGTTGCGATATTCCCAGATATCTTTCGAACCCAAAGTCGGAGCCACCTCGGGATGCTCGACATGACCTATCCTGTCTAGTGCATCCACAACCTGCTGGCGCTTGGCTTTCAACTGAAAATCGTATGGAAGATGCTGCCAACGGCAACCTCCGCACACCGTAAAATGCGAGCACCGCGGTTCTACACGCATCTCTCCGGGGCTGACAATTTTCGTAATATGCCCCATGGCGTAGGTGCGTCGCTTCTTATCGATCTTCACATCCACGATATCTCCGGGTGCTCCGAAAGGTAGAAAGACCACCATGTCATCGACACGAGCCACGGCATTGCCTTCTGCAGCAACGTCAATTATCTCCACTCCCTCCATCACGGGAAGTTCTTTGCGTTTTCTTGCCATTGTATTCCGAAATTTTTCGCAAAGTTACGTAAATCCCGCGAAATAATGCCCCTGAATGTCATAAAACTCGGAAACATTTCAGCATCATTCATTGTTTATTAAACAAATACAAACTTTCAACTACTTCGAGACTATGAAAAAGGCCTTCCTGAAACTAATGTTTATCATCGCGGCTGCTGTATCATTTTCAGCATGCTCGCCCTTCGCACTGGTCAATAGCGAGACCTACAACGACGCAAACCTATCGCAATATCATACATTCCGGATAGTCACGCCGGGGACTGAAGGCAAGCTTCCCCCGGGGATGCAGATGGTCACATACTACAACATAGCCGCCGCCATACGCGAGCAGATGGTGGAGCGTGGATTTACCGAGGACCCCAACTCGCCTCTTCTCATAAATATCGGACTTACAGTTCACCGCGAAATCGAGACTGCCCCTGCGCTCCCGCCGGCTCCCGCTCCACCCTACATGGGTCCCTACTACAATGGCTATTACCCATACTTCATGTATCCCCGTCCCTATTATTGGCCGGCTGTATACAACAACGCACAAGTCATTACCGGAATCTACAAGGAAGGCGTTCTGACCATGGATCTGGTGAATATGCAGAAGAAGCTTCCGCTCTATTCCGCATCCGTGGCAACAATTCTTGAAAACGGACAGGGACAATTCAGAAACCTGAGTGGAATTGCTGAAGCCGTGCAGACTCTATTTTCCAAATTCCCTGTACCACTGGAACCACAATACCGCAACAAATAACTTAAAATCCTTTACTACGCCGGACCTCCGAAAAGAGGCCCGGCTTTTTATTTAAATAAAGTATTGATTGCATACTTTTAATTTCATATTTTTTGAGTACTTTTGTACGAACGATTTTGAATCCCACAGCATGAATACAGTCAAATTATCTGTCGACTACCTCAAAACTGCCAATTACGCGCTATTTCATAATAGAATGCCCGTATGTCGTTCGCTTGAAATCACGAACGAATCGGAGCAAGCGCTTACGGACGTAAAGATCACATGTGCAGGTGATTATATTAGAAAATATGACAGCTCTGTCATTGCCTCTATAAATCCGGGAGAAACAATCCGTGTGGAACGGTTCGAAATTTCGCCGGATGCACAGAAACTTGCGGAATTGACTGAGCGTGTTGTCACTGACTTTACATTGACTGTCACTGCTGCAGGAGAACCAGTCTTGGAGGAACGCTATGAAATTGAATTAATGCCTTATGACCATTGGCTGGGCACTGACATTCTTCCGCAAACTTTGGTGTCCTTCATCACGCCTAACCATCCGGCAATATCCGACCTACTTGTAAAAACAGCTGCCGAACTTAAAAAAATAACGGGCTCTTCCGTAATCACGGCATACCAGAAAGGAAATGTCAACGACGTCCGGGCCCAGGTTGCTGCGCTTTTCGCCGCATTGCATTCGCTGGGAATCATATATCGTTCAGTCCCTGCAAGTTATGAAGAGGTGGGTCAGCGGATTACAATGCCTGAGCGAGTATTAAGCTCTAAAATCGGCAATTGCATTGAACTTACTCTTCTCATGGCAACGGCACTGGAGGCTATGTCCATCAATAGTGTCATCGTATTCCGCAAAGGACATGCCTATCTCGGCGTGTGGCTTGTCGACGACTGCTACTCTTGCAGTGTATGCGATGACGCATCCTTCATCGAGAAGAAATGCTCCCGGGGTATCAACGAGATGCTCGTTATCGAGTGCACCCAGATCACACAGGAAAACACATCATTTGAGACAGCTGTACAAATGGCTGAACGCGACCTTGCAGACCATAGCAGGTTCGAAATGTTTGTGGATGTGAAGCGGGCGCGACTCGAACGAATCCTGCCGCTTCCCGCACGGGTTGAAAACGATGGCACATGGACTTTCGAGACGAACGGAGTGGAGCATGACGCATGCATCGTGGACGTGCAGGAGCACGACAGGTATGATCTCTCTCATCTCAACGATAATATTCAGCGCCAGCTGACAAAATACGACATCTGGGAACGTAAACTGCTCGACTTTTCATTGCGCAACTCGCTTCTTAATCTCAATCTGCGACGCAAGGCAATCCAGTTTATTTCTTTCGATGTAAACCGTATCGAAGATCACCTTCAGGACGGAAAGGAATACTGCATTACATCAAAACCGAATATTGATTTTTCGATTGATACGAGCGAACGGCTTGTTCGTTCAAAATTATATCCTGAATTGCGCGAACTCATAAGCACGGACATAAACCGACAGCATCTGCTACACTCTTATCTCACGGAAGCGGAAACAAAGAATGTGCTGAAAAATATATACCGTGCTGCACGCAACGCAATTGAAGAAACCGGCGCCAACTCGCTTTTCCTTACAATAGGCACCTTACGTTGGTTTGAGTCGGAACACAGCGAAGTCCCGCGCTATGCCCCGCTGCTCCTTCTGCCGGTAGAGATGGTCTATAAAAAAGGAAATTACTACATCCGCACCACTGACGAGGAGATAACCCTGAACATTACGCTTCTCGAATTCCTGCGTCAGAACTTCGATATAAGTTTCAAGGGGCTCGACCCTTTACCCACGGACGAAAGCGGTGTGGACGTAAACTTGATCTTCACCCTGATCCGCGATGCTCTGAAGAATCAGAAGCGCTGGGACGTTGAGGAGGAGTGCCTGTTGGGCACTTTCTCGTTCAGCAAATTCCTGATGTGGAATGACATACACAGCCATCGCGACATGCTGGGCGGGAATCCGATTGTGAACAGTCTGGTCGAAAACCGCCTGACGTGGACTCCCGAGGCTTTTGCAGACAATCTCAAAGACATAGACGAAAAAGTCTCGCCCACTGAGACTGCCATTCCCGTGGCAGTGGACTCTTCGCAGATGGCAGCCGTGATCGAAGGAGGCAAAGGGCATTCATTTATCCTTTATGGTCCTCCAGGAACGGGAAAGTCGCAGACGATTACCAACCTTATAGCCAATGCTCTGTATCAGGGCAAGCGTGTCCTGTTTGTGGCTGAGAAAATGGCGGCACTAAGTGTGGTACAGGCGCGCTTGGCCAAGATAGGTCTCGATCCATTCTGTCTCGAACTACACTCAAACAAAACCACGAAACGGCACGTCCTTGGACAACTCGAGAAAGCCCTAAAGGTTGCGCACATCATGTCGCCCGAGGAGTTCAACTCGCTCGCAGAGAAGATTTTCAACGAGCGTAAAACTCTGATAGCCTATATGAATGCCCTGCACAATACCGACAAAGCCGATGGACTTTCGCTCTATGAATGTATAGTGCGCTATCTTACTATCGAAGCAGAGCCTCTCGCAAATTTCCGCTTCGAACCGGGTGTGGATCAGATTCTGCTTTCCGATGGATGCAAGGGACTTGAGAATATGTTCGGAGCCCGTGTGGAAACAATAGTGAAGCTCGTCGGCCAACCGTCTAAGCATCCGCTCGCAGGCCTTATGATCGACTCCGAAACAGTCATGAATCCGCAAAAGCTGACGGACGATATGGCTGCGGCTCGGGCTGACCTCATGCAAGCAAGCGAAAAAACAGATGAGCTCCGACATACAAAAGAACTCCGGGATCAGATCTTGCGAAATAACAAGGAGGATATTTTCAGCGAGGACCCGGCAGATCTAAATAATTCATGGCGTGAAGCATGCTCAAAATGGTTTATACCCCGCTTCTTTGCCAAACGCAACTTCCTAAAACGGCTTAGGCAGTTCAATCCGTATATCATTGAAGGAGAAGTAACTTCCGTGATTGACTCGTTATCGGTTTATAAAAAACAACATGAGGCACTCGAACGTGTCCGTAAAGTGATGACGCAGTATTTTGATCAGGAAATCGCGGAAGACACACTACCGGACAGCGCGCAAATCAAGCAGGCTATCGATAAACTGGCCGAATGGCCCGAACAAACAGCCCGTTTGCGCGACTGGCTGCATTGGTGCGAATACGCCAAGGAGCTGGAAGCCAAAGGTCTCGGATGCGTTGCGGATGCGATGACGAACGGCGATATCGATGCTTCCGAAGTGGGCAATGCTTACCTCAAGGCTCTATATCGTCATAAGATCGAGGATAAATTGAGTAAGTCGCCCGTGCTCGCCACCTTCGAGGGCATGATTTTCGATGACAAGGTTGAGGCATATCGCAAAATGACGGACGAGTTCCAACTCCTGACACAAAAAGAACTTTATGCTCGACTGGCATCACGCGTGCCGAGAGTGACGGAAGGCATAAACAGCAGCAGCGAAATAGGCTTGCTCAACCGCAACATCAGCAACGGAGGACGCGGACTGTCGCTGCGCGACTTGTTCGACCAGATACCCACCCTCTTGCCGCGTCTGTGCCCTTGCATGCTCATGAGTCCGATGAGCGTGGCGCAGTATATCCGTCTCGGGAGTGAAGACATGTTCGATCTCGTGATTTTCGACGAAGCCTCGCAGATGCCCACAAGCGAAGCTGTCGGAGCCATTGCCCGAGGCAAGGCCCTGATAGTTGTTGGAGACCCCAAACAGATGCCACCCACAAGTTTCTTCTCCTCGACAAATGTAGATGCAGAAGAAGCTTCGATAGATGATATGGAGAGCATTCTGGAAGATTGCCGTACGCTTGAAATACCGTCCTTGCAGCTATCATGGCACTATCGCTCGCGTCATGAAAGCCTTATAGCTTTCTCCAACAATGAATATTACGAGGGTTCTCTGATAACCTTCCCATCCGTCGACGACAGTAGTACGAAGGTGCATCATGTGGCCGTGGAAGGCTTTTACGACAAGGGCGGCAAGCGCAACAACCGCGCAGAGGCCGAGGCCATTGTCGAGGAAGTCGTGCGCAGACTTCGGGATCCCGAATTGCGAAAACAGAGCATCGGCATAATATCCTTCAGCGTTGTACAGCAGGCGCTCATCGAGGACCTACTTCAGGACCGGCTTGATGGCGATAAGGAGCTGCAAGACGCGGCCACGCAGATGTACGAGCCCATTTTCGTTAAGAATCTCGAAAATGTGCAGGGCGATGAACGTGATGTGATACTGTTCTCGATTGGATATGGCCCGAACAAGGACGGTAAAGTGTCGATGAATTTCGGGCCCCTGAACAATGCCGGAGGCGAGCGCCGGCTGAACGTAGCCGTAAGCCGTGCTCGACAGGAAATGTATATTTTCTCCACGCTTAAGTCAAGCGATATAGATCTTAGCCGCTCGAAAGCTCTCGGTGTGGAAGGCCTCAAGCACTTCCTGCGATATGCCGAGACCCAGACGCTGCCCTCTACATCCGCAACGCGCACACAGCGCTCCGACACACTCATAGCGGAGCAGATCGCCGAGGAGCTCAGGGCGCTCGGATATCGTGTGGATACAAACATCGGACGTTCGAGATTCAAGGTTGATGTGGCCGTGGGTGATCCTGCAACCCCTGATCGCTATCGCCTTGGCATACTCCTTGATGGAGAAGGCTACCGTGACACGCACACAACCCGCGACCGCGAAGTTGTGCAGCCCTCGGTTCTTACGGGACTGAACTGGCAGATAATGCGAGTGTGGAGCGTGGACTGGTACAACAACCCCGACCGTGTAATTGAACGAATCGTTGAAAAGCTGAATTCCGAACCCGAAAAAGAGCAAGAAACTAAACCGCGTAAATTCGACATCTCCACGGAGAAACTGGCTGAACATAAGGGCGATAACGCCTGCGAATACGTCTGCTGCGAAATCAGCGGCCGTCAGGCCTCTGCCTTGAGAGATGACGAACTGATGCGAGAAATAATTGCTGTAGAACAGCCCATTACGTTTATCCAACTTTGCAGACGCGTATGTGCGATAAGGGGTGTAAGCCGTGTCACTGCCACTCTGCAGAAAACGCTCAGTCCCCATCAGAAACTCTTCTATCGCGACAGCACGGGAGCGTTGTGGCTTGATGCATCCGCCAGCCGCGACTACAAGTCGTATCGTCCTAATTCCGGCCGTGACATCACGGAAATACCCATGATTGAAATCAAGAACGCCATCTGCGACACGCTGGCCGAACAGCTTGCCATGGATGAGGACAGTCTGATGCTTGTGGCATCCAAAAAATTCGGCTTCACACGCCGCGGCACCAACGTCGACAGCGCATTCCGCACCGCCCTTGAACTACTCAAATCAGAAGGAAAAATCACAACCGCCGCCGGCCGTATCCGCCTAAGCTGAGATTGAAAGTGTCGTCCTCGTAAATATTTTGATTTTTTTAGGGTGAGGATTTGGCAAGGAGTGCAAAATTTTTGTATATTTGTACTCTGATATGCCATGCAATCACAAACGCAGAAAATAAACACTCAGACTACATATGAAATTCAACGTATCCAGTAAGGTTCTCTACAGCGCTACATCGGCTGTGAGCAAGGTTATCAACAGCAAGAACGCTCTCTCCATCCTCGACAACTTCCTGCTGAGTCTTGATGGGAACATCCTGACAATCACCGGCTCGGATGCCGAAAATGCACTTACTGCCCGTGTTGAGGTTCAAGATGCACGTGGCGCAGGCCGGATATGCCTCGGTGCACGCCGCCTTGTTGAACTCCTCAAGGAGATGCCTGATCAGGGTGTGGAAGTGGACATCAACGAGGATACGCTTGAAGTTCAGCTGACCTATTCCGCCGGCCATTACGGTTTCGTCGGGCAGCCTGCGGACCAATATCCCGAGTTCCGGGCTCCTGCATCGGAAAGCGAGCCCGTGAAGTTCACGGTGCCTACCGAAAACTTCCTGACCGGTCTTGAGAATACAATGTTTGCCGTGTCGACGGACGAATATCGTGCAGTAATGCAGGGCGTTTACCTTGACATCAAGCCGGAAGCAATCACTTATGTAGCAACCGATACGCGCAAGCTGGTTCGCTACATAGACAGCCGTACTGCTCCCGGGGTGACGGCCTCGTGCATCGTGCCGACAAAGCCTGCCACGGTGATCAAGAATGTATTTTCGAAGGAGCAGCTTCTGTCCGTGACCATGACATCCCGCTCGGCACGGATCGAAACGCCCAACTTCACCTTCGAATGCACTTTCCTGAACGGTAACTACCCTGATTACAATCGCGTTATCCCCCGCAACAACACGCTTGTGCTCACCGTGGACCGTACCGCACTCATCAACGCTGTGCGCCGTGTGGCCATTTTCGTTGAGGTCGAAGGCGGACTCGAGAAGTTCCGCATCACTCCTGAGTGTATCCTCCTGAAGAGCAACGATCCGGCACTCTGCACCAGTGCCCGCGAGCAGGTGCCGTGTTCCTTCACCGGCTCTGAACTGACTATCGGATTCAGCGCGTCGTTCCTTCTCGAGATCCTGAACACGCTCAAAGGCTCGGAAGTAATCGTGAACCTCGGGGATGCCGGCCGGCCCGGTATGTTCCGTCCGGGCGAGGAAACTGAAGGCACCGAATTGGTCATGCTTCTGATGCCCATGACCGTAGGCGAATTTTAAAGCGAGGTAGAGATGCGACTAAAGCTCACACGTCCAATCGTATTTTTTGATCTGGAGACAACCGGGACAAATATCACCCATGACCGCATCGTTGAGATTTCCCTGATCAAGGTTATGCCTGACGGATCGGAAATCGAAAAGACTCGACGCATCAATCCCGAGATGCCTATTCCTGCAGAGGCTACCGCTGTGCATCACATTACTGACGAGGATGTGGCCAATGAACCTACATTCAGACAGATCGCGGCCTCTTTGGCCGAACTTATCCGCGGATGCGACATAGCAGGATTCAATTCCAACCGCTTCGACATTCCGCTGCTCGACCAGGAGTTCCAGCGCGCGAAAATAGCGTTCGACATATCTGAGGCCAATTTCATCGACGTGCAGACCATCTACCACAAGAAGGAGCCGCGAACACTTGTCGCCGCCTACCGTTACTACTGCGACCGCGACCTGACGGAAGCACATAGCGCCAACGCCGATACTCGCGCCACGCTCGAGGTGCTGAAGGCTCAGCTTGAAAAATATGATGACCTTCCGGACACGGTGGAGGAGTTGTCGGAGTTTGCAAGCGCGAACCGTAACGTGGACCTTGCAGGACGACTGATATACGATGATCAGCATCGCGAGGTCATAAACTTCGGAAAATACAAGGGCAAGCTTGCGGAGGAAGTACTCGCCAAGGACCGCGGCTATTACGGCTGGATTTTAGGAGGCGATTTTCCTCAAAACACAAAGAATGCCTTTACCCGCATTATAAAACGTATAAAAAACTGATAACAAGCCAATGAGCGCCAATCTAAAAGGCAAGCACATCATACTTGGAATAACAGGAGGCATCGCCGCATATAAGTCGGTGATGCTTCTCCGTTTGTTGATAAAGGCCGGAGCGGAAGTTCAGGTTGTCATCACGCCGAACGGCAAGGAGTTCATCACGCCGGTGACATTGTCGGCTCTGTCCGGCAAGCCTGTGGTGAGCGAATTTTTCAGCGCCAATACGGGAGAATGGCATTCGCATGTGGATCTGGGCCTCTGGGCTGATGCGATGGTCGTGGCTCCCGCCACGGCTTCGTCCATAGCCAAGATGGCGAACGGTGTAGCCGACAATATGCTCATTACGACTTATCTCTCCGCCAAGGCTCCGGTATTCATTGCGCCGGCAATGGATCTGGACATGATGGCTCACCCCTCGACCACACGCAATCTCGAGCTCTTGCGGAGTTATGGCAATCACATAATCGAAGCAGCATCGGGCGAACTTGCAAGCCACCTCACGGGAAAGGGCCGAATGGAAGAGCCTGAAAAGATCGTGGAAGTGCTTGACCGCTTTTTCGCAAAAGGAAGCTCGCTAAGAGGTAAACGGGTAATGATAACGGCCGGGCCTACCATCGAGCGCATTGATCCTGTGCGATATATCGGCAATTTTTCCACGGGCAAGATGGGCTATGCCTTGGCCGAGGAAGCAGCCTCCCGCGGTGCGGAAGTGATATTGGTGAGCGGTCCGGTTGCTATTGAGGCTCGTACTCCGGGAATCAAAGTCGTCAAAGTAGAGTCAGCGCTCGAGATGCTTGCAGCATGCAAGGAGGCCTTCAAGGACTCCGACATCGCCATTATGGCGGCTGCAGTCGCGGACTATCGTCCGGCCAATCCGCATGACCATAAAATCAAGCGCGAACATGAGGGCATCGACAATATCGAGCTGATAAAGAATCCGGACATCGCGGCAGCTTTAGGCGCGGAAAAACGAGACGGGCAAAAGCTCGTGGGCTTTGCGCTCGAAACGGATCACGCTCTTGAAAATGGCGGCGAGAAGCTTTCACGCAAGAATCTTGATATGATCGTGGTAAACTCACTTGCAGACAAAGGCGCGGGCTTCGGTACGGATACGAATAAGGTGACTCTGCTTTTCCGCGAGGGTCGAGCTCCGGAAAGTTTTCCGTTGAAAAGCAAGACAGCCGTTGCATCCGATATTCTCGAGGCCATCCTGTCGCTCTAATATAGGCCGGTGTATCAAATCAATCTCTCCCCTACTCTATGAAACACTTTATAATCACACTCATAACCCTTCTGGCCGCCGGTATTATGCCGGCGAGAGCCCAGGAACTTAATTGCAAGGTGACGGTAAATGCTGACCAGATAAACGGTTCGAGCAAATCCGTTTTCGAGACTTTGCAGCAGGCCATTTCCGAGTACATGAACACCACGGTGTTCACGAACATGCAGTTTTCGGCCAACGAAAAAATAGACTGCACGCTGTTCTTCACCATCAAGGAATACAACGATGAGCGAATGACCGGCGACCTGCAGATTCAGGCTCTGCGCCCTACCTACAACGCTTCTTACACAACAACGCTGATAAACTTCAAGGACACGAAGCTGGATTTCGGATATCAGGAAAACGAGCCTCTGATATTCTCGCCTCAAAACTGGGAAAGTCAGCTTACGGGAATCCTGAATTTCTATGCATATCTGATAATTGCGATGGATTGCGATTCCTTCCAGCTTCATGGAGGGGATGAATATTACGAGCGACTCGCCACAATAGTGCAGCAAGGTCAGAGTTCGGGTGAAAGCGGATGGAAAGCGTTCGAGGATACCAAGAACCGTGCCGCCGTGCTATCGTCGCTTACAGATCCGAGCACAACAGGTATCCGTGACCTGCTCTACAAGTATCACCGCAAAGGGCTCGACGAAATGGTTCAGAGCCCGGATAAAGGACGCGCAAGCATAACCGAATCACTGCAAACTATCGCCGATATACATTCCAAGGCGCCCATGAGCGTGGCCTTGTCGATGTTCAAGGATGCGAAGCTCGATGAGCTTGTGAATCTGTATTCAAAGGCTCCTGCAACGGAACGCAGTTCTGTCTATAATCTTCTGGAGCCAATATATCCCACAGAGACAAGCCGTCTTGAGCAACTGAAGAAAGGAGCGGAAGAGAGATGATAAGCAGCCTTCACATATCCAACTACGCACTTATCTCCAAGATAGACATTGAGTTTGCACGCGGACTAAACATCATAACCGGTGAAACGGGTGCGGGCAAGTCGATAATCCTCGGAGCTCTCGGCCTCCTGCTCGGAGGCCGTGCCGACATGAAGGCGGTGCGCGATTCGGGTTCCAAATCCGTAATCGAAGCGACATTCGGTATTGACGGCCACGGGACAATCGAACGGATATTGAAAGATGCTGATCTGGACATGATTCCCGGAGAATGCATCCTGCGACGCGAGCTTTCGCCCGGAGGGCGCTCAAGAGCTTTCATCAACGACACACCCGTATCGCTCGCCACACTGCGCGATGTGGCGATGCGGCTTGTGGACATTCACTCCCAGCATCAGAATCTACTAATTTCCGATCCTGATTATCAGCTGCGGATAATAGATTCCTTAGGTGGAAATGCGCCTCTACTCGAAGAGTATCGCAAGGCATACCATGCATATCGAATTGCACTGAAGGCTTATACGGATACCCGTGAAAGCATCCGGCGTAGCCAAAGTGATGCCGAATATCTGCAGTATCAGTATGAGAAGCTTTCGGAAATGAAACTCCGGCCCGGCGAGCAAGAAAGTCTGGAGCGAGAGCGCGACATCCTAAGCAATATCACAGAGATAAAGGCACGGGTATCCGCAGTGACAGAGCCTCTTTCGGGACGTCCGGGCAGTGCACTTGCACAATTGAGCGAGGCAGCCTCAGCTTGCGAGACATTGGCGTCGGGTGTTGGAGAAACATCAGAGGAGGACAATGATTCGCATGAAGGAGGGCTGCGTGCCCTGGCCGAACGTCTGCAGTCAGCGCGTATAGAGCTCCGCGACATTGCCGATTCGCTGCAGGAGTTCGAGAATTCGTTGCAGGCAGATCCCGCACGACTTGTTGAGGTCGAGGAACGACTATCCGAGTTGTATTCGCTTGAGATGAAACATCATGTGGACACATGCGACGCACTTATAGAGCTACGCGACCGCCTCGGCGAACAGCTTAAAGAGCTGAACAACAGCGAAGACGTATTGTCAGAGCTTGAGAACAAGGCAAGGCGGGCAAAGAAGGAGGCCATGATGCTTGCGCAGAAGCTAAGCGAAGCACGAGCAGCAACCTCAGCTGACTTTGCCGAGCTGCTGAAGACGCGCGCCATACCGCTTGGAATGCCAAACCTTCGATGTGAGGTTGCGCTGACCAAGGACAAACTGGGGCCGACGGGATGCGACCGCCTTGACTTTCTATTTGCCTTCAACAAGAATCAGGCACTGACGCCTGTGGGGTCGACAGCTTCCGGCGGAGAAATCTCACGTCTCATGCTGTGCATAAAGAGCATAGTTGCGGAACGGATGGAACTGCCGTCTATTATCTTTGACGAAGTAGACACGGGAGTATCGGGAGATATAGCACAACGCATGGCGGAGATGATGAGCAGCATAGGCCGGAAAATCCAGGTCATCACCATCACGCATCTTCCCGGGGTGGCCGCTCATGGACACCGACATTTCAAAGTCTACAAAGAGGACGATGAAGAGGCCACGCATACGCATATACGGGCCCTCTCGGAAGCCGAGCGCGCACCTGAATTAGCCCTTATGCTCAGCGGTTCAAGCGATGATCCGGCAGCCCTTGCGAATGCGCGTGCACTTCTAAAGAAAGCTAAAGCATAACAAGAAACATCTGAAATAAAATGGACGTAAACGATTATATCTTCGGGCTACACTCTGTGATAGAAGCCATCGAAGCCGGAAAAACGATAGATAAGATTCTTCTGAAAAAAGATCTTCACGGCGATCTTGCCATCAGACTGACACAGCTTGCCCGCTCGCACGGTGTGCCGGTTCAGCGGGTTCCGGTTGAAAAAATCAACAGAATCACCCGCAAGAACCACCAGGGCGTTGTGGCTCAGCTTGCCGCCATAGACTATCACCGGTTGTCGGACGTAGTCTCGAATCTCTATGAGGAAGGTATCCTGCCGTTTGTGCTTGTGCTGGACGGGCTGACGGACGTCCGTAATTTCGGCGCGATAGCACGTACCGCAGAATGCTGCGGAGTGAACGCCATCATTATCCCCCGCCGCGGGTCAGTGAGCGTGGGCGCCGATGCGGTCAAAACATCAGCCGGTGCATTGCTCCATATCCCAGTGTGCCGCGAGGACAGTCTGCGGGATGCTGTGGAATATCTCAAGGACTCGGGATATCAGATCGTTGCCGCCACGGAAAAATCCAACGAGAACTACACCAAAGGGAATTATACAACGCCTGTAGCCATCGTTATGGGTGCGGAAGATGTTGGTATCTCCAAGGAGGTTCTCGCGCTCTGCGATACGCCGGTGGCTATTCCCATGTTCGGAAAGATCGGTTCTCTAAACGTGAGCGTTGCAGCCGGCGTGATGATGTACGAAGTTGTACGCCAGCGTCTTGAAAGCGATCTTGAAGTAATCTGAACTCCATCCATGGCCGACACCTATTACACACTTGCAGGTCCAAGCGAAGGAATCTACAAGGAAAAGATGAGCAAGTTCATGGCATTTGCAACACCCGTCGGGAGCGCTGCAGAGGCCAAAGCCTTCATAGGTGCAGTCCAGAAAAAATACTTCGATGCGCGACATGTGTGCTGGGCCTACATGATAGGCTCTGCGCGGAGCGAATTTTTATCGAGCGACAACGGCGAGCCATCGGGAACCGCAGGGAAGCCTATTCTCGGACAGATCAATTCGTTCAACCTGACTAACGTTGCCATCGCGGTAGTACGCTATTTCGGTGGCATCAAGTTAGGAACATCAGGGCTGATCGTAGCTTATCGTGAGGCTGCCAGAGAGGCCATAGAGGCCGGCGAAATCATTGAGCTCCACGACATGGAAGACATCAGTTTCACCTATCCCTATCTAAGCATGGAGGGCGTGATGCGCCTTGCAAAAGGAGGCGAGGCCATTGTGATCGAACAGAAATTTGACAACGTGTGCAGCATGAAGCTGCGGATACGCGCCGACCACGCTGACGAGCTCCGCAGGAGACTGGGCGACATCGAGGGTGTATCAATTCTAACAACAGATCAAATGCAATGAGATACTTTCTAATTGCCGGCGAAGCCTCCGGAGACCTCCATGGGTCAGCGCTGATGAAGGCACTGCAAAATGCAGACAGGGATGCTTTGTTCATGTTCTTCGGCGGTGACAAAATGGCCGAACAAGCTCATACGGCCCCTATAGTTCATATCCGTGAAATGGCCTATATGGGCTTTTCGGAAGTATTGCGACACCTGGGGGATGTGCGCCGGAATCTTTCGCGGGCACAGCAGGAGCTGAAGCTCTCCAAGCCTGATGCACTGATACTCATTGATTATCCCAGCTTCAATCTCCGCGTGGCTAAAGAAGCAACGAAGCTCGGCATACCCATCTTCTACTATATTCCGCCGAAAGTATGGGCATGGAAAGAATGGAGGGCTAAAACCATTCTTAAGCTTTGCTCGAAAATATTCACTATATTTCCCTTTGAGAATGAATTTTACAAGGGCGTAGGGTCGGTGCGTGAAGGTCAGCTTGTATATGCCGGCAACCCTTCCGTAGAGGAAACAGACCGCGAACGCGGACAGGCGATTAGTCACGAAGAATTCCTACTGAAATATCGCTTGCGTCCCAACCGTCCGCTTGTTGCACTTCTGCCCGGTAGCCGTAAGGGGGAAATCCGGGCGAACCTTAAAGTGATGCTTGAAACCATGGATCGTTTCACGCAGTATAAGGGAATCATAATCGGAGCTCCGGGCATAGACGACGAGTATTATGCCTCACTTTTGGGCGGCCGCGAGATTCCAGTTCTGCGCGAAGAGGCACCAAGGATTTTCGCTCATTGCCGCGGTGCGCTTGTCACGTCGGGAACAGCGACACTGGAGGCTGCACTATGTGGGGTGCCGCAGGTTGCAATGTATCGCTCGAACGGCTCCAAGGTTGCATATAAGCTAATGGAGAAGATATTGCACGTGAAGTACGTGACGCTTCCCAATCTTATTGCCGACCGTGAGATCATTCCGGAGCTGCTGCTGCACAACTGCACGCCGGAGCGCGCAAGCGAGGAGCTGGCCAAGCTATTGCGTCTTGAATCGGACGCACGCGAAAAACAGCTTGAGGGCTATTCTGAAATACGCAGAATACTCGGACCTCAGAATGCACCCGAGACAGCGGCCAAATCGATCGTTAAGGGCTTATCCTGAGGTCTTATTCCCGACCAAGGATCTTAACAAGGCGGGAAGCTTTCCGGCTGGTTTCCTCCCATTCATCCTCGGGAACGGATCCGGCAACAATACCGCCACCGACAAAGGCGGTCCAGAGCCCCATGCTATCGACATGGGCACAACGAAGATTCACATACGCCATGCGGACATCAGATCCCGGCATGCGGAATTCGAAGTGGGAGCCATAACATCCGCGGCTATGCGATTCGTGGCGAGCGATAGCAGCACGAGCTTTGTCGCGGGGAAAGCCACACAGAGCAGGAGTGGGACTTAGTTCAGCGACTATTTCCGAGAAGTCTGTTTTGCCGATTCGTGCCGAGATGGGAGTGAACAGATGTTCGACAGGACCGTAAGGCATCGTTCGAGTGGAACTTACACTTAAGTCGGTGGCGCCTGCCGAAGACAGGATCTCGACAATGTAATCAATTACGTAGGCGTGCTCACGCATGTTCTTGTCATCCCACGGTCCGCTTGTCCCCGAAGGCCGAGTGCCGGCAAGGGCCATTGTGGAGAGGCGTCCCGCACCATCATCGGCCAAGAGCAATTCGGGTGTTGCACCAAACCACAGGCCTGTCTCCGGATGATAGAACACGAAGGCAAGTGCTTCCGGAAAAGAATCGAAAAACTCCGTGATACGCGGAGCAAGCTCGGAGGAACGGATACGGCCCTGAATGGTGCGCGAAAAAACGACTTTGGGCATATCAGGCGAGAGCTCCTTAATGAGTTCGCGCAAGGAGGCAAGATACTCTGCTCGAGATACGGCCCGAAAACCTTTTTCACCTTTATCCCAAAGACTGATGCGAAAATAAGGCCCCACCTCCGGTGCGGGACCAAAAACAGGATTGTCGAAAAAGCAAGAGCCAACACCGGGCATACGTACAAAAGCGAACGCACGCCCAAGCGCTATTTTATCCGCAAGCTCATTCGTCAAGTTCGGCATACAGGTCGTAGGCTTCAGCATCGGTGATGCGTACATTGACAATGTCTCCGGGCTTGAGGACACGTGATTTGGCAATAAGTACACCCGGATCAACCTCAGGAGAATCGAACTCGGTGCGACCGAGATAGTACTCATCGGTCTCGCCGTCGATTATAGCACGCATCACGCTTCCGATCTTCTTACGGTTCAGTTCGAGCGAGATCTCCTGCTGAATGGCCATTATTTCGTCCAATCGACTTTGCTTCACCTCATCGGGGATTGAGTCCTCCAAATTACGCGCAGCGAAAGTATCATCTTCCTCGCAGTATGCGAAGGCTCCCATACGCTCGAAAAGCTGTTCGCGCACAAAGTCGCAAAGCTCGCGGAACTGCTCGGGTCCTTCGCCGGGGAAACCAGTCATGAGAGTGGTGCGGATGTGTATTCCGGGCACCTCGCGACGGATGCGTGCGAGGAGTTCGCGCGTGGCTTTGCCGTCAATGTGACGGCGCATATTCTCGAGCACGGGATCGCTGATGTGCTGTAAAGCTATATCGAGATAACGGCAGACCTTGGGATTGGCAGCCATAACGGGCAGAATATCATAAGGGAAATCGGCAGGATATGCATAATGGAGCCTGATCATCTCCACGCCGGGAATGGCGGACATGTCCTCTATCAACTGCGCGAGCAACGAACGCCGTCCTTCAGCGATATCGCGTCCGTAGTCACTGAGATCCTGAGCTATGATATTGAAATCTTTGGTTCCGGAAGCGGCAAGCGAACGTACTTCCTCAAGAATTTCCTCGGGAGCACGCGAGCGATAACGCCCTGTAATGAGCGGGATGGCACAATAAGCACAGTAGCGATTGCAGCCTTCGGCAATCTTTATGAAGGCACTATGAGGGGCCTTGGACAAGACACGCTCCCAAGGATGCACATGCTGCTCAAGGCCGGGCGAAATCGCCTTTACAATTCCGGGCCAATCAAATTTTCCGAACCATGCGTCGACTTCCGGAATCTCGGATGGGAGTTCGGACCGGTAGCG
Organism: uncultured Porphyromonadaceae bacterium; assembly: GCA_947175605.1. Classification (GTDB taxonomy): domain Bacteria; phylum Bacteroidota; class Bacteroidia; order Bacteroidales; family Muribaculaceae; genus CAG-873. Next base: position 39,411 of record CAMWNH010000006.1, read on the forward strand.
TTCGGAGAGACAGCCCATAACAAATATCCGTCCGATGCCACCGGCTTCCTTGGAGGCAGCGGCATTCAGAATCATTTCGATGGATTCTTCCTTGGCATCACCGATGAATCCACAGGTGTTTATGACGACGTCGCCTCCGGAGAAACCATCGGCGTCAAAAACGACATCAATGCCAGCCTCGCGGAACATCCGGGCCAGGCGCTCGGAGTCCACAAGATTCTTGGCACAGCCCATGGTGATAATATTCACGCGCCGCGCTGTATTCCGATGAGCAGCGGTCATCACTTGTCGAGTTTAGCAGCGAAAAGAGACTTCACGAACTCACGCTTGTTGAACATCTGAAGATCGTTGATTCCCTCGCCGAGACCGATATACTTCACGGGGATATTGAACTGATCGCTGATGCCGATTACCACACCACCACGCGCAGTGCCGTCGAGCTTTGTGACAGCCAAATCGGTGACGCGCGTAGCGGCAGAGAACTGACGGGCCTGTTCGAACGCGTTCTGCCCCGTAGATCCGTCGAGGACGAGGAGGACTTCATCTGGCGTCTTGCCCAAAACCTTTTCGGAGGAGCGCTGTATCTTGGTGAGCTCGTTCATGAGTCCCACCTTATTGTGTAGTCGGCCGGCGGTGTCAATAATAACGACGTCGGCACCCTGGGCGACAGCGGAAGTGAGTGTGTCGAAAGCAACGGCTGCAGCATCCGAGCCAAGCTGTTGCTTGACGATGGGAACATCTGCACGACGGGCCCACTCCTCGAGCTGCTCGATGGCGGCGGCACGGAATGTATCGGCGGCTCCGAGCACGACCTTATAGCCGGCGGTGCGATACTGATGTGCAAGCTTGCCGATTGTCGTGGTCTTGCCAACTCCATTGACACCTACGACCATAATAACGTAGGGACGCTTTGCACCGTCCGGGATAGTGAACTCATATCCGTCGCCGCCTTTGGAGTCAGCCAGCATGTCGGTGATCTCCTCGCATAGGAGTTCGTTGAGTTCCTCGACATTCATATATTTTTCGGAAGCGGCACGCGCCTTTATGCGGTCGATGATCTTGAGCGTAGTCTCTACACCGACATCACTGGAAATGAATATTTCCTCAAGTTCATCGAGAAAGTCATCGTCAATAGTACGCCGCCCGGCAAAGGCACGTTTGAGTTTGCTGAAAACCCCTTCTTTAGTTTTCTGAAGGCCGCGGTCGAGCGTTTCTTTCTTTTCTTTTTTGAAAAAATCAAAGATTCCCATAATCGTACATTGTCATTAATAGACTACAAAATTAGCGAAAATTATCGGTATTCGGGCATACATCGGACAAAAATATTCCTCACGTGGCGGCAATGGGCCCTCATTTGAGAGCTTTTCAGAAAAAGCGCGCTGCATTCGCTGATTTATTATTATCTTTGCATGATGATTTATCCTGAATCTTTCGAACATAAAATAGGCTTCGACGCCGTGCGGGAAATGGTAGAGGGGGAATGTCGATCTGCCCTCGGCCGCTCGTGTGCGGAGTCGGAACTCGTATTCTCGAGCGATGCATCCGTCGTGGAACGACGTTTGCGCGGATGTGCGGAGATGGCTGCCATAATCGGCTCCGAAGATGGGCCGGGGTTCCCTCTGGGCCAAATTTACGATCTGCGAGAAGAGCTGGGTCGACTGCGACTGCCGGGCACATGGATGCCCGAAGGCGAGCTGCTGCAGCTTCGCACGACCCTGGGAGCCATTGGAGACATCGACGCCTTCTTTGCAGAGGCCCGCGGTGAGGACGGTTCGAGCACATACCCGGTGCTGGACAGTATAGCAGCCGACGTGCATACTTATCCGGGGATAATTCGCGAAATAGACCGCGTGCTGGATCGCTTCGGGGAGGTGAAGGACTCGGCTTCCGCCGAGCTATCCCAGATCAGACGTTCCATCGCCTCGACCTCGGCATCTGTGGCGGGCGCCATGAGGCGTGTGATTTCGCAAGCTGTGAGCGAGGGCTATCTTGAGGCAGATACGACGCCCTCGGTGCGTGACGGACGACTTGTGATTCCGGTGGCACCGATGCACAAGCGAAAGATTCCCGGCATCACCCATGACGAGTCGGCATCGGGCAAGACATTTTACATAGAACCGGCAGCTGTCGTTGAGGCGAACAACCGTCTGCGCGAACTGCGCATAGAGGAACGGCACGAGATAGTGCGCATCCTGACCTCACTGGCCGATACGATAAGACCTCATGCTGACGACATCCGCGAGCAGGGATTGCGCTGCCTGGCGACGTTCGATTTCATACACGCGAAGGCGCGTTTCGCAAACACTACGGGCGGAACGCTCCCTCATATCCAGGGCACTCCGGAGCTGGAGTGGTATCATGCATGCCATCCGGTGCTGGAACTGTCGCTGAAGCGTCAGGGCAAGGAGATAGTTCCTCTCGACATTACGCTTCGATCGCCCGGCGAACGCATACTTGTCATTTCCGGTCCGAACGCGGGCGGCAAGTCCGTAACGCTCAAAACCGTGGCCATAGTCCAATATATGATGCAATGCGGGCTGCTCCCTACCCTGCACGACAACTCGCATATGGGCATCATGGAGAACATCTTCATAGACATAGGCGACGACCAGAGCATTGAGGACGACCTCTCGACATATTCCTCGCACCTGCGGAACATGAAGTTCTTCCTGACGCGTGGCAACTCACGGACACTGGCGCTGATAGATGAGTTCGGAGGCGGCACGGAGCCGCAGATAGGCGGAGCAATAGCTCAGGTTCTTCTGCGTGCCTTCAATGAGCGTGGCATGTGGGGGGTGGTTACGACCCACTATCACAACCTGAAGCAATTCGCCGAGGAGACACCCGGGCTGGTGAACGGCTCAATGCTATATGACCGTCATCGGATGCTGCCTACATTCCGGCTTGCGATCGGACAGCCCGGCAGTTCGTTCGCGCTGGAAATAGCCAAGAAGACCGGGCTGCCTGACGAGCTCCTGCAGGAAGCACGCGAGCTTGTGGGCAGCGATTATGTGAACCTTGACAAATACCTTCTTGACATAGCGCGCGACAGACGCTACTGGGAGAACAAGCGCCGCGACATCCACAATAAGGAGAAGCACCTTGACGAACTTATCGGGCGCTATGCCGATGATGCGGAGACCTTACGCGCCAAGCGACGCGAGATCATAGGCGAGGCTCGCGAGGAGGCAAGGAAGATTCTCGAGGGCTCCAATGCCGCAATCGAGAATACGATACGCGAGATCCGTGAGGCTCAGGCCGCGAAGGAACGCACTGCCGAACTACGCAAGCGACTTGAATGCGAGAAGAAGGATCTGCAAAACGGCGACGAGGCGCAGACGGACTCGCATCCCCTGTTGGAAAAGGCAAGACGCAAGACCGGAAAACGCGGCCAGAAACAGGCCGCACCACAAAAGACGCAGGATGTAGAGCCACTAAAAACCGGAGACAATGTGACAATGGACGGGTCCAATGCCGTGGGCACGATAAGCGAGATTTCAGGCAAGACGGCTACGGTGGTGTTCGGCCAACTTAAAACAAGGGTTAAGCTGGACCGCCTTAAGCGCACTATCCGTAAAGCCTCCGAACCGACGAGACGACCGGGCGAAGGTTCCGGCGCGTCATATCTTTCGAAGGCTACCGCTGAAATGAGCAGGGAAAGGCAGCTGAATTTCAAGCAGGAGATCGACGTGCGCGGAATGCGTGTGGACGAGGCTGTGCAGGCCGTGATGTACTTTATCGACGATGCGATACAATTCAATGCGAGTCGTGTACGGATACTGCATGGCACGGGGACGGGTGCCCTGCGACAATATATTCGAAATTATCTTCAGAGTGTAGATGCGGTACGATCCTTCCATGACGAGGATGTGCGACTGGGTGGTGCCGGAATCACAATTGTAGAATTTGAATGATGAAAAGCGAATCAAAAGCCAAGGGGAGCCAACTCAGGACTCTCTTCGGAACTTTTTTCAAAATCGGAGCCTTCACCTTCGGCGGAGGCTGGGCAATGATAAGTATTATCGAGCGAGAAATCGTGGACAAGCACCACTGGCTGGACAAGAGGGATTTTCTGGATCTGCTGGCCGTGGCTCAGTCAATGCCGGGAATACTTGCGGTGAATATATCCGTGGTCGTGGGCGACAAACTACGCGGACTCCGTGGTTCGATTGCCGCAGCACTCGGCACGATCATGCCTTCGTTCCTCATAATTCTGGCGATAGCCATGTTCCTGACTCCGGAGACGATAACGTCCAATCCGGTTCTTACAGCAATTTTCAAAGGCATCCGACCGGCTGTCGTGGCTCTAATCGTGGCACCTGTGATAAGCTCGGCCAAAGCATCGGGCATAGGCTGGAAGACGTGCTGGATTCCGGCCGTCGTTGCGCTGCTGATATGGAGTAAGCTACCTGTGGTGTCCAATCCTATTCTCTACATAACTCTCGGAGGGCTCTGCGGGTGGTATCTTACCACGCGTGGCATCATCGCTCTGGAGTCAAGTAAAAGCGGCAAGGAGGACGCAAGCAAATGATTTTTCTGCGTCTGATATGGAGCTATCTCAAGATAGGACTATTCGGGTTCGGCGGCGGCTATGCCATGCTTGCGCTGATTGAAAACGAGATAGTGACACCGGGGTGGATCACGGAACGGATGTTTACGGATATCGTGGCCATATCCCAGATGACTCCGGGGCCAATCGGCATCAACTCCGCTACGTATATAGGCTATGTGGCCGTGACGAACGATCCGTCGGGCATGTTTGCTTCGCCGATATGGGGCATACTCGGGTCGGTATTGTGTACGCTGGCGGTAGTGCTTCCTCCGTTCCTCCTTGTGCTCTACGCCGGTCATTACGTGGCCCGGCATCACGACAGCGCGGCTATCCGCGGCATTTTCGCGGGGCTACGTCCGGTGGTTGTCGGTCTTATAGCTTCGGCTGCCCTCCTGCTGATGAACAAGGCAAACTTCGGCGAGACGTCGCCCGACATACTAAAGAGCATCGGGATTGCCGGCGCATCGCTCTGCGCTGTAATGTTTACAAAGATCCATCCCATTTGGGTGATCGTAGCCGCCGGGGCGCTTGGTTTTCTGATATTTTAATTCCAAAACAAAATAAACTACTATGGTAATACAACGCATTCAAACCCTGTTCCTGCTTCTGGCTGTAGGATTCATGATTCTCTTCTGCCTTACGCCGTTCGCTTCGGCAGAGGCTGCCGCAGGAGCTGACTCATTCACGCCCGTTTTTGTAAAGGATGCACCCGTGTATATGATTCTCAATATCGTCATCGCCGTGCTGCTTTTCCTCGGAATTTTCATGTTCAAGAATCTTAAGCAACAGATGAAGGTGACCTTGGCTTCGATGGTGCTCATATGCGCGTCGATTGTGTCGTTCGGTTTTCTTCTTTTTGTGGGTATGCCTGACGCGCATGTGATTTGGACCGGCGGTGTGCTCCTGCTGGTATGCGCACTCGTGTGTGCCGTTCTTGCTTACCGTGGCATGAAAAAAGATCATAAACTGCTTACGAGCTACGATCGTCTGCGTTAAGGATAAGGGATAAATCAAAGGGGAGGCAAAGCTTCGGCATGGCCTCCCACTTTTTTATACCAAAGGGGCTATTTAGACAGTGTATAAACAATGATGGGGTTATCTATTTTGTATGTTTCACGTCTAAAAACACTGCCATACACACTGAAAGGGGCAATCTTTCGGGGCAAGCCGCAAACGTGGAACATCGGCACATTGACGTATGTCGCTGTGTTATAGACTTATACACCTGAACAGCTCAAAATACAGGGCGGCTCCGGGCCCAGGATTCTTAATAGGCTGAAATCAAAATACTTGCAATATTTTCAGAAAAAGCAAAAAAAATAGCGTTTGTTTTTGAACTTTTTTTAGACCAATTTTGCATTGTCGAAAGGCGAATATGCCTCTGATATCATTATTAATTTCTTAACCCCTAATTCTCTCCTCGCTCTCCTCCGGGACAGCGCTATTCTTTTAGCCCCCTCTTCTTCCAAAACCTATGCCACGCACCCACACAGAGCTCTGGGCCGAATGTTGCGCCTATATACGCGACCTTATCGAGCCGATACAATACGACACCTGGTTTCGGGACATCACTTCCGTGAAGTTCGAAAACGGCGTGCTGGAGCTCCTTGTCAATTCCAGCTATTTCGCCGACCAGCTTGAGGAACGTTTTCTGAAAGTACTGAAATCGGGTATCAACAAAGTCTACGGACCCGGGGTGCAGCTTTACTACGTATATCATACGGTAAAGAATGACAATGCGTCGACGATAAAAATGAAGTCGGCCGCGCCTTCGCCTGTGATAATGCAGCAGAGCACGGCCCAGGTGGCCAATCCATTCAAGGCAAAAGACAACCACCAGGTAGAATCGCATCTGAATCCCCGATATACCTTCGAGAACTATTGCCTCTCGAACAGCAATAAAATCGCGGGTTCCATAGGCGAATCCATTGCCGATAATCCTTCGGTAAAGACGTTCAATCCGCTGTTTGTGTTCGGTCCGACCGGTGTCGGCAAGACTCATCTTATACAGGCTATCGGCATACGTCTCAAGGAGCATAACCCCGAGAGCCGCGTGCTTTATGTGACGGCACGACTGTTCGAGAGCCAGTTTACCGCGGCCAGAGCGAAAGGCGAAATCAACAGCTTTTTCCATTTCTATCAACAGATTGACACGTTGATAATCGACGACGTTCAGGATCTACGCAACAAGCCGGCTACACAGAATACCTTCTTCCACATATTCAACCATCTGCATCAGAACAATAAGCAGATCATAATGTCCAGCGACTGCGCTCCTGCCGAGATGGATGGTCTTGAGGCCCGCCTGCTCTCGCGATTCAAGTGGGGTATGTCCGTGGCGCTCGATAAGCCTGACATTGAGCTCCGCCGGGATGTTCTGCGCCAGAAAGCCGCACAGGACGGACTATCTTTGCCTGATGATGTGCTGGAATTCATTGCTGTAAACGTGACGGACAGCATTCGCGAACTGGAAGGCATCGTTGTGTCGCTGCTGGCTCATGCCACCGTGTTGAACCGGGATATAAACGTGGATATGGCGCGTGCGGTGCTTGCCAATGCCGTGAAGATGCCTCGCAGACAGGTGAACTTCGAAATGATTGCCCAGGCTGTGGCAACGCATTACGATATAGATGCCGATCTGCTCTTCACCAAGACCCGCCGGCGTGAAATCTCCGACCCTCGGCAGGTGCTGATGTATCTGGCAAAGAAAATAGGCAAGATGTCTACAACGACTATCGGCAACAGGCTGTCGCGCTCGCATGCTACCGTGATCTACGGCTGCAAGGAAATCGAGGAGCGCCTGAGCGTGGAAAAGAAGCTAATACAGGACATTCAGGCTATCGAGAGTTCATTCGCCAGACAATAAGACCGGAATTATTTAATTTTAGTTTACGACACTAAAATAATCTAAAATATTCGGGCGTGCCTTTGCATGTCCGAAGCTTTTTTATTATCTTTATGCATTGTTTGTTTCACTCATAATCGCATTACCATGAACCGAAGTCGAATTCTAAGCGCGGCAATCCTTGCCGCTGTTCTTGCGGGAGCAACCTGGTGGATGGGTAAAAATCCGTCCCACGTTGCTGCAGCTCCGAATGCTGTCCACCCCGTGTGGCTTGAATCCGATTCGTCAGCTGCTATTGCATCGCGTGTGCGTTCGGACTTTTCTCTGACATTCGACGAGGCCCTCGAAGCTGTGCGTAAGGATCATCCGAAGGTTTCGGAACAGGATTTGCGCGACTTTATAGCGCTGCACTACATGGAAGCGAAAGTGATCGATGATACCTTGCGTGTGCACCGTAAATCGCCCCGCAACCTAAACCTGCTCAATCCGCAGATGAATGGCGGAGCCAGAAGGCGCGGCGACCACGCGTCGGCAGCCCGTATAAGCTATGTGGATTCTGTGCTCGAGTTCAAGGCCGGACGCAACGAGCTTGGTGGAGCCCACGAAGTCACCTACAGTTTCCGCATTGCCGTTCCGTATAATGAGGCACTGCGTGGCGACAGCCTTAGGGTATGGATGCCCGTGCCCAGAGCTACGCAACGCCAGACTGCGCCGGAGATACTCGAGGTGTCGCAGCCGGACTACGTTATCTCGGGCGATCGTTCCGTGCACTCGACAATATATTTTGAAGCACCGGCACCATCGGAGGATGGCGATACGGCTGTGTTCGAATACACTGCGCGCTTCATCACGCGCGGGCAGTATGCCTCGCCGGAGGAAATACTTGCAGCGTTGAAGCCTTACGATACGACTTCCGCCGAGTATATCCGCTACACGTCGCCCGAAGCTCCGCACATTATCCACGCCGACTCTTTGGCCCATGCCATTGTAGGCGACGAGACCAATCCCTATCGCCAGAGCGAAATGGTGTATGATTACATTATCGAACGTTATCCCTGGGCAGGAGCACGCGAGTATTCCACGATTCCATGCATTCCTGAGTACGTGATAAACGAAGGCCACGGCGACTGCGGTCAAGTATCGCTACTCTACATATCGCTTATGCGTTCGCTTGGCGTTCCTGCACGATGGGAAAGCGGATGGATGCTCCATCCCGGTGAGAAGAATCTGCACGACTGGGCGGAAGTCTATTTCGAAGGAATCGGCTGGCTGCCTGTGGATGTGAGTTTCGGAAGATACACGACATCACCTTCAAAAGCCGTCCAAGGCTTCTATTCTCACGGCATCGATGCTCACCGCTTCGCCACGAACTGTGGTGTAAGCGGCCAACTATGGCCTGCCAAGCGCTATGTGCGCAGCGAAACTGTTGACTTCCAGCTTGGGGAGGTCGAAAGCTCACGTGGAAATCTTTTCTATCCCGGATGGGAACAGAATTTTAAACTAATTGATATTCATCCTGTGAAATGAAGCACAGCATTATAACCCCTATTTTCGCGATTGCGCTCATGTTCCCGACGGGGGCCGCAGCGCAGTCGTCGATGAAGGCTCTCGAACGGGCCACCAAACTTGTAGAAGATGTCCGTGCGGTGCATGCTCCGGACAAGCGCCAGACCGTCTATGAAATCAAGGCTTACAACGATCCTGACGGCAGCATGGTCGTGGGCGGAAAGACGTCCAGCGCCTCGGCGCGCGAAGCACTCCAGGCGTTTATGAATGCCTCGGGCGATGATTGGACGGACCGCATAGAGCTTCTGCCTGACACGCTGTGGGCTCAGCCCCGCATTTCGGTCGCTTGCCTACGTACCGGGCCTTCACATGCTGCCGAGATGGCGTCACAAGCCATCATGGGCATGCCTTTGCGTGTGCTCGAGAAGAACGGCAGCTGGTATCGGGTTCAGACTCCGGACGGATATATCGCGTGGGTTACGGACAGTTCCGTCGAGCCCAAAACCGATGCTGAGATGAAGGCATGGCGCGGAGCGCGTCGCTATATCGTGAGCTCACCCTATCAGACACGCGCATACCGGAGTGCGGATGCAAGCGGGCTTAGAGATGTGGTGACGGATCTTGTGAACGGCAATATCGTCGAAGCGGTGGATACAGAGGGAGCTATCAAGAACGGACGCGTCCTTGTGAAACTGCCTGACGGGCGCACGGGCTATGCACCCATTGCCGATCTGACTCCCGTCGATGTGTGGGCTGATCAGAATTTCGATCCTGAGAAGATACTCGATATCGCTTATTCAATGGAAGGCACGCCATATCTTTGGGGCGGAACATCCGTGAAGAGCCTCGATTGCTCCGGACTGGCTAAGGTAAGTTATCTTGCCAACGGCATCATTCTTATGCGCGACGCATCGCAACAGGCACTGACCGGCACTCGCATCGAAGCCAAGAACTGGCGGAACTGCCGCGCCGGCGACCTCCTCTTTTTCGGCAATGCAAAGACAGGTAAGGTGACCCACGTTGCCATCTATGATCACGACGGAAAGTACGTGCATTCATCCGGTCGCGTGAAACGCAACTCCGTGGATCCCGAAGATCCATCTTATCTCACCACACCGTTCCTCCATGCCGTGCGTATAGCCGGCAATGAAGAAACGCCGGGTATAACCCGTGCACGCAATCACCCCTGGTACTTCAATCTATAAAACTGCAACCTTATCACAGACACACGAACAATATGAACCGACGTAACTTCCTTAAGACAGGCATTATCGGCGCAATAGCCGCAGCTTCGCCTATTTCCATATCCGCACTCGACAGTGCTACAAAGCCTCTGCTCGGCGGCAAAAGCGGGCGTCTCAACCTCCGTTTCTTTCCTTATGAACTACAGCTCCGCCACGCTTTCAATCTGGCCCGCAATCAACGCACCACGACACCCGGTGTGCAGGTTGAAATCGAGTATGACGGCGTAACGGGCTATGGCGAAGCATCCATGCCTCCTTACCTGGGCGAAAGCGTGGAAAGCGTGACGCGCTTCCTCTCGAGCCTGGATCTCAGTCAGTTCTCCGATCCTTTCCGCATCGAAGATATCCATGAATACATGGACAGTGTGGCTCCCGACAACCGCGCGGCCAAGGCCTCGGTGGACATCGCGCTCCACGACCTTCTGGGCAAAATCATGGGGCAGCCCTGGTACAAAATATGGGGCCTGAACCCGGACAAGTGTCCCAATACATCGTTCACAATCGGAATAGACAAGCCTGATGTAGTGCGCAAGAAGGTGGATGAAGCTTCGCCCTACCGCGTTATAAAGGTCAAGATGGGACTTGATAATGACAAGGAGCTGGTGGACATTATACGCTCGAAGACGGATGTGCCAATCTGTGTGGATGCCAATCAGGGCTGGGACAACAAAGAGAAGGCTCTGGAGATGTGCCACTGGCTTGCAGAGCGTAATTGCCTTTTCGTTGAGCAGCCCATGGACAAGACAGCAATCGACGAAACAGCTTGGCTGCGCGAACGTTCGCCACTGCCTATCATTGCCGATGAATTCCTGCAGCGTCTTCCCGACGTGCGTCGTGCTGCCGGGGCATATGACGGCATCAATATCAAACTGATGAAGAGCACCGGTCTGCACGAGGCTCACCAGATGGCCACCCTTGCGCGCGCCATGGGTATGAAGGTAATGCTGGGCTGCATGACGGAGACCTCCTGTGCCGTGACAGCAGCTGCCCAACTCGCGCCTATGGTTGACTGGGCAGACCTGGACGGCAACCTCCTTATCGCCAATGACCGTTTCGACGGCATAAAGATTGTGGATGGTAAGGTGACGATCCCCAATCGTCCCGGAATCGGAGTAGAACTTCTCGGCTAATATGCCCGACCATATCATCCAAGCAATATTTTTAGGGGAGTGTTAACATTTTCCCCTTAGGAACTTGGATGTTTCAAAAAAAAGTTTTACCTTTGCACTCCGAATTGTAGAATATAAACAACAAAACACTATAGGCAATGAAAAGAACGTTCCAACCCTCGAACCGCAAGAGAGTAAACAAGCACGGCTTCCGTGAAAGAATGTCCACCCCCGAAGGCCGCAAGGTTCTGGCCCGTCGTCGTGCCAAAGGTCGTGCACGCCTTACCGTGTCGAGCTCTATCGCCAGCAAGTAATCGCTGACAGACTCGGCGCAGCAGCTCTTTTGCAGTGCCAAAATTCACGAGCTTCCTGACAGCCGATACAGGCATCAAGGAAGCTCGCTTTTTTATTCCTTAGCACAGACTCTGATATGGATGTTCTGACAATCCGAGAATACTGCCTGTCTCTCCCTTATGCCACTGAAGATACGGCCTTTGGCGAGGACAATCTGCTGTTTCGTGTATGCGGCAAAATATTTGCATGCCTCTCTCTTGACGGAGATAATAGATTGGCCTTGAAATGCAATCCGGATTACGCGCTTGAACTTCGCGAACAGTACTACGAAATTGAGCCGGCATGGCATTGGAATAAAAAATATTGGAATCAACTGTTTCTGAACAGTGACCTGAGCAAGGATCTCGTTCTTTCCCTTGTTCGTCACAGCTATTCCGAGGCTGCGGCAAAGCTCACAAAAAAACAAAGGAGTGAATTTCCTGCGATAGCTGACGTAAAATAATAAGATGTCGGGGCGGATCTTTCATTTCAAGGACTTTTCCGTGAGCGATGCTCACTGCGGGCAAAAAGTGTGCAGCGATGCCGTACTTTTCGGTGCCTGGGCCTGGCGAGATGAAGCCGTCAAAGGCCTTGTGCTGGATATTGGCGCAGGATCCGGAATACTGAGTCTGCTTACCGCGCGGGCATGTCCCGAAGCATGCGTTTATGCAATAGAAATCGATGATGCCGCAGCCACGGATGCCTCCGAGAATTTTGTGAGCTCGCCGTGGAGCGAGAGACTGCACGTATTCAAGGCCGACTATCGTCTATTCCCCCCTACCCTGCAGCCAAAAGCTATAATCTGCAATCCACCATTTTTCTCAACCGGAGCTCCGGCCGAAGACAGTTCGCGTGCCGCGGCCCGACACGAAGCTTCACTCTCGTATGAAGGCGCTATAAAGTTCGCTGCAATCCATTTAGGAACTGACGGACGACTTATGCTTATCGGCCCCGCAGAACGCGAGAAAGAAATAGTTTTCGCGGCCGAGTTAGCGGGATTGAAACTACGTCGCCGTCTGAGTGTACGTACAGTGCCCCGCAAAGCGGCAGTGAGGGCTTGTTGGGAATTCCGACGCCAAGACGGTCCAATCAAATCCGAGGAAGTCGCCGTCCGTGATGACAAAGGAATCTATACAAAAGAATATCTCAATCTCATCGCAAATATATATCACCATCTCTGACTCGAAAACTACATGAAAAAATCAGATCTACTCCTAAGTCTTGGCCGACGTCTATGGCTTTTATTGTGCCTTTTCATTGTAGGATATGCCGTATGCGTCGGCATATCGATAGTTCTGAATAAGGTTCTTCAAAATAATGCAGCAGCCTACCTGCGCATTAGCATGGTTGTACAGGATCTATGTGTATTCGCTATTCCGGCAATCGGTACAGCTTGCATGATATGCCGAAAACCGGCCGACTTACTCGGCCTCATGAAGGGAGGGAGCGCTCAGGCATATTTTGCCGTTTTCGCTATTCTCTTTTTCTCAATACCACTGATGGAGACAATCGTATATTGGAACGCACATCTCCACTTTCCGCCTTCAATGGAAGCTTTTGAAAAGGTGGCCCGTGAAATGGAAGAGACCGCATCATCTCTCACCGAAACGCTTCTCCGCAGCAATACGAGTATAATAGGATTGATCGTGAATCTTCTGATTATCGGAGTTCTGGCAGGTTTTTCAGAAGAGCTTTTGTTTCGCGGATGTTTTCAAAGGTTGCTTACAACAGGTGGTGTGAATGTGCACGTTTCAATCTGGACCGTAGCCTTTGTGTTCAGCGCCTTCCATTTTCAGGTCTTCGGTTTTGTGCCTCGCTTGCTGCTTGGAGCATACTTCGGCTATCTGATGCTGTGGACAGGAAGTGTGCGTGTGCCTATGCTCGCTCACATTCTCAATAACTCCATATACGTTATCATTGCGTGGCTTCAACTCCTTAAAGATCCTAACGTGCTTCTAAGCAGCAGCGATGCCGGCGAACTGTACTCATGGCCCGTAGTACTATGCTCCGTCATCGCAACTTCAGCAGCGTTAGTTTCGCTTAAATTAAGTTCGAAGCGACAATAAAATTTGCATAGTCGAGAAAATATCAGTATCTTTGCACTGCTTTTTAGAGTTCGGGGCGTAGCGCAGTCCGGTAGCGCACCTGGTTTGGGAC
>CAMWNH010000007.1 GCA_947175605.1 uncultured Porphyromonadaceae bacterium
CGTTCGGGGCGGCGAAGGGCGGATTAAACGGGATTTATCGGGATTAATCGGGATTTATCGTGGGATGTTTTCTGCTGCGCTGAGGCTTGGGTGGGGTGTCAGTTTTTGCCGGTGAGGATTTTGCGGATGTCGTGGAGTTTGGTGAGGGCCTGGATGGGGGTGAGGTTGTTGATGTCGATGCCGATTATTTCGTCGCGAATTCCGGCCAGGACGGGGTCGTCGAGCTGGAAGAAGCTCAGTTGCATGCCTGCTTCTTGCTTCTGCTCGGGTGCGGCCGGCTCTACACGGGCTTTTGTGCCTTCTGAGGCGGCTTTTTCGAGCTGTTGGAGGACCTGGTCGGCGCGGCGCACTATTGCCGGTGGCATGCCTGCGAGCTTGGCCACGTGGATTCCGAAGCTGTGCTCGGAGCCTCCTCGGGCGAGCTTGCGCAGGAATACGACTTTGCCGTCGATTTCGCGCACGGATACGTTGTAGTTGGCGATGCGGGGGAAGGTGGCTTCCATGTCGTTGAGCTCGTGGTAGTGGGTGGCGAAGAGTGTTTTGGGATGCATGCCGGCGTGTGTGGCGATGTATTCGACGATGGCCCATGCGATGGATATGCCGTCGTAGGTGGATGTGCCTCGGCCGAGTTCGTCGAAGAGGATGAGGGAGCGGGGACTCATGTTGTTGAGGATGGATGCGGCTTCGTTCATCTCGACCATGAATGTGCTTTCGCCGAGGGATATGTTGTCGCTGGCTCCGACACGAGTGAATATTTTGTCGACTACGCCTATTCTGGCGCTCGTGGCTGCGACGAAACAGCCGGTCTGGGCCATTATGACGTTGAGGGCTGTCTGACGCAGGAGAGCGGATTTACCGGACATGTTCGGGCCGGTGATCATCATGATCTGTGTGGCTTCGTTTTCGAGCTCGACGGTGTTGGCGATGTATGGTTCGCCGGGTGGGAGCTGTCGCTCGATGACGGGGTGTCGTGCGTCTTCGAGCCGGAGGACGAGGGAGTCGTCGACTACGGGGCGGGAGTAGCGGTTCTCGAGGGATACGCGTGTGAATGCGTTGAGGACGTCGAGGCGTGCGAGTAGGGCTGCGTTGAGCTGCAGGACGGGGATGTACTGCGCCAGGTCGCGCACCAGCGCCATGTACAGGCGGTTCTGTATGGCGTCGATCTTTTCCTGGGCTCCGAGTATTTTTTCTTCGTATTGCTTGAGTTCCTCGGTGATGTATCGTTCGGCGTTGACGAGTGTCTGTTTGCGCACCCATTGGGGGGGCACTTTGTCGCGGTGTGTGTTTGTGACTTCGATGTAGTAGCCGAATACGTTGTTGTAGCCTACTTTGAGGCTTGGGATGCCTGTGTCTTCGGCTTCGCGGGCCTGGAGGCGCAGGAGGTAGTCTTTGCCCTGGTATGCGATGGCCCGGAGGTCGTCGAGCTCGGGGTCTACGCCTGCGGCTATTATCTCGCCATGTGCTGCGGGGCCTTGTGTGTCGTCGCGCAGTTCGCGGGTGATACGATCGCAGACGAGGGTGCAGGGGTTGAGCTGCTCGCCGATGCTGCGCAGTGCGGGGAGGCCGCTGTCGGCGCAGAGACGTGCCAGGGGTGCCACGGCGAGGAGGGCGTTGCGTATCTGGAGCATTTCGCGGGGGGATACGCGTTCGCAGGCTACTTTGGCTACGAGTCGTTCGAGATCGCCGATGCCTGTGAGGAGTTCGCGAATGCTGTCGCGGGTGTCGGGTGTGCGGAAGAAGTGTTCGACTATGTCGAGGCGCTCGTTTATGGCGTCGGGGTCTTTCAGAGGGAAGAGAAGCCAGCGGCGGAGGAGTCGTGAGCCCATGGGGCTGACTGTGCGGTCGAGGATGTCGAGGAGGCTCTTGCCTTCGGGGTCGAGGGGCTGTATGAGCTCGAGGTTGCGGACGGTGAATCGGTCGAGCCTTACGTAGCGTTCTTCTTCGATGCGGGCCAGTGAGCTGATGTGGGAGGTGTGGGAGTGCTTCGTGAGGTCGAGGTAGTGGAGGATGGCTCCTGCGGCGATGATGCCGTGTGTGAGGCGTTCGACGCCGAATCCTTTGAGGGATGTGGTGCCGAACTGTTTGAGGAGACGCTCGGAGGCGGCGTCGGATGTGAAGAGCCACTCGTCGAGGTCGAAGATGAGGTAGCGCTGGGATAGCTCGTCTTCGACGCGCTGGCGGAGGCCGTGGCGCACGAGGAGTTCTTTCGGGGCCATGTTGGCCAGTATCTTGTCGATGTAGTCGGGTGTGCCTTCGGCGCAGAGGAATTCGCCTGTGCTGATGTCGAGGAAGGCTACTCCCCAGAGTGCTTTTCCGACGTGGAGTGCGGCGAGGAAGTTGTTCTCGCCCCGGGAGAGGACGTTGTCGCTAAGGGCTACGCCGGGTGTGACGAGCTCGATTATGTCGCGCTTGACGAGTTTCTTCGTGAGCTTGGGGTCCTCGAGCTGTTCGCAGATTGCGACGCGCTTGCCTGCGCGTACGAGCTTGGGGAGGTATGTGTCGAGGGCGTGATGGGGGAATCCGGCGAGCTCGACGTACTGTGCGGAGCCGTTGGCGCGTCGTGTGAGAGTGATACCGAGAATCTCGGATGCTACGATTGCGTCGTCGGAGAAGGTTTCGTAGAAGTCGCCTACGCGAAAGAGAAGCACGGCGTCGGGATGCTTTGCCTTCATCTCGGCGTACTGCTTCATCAGTGGGGTCTCGACTATCTTCTTAGCCATTTTTCTTGAGTTTCCTTAGGCGTGCGGGAATGGCGATGGAGGTGTATATCTGAATGGCTGCTCCGGCCAATGTGAAGGCTAAGAAGTCGCGCATTGTGCCTCCGGGAACGAAGAGAAACACGCAGGCTGCGCAGAAGAAGATGGCGCTCCAGAGCTGAATGCGCATGAGCCGTGTGAGCTTGAGATCGCCTTCGACTTCGGGACGGGTGAATATGCGCGCTACGAGCAGAATGAGGGCTCCGGCGGCGGCGATCCAGCGGTAGACTTCTACGGGCTGCCAACGGGGTAGGGTGAGGGCTATCATGAAGAGGATGAGGCCAAGGGATGCGAGGCCGTCCATATGCGGGAGGGTCTTTCGTGCTTTCATTTTTTGGAGGTTGAAGGGTCGTCGAATACGAAAACGTCTTCGCCGGTGCGTTTCATGTTGTATTGCTCGCGCACGACGTGTTCCATGATTTCGGGGTCGTGTACGAGGTTTTCGTTAAGTGCGCGGTAGTATAGCATGGTGTCGCGTTGTGCGGCAAGCTCTACGCGCAGGGAGTCGAGAGTGTGCTCGTATCGCATGCGGCTGATAACGGAGTTGTCGCCCATGAAGAATACGTAGGCGGCGATAGCGAGAGCTATTATGGTAGGGAGGGGCAGGAATCGGCTTGCCCATTTGCGGGCTGATGCGGCTTTTTCGTTCACGGGGAGGGATTGGTTTTGATATATGCAAAGTTACGGAAAAATACGGGGGGAGCGAGGTGAAAGTGAATTTTTTTTTGGCGGGAGTTGAAAAAATGCGTAACTTTGCAGTCGCACAGCCGTCTATGGGTTGTGCGGCACAGAGTCTTATGGTGTAATGGTAGCACTACAGGTTTTGGTTCTGTCTGTCCAGGTTCGAATCCTGGTAAGACTACAAGGCGCCCCCCGCATTGCGGGGGGCGCCTTTTTAGTTGGGGGGGGCTGACTATTGTCAGAAGCGGATGGTGCGTGTCTCGGAGCCTTTGTGGAGGATGTAGAAGTGTCCTTTCTCGGGCTTGGCAACGGGGAGGCCGAGGAGGTCGTAGTAGCGTGCCTCGGGTTCGCTATCGATGGCTACGTTGTCGACGCCTGTGATGGTGTGGCCTTCGTCGTTGACGGTGTAGACATAGAGGTGTCCGGCATCGTAGGAGTCAGTCTGCTGCCGGTTGCCGTCGTTGAAGATGACCTTATGGTTGCCTTCGAGTTCGGTGACGGGGAGAGTGACCTTCCAGTAGGGGCTCTCGGCAGCGGCGCGGCGACGTGATGAGGGCGTGACGGAGCCGCTGACGAGTTCCATTGCAGTTCCGGGCCAGGCGCCGAGGTGTTCGTGCTTGAGTTCGACGGGCGTATTCATATCAACTCCGTCGAGGTAGGTGTAGGCGTATACCGTCTGCCATGGCGTGGATTTTTCGTCGCGGAAGTAGAGTTCGACGAATTCGGCTCCGGGGCGAGCATAGGAGGGCAGGGGAGCGGCCTCGGTGGTGTCGCGTTCGGGCTCCTGCGAGGACTGGGCGTTGTAGTCGAACTGCCCCTTGAGCCAGTTGACCTTGTCGGTCAGAGCCTGCTTTACGGCGGCGAGCTTGCCGTCGATGTCCCTGTTGTCGGTCACGGGTGTGGGGTTGTTGTTGCCGTTGTAGGAGGGCAGGGGCTCGTTGTGCCAGCGTTGATAGTCGGCAGTGGCAGCGGCCTTGAGATGAGCGGCGTAAGCGTCGAGAGCTTCGAAGAGCTTGGAGTATCCGTTCTCCTTGTCGAGGATCCAGCGGAATGTGGCTTTGGCCTTGTCGTTGAAGCGGGCGTTCTGACGCAGTTCGCGCACCCAGGTGTTGCCGTAGGATTCGGGGTAGTCGTAGAAGAAGTTATGGGAGCCACCCTCGAATGCGTGGCCGCAGTCCCAGAGGGGCGAGAAGTGCCATTTTTCGCCTTCGCCGTGGTCGCGGAAGAGATATGTGGAGCCGTGGTATGCCTCGTAGTGGGAGATGATTTCCTCAACGATATAGTAGCGTGCGGCATCGTCGAGGTCGAGGTATTTCCAGAGGTCATCGTTGGCGCCCTTGACGAGGTTGTGGATGGTGGTGAACTGCTCGCTGATGAATTTTTCCTGAAGCGGGGAATAGACTTCTGGAGTGTCGTAGGTCACCATCAGTTCGGGGTACATGTTCGTGTTGTTTCCGGGATAGATGCGGAACTGGTTCTCGTCCTCGAGATAGTTATCGAGTTCGACGATGTATCCGCCGGAGATGAGAGCGGGGTCGTTGACTTCGTCGTCGAGTTCGGTGATGTTCACGCGGTCCTTTTCGACGCGGATGCTCTCGGTGAGGAAGTAGAGGCCGCGGTAGTTGCCGTTGATGACTACTTCGACGGGCTGCTGCCAGGGGGTCCAGGGGAGTTCGGCGGCCTTGCCGAGCCAGAAGCCCGTGAAGTTGCGCATGTATCCGAAGGCGTCGTCGGCGTGTGTGAGCAGGGCGAAGTGCTTGCTCTTGGAGAGGCCGAGCAGGGAAGCCTTGGCGCCGAGCTTGAGCTTGAAGGGCTTTTTGGAGAAGCCGGTGCGGGTGTAGTTGCCGCGGGCCTTAATCTGGAGGGGCAGGGGTTCTTCTTTTGAGCCGACGGACTGCGCGCCTTCGGCTTCGAGCCATTCGCATCCGTTGATGTCGAGCCAGTATTCGGCGTTGGTGAAGTAGTTCTTGTGCGAGAGGTCGCGGTCGATTATCTCATTTTCGAAGTTCGAGTGGGTCTCATCGCTATAGACATTGATGTAGAGCACGGGGAGGGTGCCGGAGAGGCCTTCGACGGGAAGGTCTTCGACGAACACGCCGCCTACGGCCACCTTTAGGACGGGTGCGTTGTAGCCGCCGTGGCCGTCGGGCTCGAGGGTGAATCGCAGGGTGACATCCGATAGGCCGTCGCCGGGACAGGATATGTTGTTCTGTCCGTTGCTCAGCGCCAGGGTGTAGTTGCAGATGCCTGTGATGGCGTTGGAACTGCCGTTAGGACCGAAGTTGGGATCCCATCCCATGCCGGCAATCTTGAATTCGCCGCTGAGGCGGTCGAGGTGTAGTTCGTAGATGTTGGTCTTGGGCTGGCGCACGAAGGGTGTGGCGCCGGCGAAGTTCCAGCCGCCGTAGTTGGCTCCGATGAGGTAGAGTTCGGGATAGGTGGAGTATATGTCGAAGTTCTCGGTGGCGTATTCGGGCAGGGGAGCGGCTTCGGTGGTGTCGCGCGCGGGCTCGGTGGCTTCGGGGGTGCGGGTGTAGTCGCCGAACTGACCCTTGAGCCAGCCTATTTTGGAGCTAAGATGACCGAGGACGGCATTGAGGCGGGCCTGCATGTCGGTATTGTCGATGATGTCTGCAGCCTGATATACACCTGTGACGGTGGGCTTGGGCGCGTCTTTCCATCTTGCACGGTCGGCCTTCGCGGGTTCCTTGAGGAGTTCGGCATAGGCCTCGAGGGCCTCGTAGAGGTCCTTGTAGCCGTTGTTCATGAACCATGCCCAGAGGTCTTTCACCTTGTTGTTGAACTTCTCGTTGGCGCGCATGGAGGGAATCCATGTGTTGCCGTAGAGGTCGCAGTTGTAGAAGAAGTTGTCGGTTCTGCCGTTGAAGGCGTTACCGCAGTCCCAGAGGGGTGAGAAGTGCCATTTCTGTCCTTCGCCACGGTCGCGGAAGAGGTATGTCGAGCCGTGGTATGATTCGGTGTGGGATATGATTTCTTCGACGAGGTAGTATTTTGCGGCATCGTCGAGATCCATGTATCGCCAGAGCTCGTCGGAGCGGTTGGCCTCGCCCACGGCGTCGTTCATGGCCGTGAACTGGTCCTTGATGAATCGTTTCTGCAGGTCGGAGTATTCTTCGGGGGTGTCGTAGGTGACGCGGAGCACGTCGAGTTGCTGGCCGGATACGCAGCTTTTTTCGGGAAGCTGTAGCTGCGATTCGGCGGGCTCGTCGTAGTTGTCGAGTTCGACGATGTATCCGCCGGAGATGAGCGTGGGATCGTCGGTGAGGTCGTCGAGTTCGGAGATGTTCACGCGGTCCTTTTCGATGCGGATGCTCTCGGTGAGGAAATAGAGGCCGCGGTAGTCGCCGTTGATGACCACTTCCACGGGTCGTTGGTCGGGGGTCCAGGGGAGTCCGATTGCTCGTCCGAGCCAGAATCCTGTGAAGTTGCGCATGTAGCCGAAGTTGTCGTCGGCGTGGGCGAGCAGGGCGAAGTGCTTGCTCTTGGAGAGGCCGAGCAGCGAGGTCTTGGCTGCGAGCTTGAGTTTGAAGGGCTTTTTGGCGAAACCCAGTCGGGTGTAGTTGCCGCGGGCCTTGATGCTGAGAGCTTCGGGGGCATCCTTGGAGCCGACGAGGGCGGCGCCGTTTTCGTCCTCAAGCCAGTATTCGGCAATGGTGAAGTAGTTCTTGTGATCGAGGTTGCGGTCGATGATCTCGTCCTGGTAGTGTGCTTTTTCCTCGTCCTTATAGACGTTGATATAGAGCACGGGGAGCTTTCCGGACATGCCTGTGGGCACGCGTGGTTCGTCGGGCTCTGTGGGGCCGACGGGGCCGGAGGGGAAGCTAACCCTGAGTGTGAGACCGTTCTGTTGTTCGGATCGGAAGCTCTTGTCGGAGAGCGAGAAGCTGAATGTGACGTTCTGAAGACCTTCGGCATTCATGTTTCCACTGCGATAGGATAGGGTAGCGGAAGATGTGGACGACGAAATGGAGGGGCCTCCGAAGTCGAATTGCTGCCAGTTGTCGTCGGCGAGCTTGAAGCTGCCGTTCAATTCGGGGAGGGTGAGGGTGTACTCGTTGCCGTTGCGGGTGAAACGATAGTTCTCGTTCACGGCCCACCCGTCGCCGGTCATTGCGCCGCGGATGTAGACGATGGGGTAGCCCTCACTGTCGGTGATTGCGGCGGACACGTTATTTCCCCAGGCCAGCACGGCTGTGACGGCCCCGAGAAGCAAGCGTTTTAATTTCATTGTGTTTTGATGGTTTATTGTTTGTTTGAATCGATTTTTCGGAAACTTTACAAAGTTACTAAAAAAAACGGAGCGGGGCTGCGTAAAGTCGAACAAAATACGCGCGAGGGCCGTTTTTCATGTATATTTCAACTTAATTTATTTACAGAGATGACCAATATAGCCGCAGATGAAATAATCGGACGCAATGTGCGTCTGCTATCCGAGACTGATGATGCCGAGCGCCGCATGACGCCTCCGGGCGAGGGTCCGCTGCCTTCGGTGGCGGCGCTGGATGATTTTATAGACAGTGTGCGGACGGTCATTTTTCCGGAGTTCTTTGACCGCCGGCGGTCGATGCGCTCGCTGCGTCCGGCGGTGATAGGCACGAAGGTGGAGAAGATCTTCACCATTCTTGGTTCGGAGATCGCCAAGGGTTTTCAGCTCGAGGGGCGCAGTAGTTGCGACGAGGCCACGGACCGCTCGCGTCGTCTTGCTCTGGACTTCATAGACCGTCTGCCGGAGATAAAGCGCCTGCTCTACACCGACGTGCAGGCACTGTTCAACAACGATCCTGCGGCCGATGATTACAGCGAAATCATTCTGAGCTATCCTGCCGTCCAGGCTATGATCAACTATCGCTCGGCCCACGCGCTGCTGGAGCTGGGCATCCCCGTGATTCCGCGGGTGCTGACGGAACTGGCACACTCGGCCACGGGCATAGACATAAATCCCGGGGCGCGCATAGGCGAGTATTTCGCCATCGACCACGGCACGGGCATAGTGATAGGCCAGACTGCTATCATCGGGCGCCATGTGACGCTCTATCAGGGCGTGACGTTGGGCGCGCGCAAGTTCTCGCTGGACGAGAGCGGGCTGCCGGTGAACGTCCCGCGTCATCCGATCATCGAGGATAACGTGACGGTCTACTCCAATGCCTCGATCCTGGGCCGGATCACGGTGGGGCATGATTCGATAATCGGGGGTAACGTGTGGCTCACGGAATCGGTGGCGCCGCATTCGAAGGTGCTCCAGAGCCCGCAGACAACAGTAAGCAATCTCAAGAACTAACAATAAAACACCATATACGACACTTATGGCAAAGATATACAAGAAGCTGACGGAGCTGATAGGCCATACGCCACTGCTCGAACTTTCCAACATTGAAAGCGCCGAGAATCTGGAGGCGCGCCTGCTCGTGAAAATAGAGAGTTTCAATCCCGGCGGCAGCATCAAGGACCGCACGGCGCTGGCCATGGTCGAGGCTGCAGAGAAGGCCGGGCTACTTGCTCCCGGGGGGACGATCATCGAGCCTACAAGCGGGAATACGGGTATTGGACTCGCATGGGTGGCGCGCACGCGGGGTATGCGCCTTGTGCTGACGATGCCGGACACGATGAGCGTGGAGCGGCGCCGTCTGCTTGCGGCCTTAGGTGCGGAGCTGGTGCTGACGCCCGGTGCCGAGGGCATGAAGGGGGCTATTGCGGAGGCGGAACGCCTGCGCGATACGACGCCGGGTTCGATTATCCTGCAGCAGTTCGCCAATCCGGCCAATCCGGAGATTCACCGCCTGACGACGGGCCCGGAAATCTGGGAGGATACGGACGGTGAGGTGGATATTTTCGTGGCCGGTGTAGGTACCGGGGGCACGGTTTCGGGCGTGGGCGAGGCGCTGAAGTCCCGTCGCGAGGACGTGGAAATCGTGGCCGTGGAGCCTGCGGGCTCCCCTGTGCTTGAAGGCGGCAAGCCCGGGCCGCACAAGATTCAGGGCATAGGCGCGGGGTTTGTGCCTGCGAACTACCATGCCGAGGCCGTGGACCGTGTGGTGAGCGTGACGGACGATGAGGCTGCGCGCGGGGCCCGCATGCTCGTGAAGTACGAGGGACTGCTTGTCGGAATCTCGTCCGGGGCTGCGTTCTATGCGGCGTTGCGCCTGGCGCGGTTGCCGGAGAACAAGGGTAAAACAATAGTAGCGCTCCTGCCTGATACGGGCGAGCGCTACCTGTCGACGCCTCTGTTCGAGGCGGAGTGATCGGGGCCGGGCCTTATTCCTTGACGCCGTAGGCAAGGTCGCCGGCGTCGCCCAGACCGGGCACGATATAGCTATGTGAATTTATTTCGGGGTCTATGACTCCAACCCACAGCGTGGCGTCTTCGGGCATCACGCTGTTCATGTAATCGACGGCTTTCTGCGAGGCTATGACGGAAGCGATGTGGAGCTTGGCGGGTGTGCCCTTCGTGAGCAGGGCGCGGTAGCTGAGTTCCATGGATGCGCCTGTGGCCAGCATGGGATCGCAAATTACGAGCGTCTTGCCTTCGAGACGGGGCGAGGCGAGATATTCGATGAGCACGTCGAAGCTTTCCTTTTCCTTGTATTTGCGGTAGGCGCTCACGAAGGCGTTCTCGGCGCGGTCGAAGTAGCGGAGGAATCCCTGATGGAAGGGCACTCCGGCGCGGAATATGGTGGCGAGCACGACTTTGTCGGCTATTACCTGACAGGGAGCGTCGACGTTCAGGGGAGTGCGCACGGGCACGGTGCTGTAGTCGAGCGTGCGGCTGAGCTCATAGGCCATTATCTCGCCCAGGCGTTCGAGATTCCGGCGGAAGCGCAGGGGGTCCTTCTGCATGTCGGCGTCGCGCATTTCCGACAGGTATTGGCTCACGAGTGAGGGGTGTTCGGAGAGGTTTATGACTTTCATAATCTTGTGTTGTCAGGGTTAGGTTTGTTTTTCACGTGCAAAGTTAAGTCTTTTGGGCGTAAAAACAATCCGCGGGACCATAAAAAATCCGCGACCCGATGGGAGTCGCGGATTTGATGAAATAACGGGCGTGTCTGTTCAGCGCACGAATACCTTGGAGGCCTTGTTGCCCTGGAGCTTCACGTAGATGCCAGCGGGGAGCTGTCCGTTCACTTCCACGCCGTCGAGGCGGAAGTAGCGTGCGGGAGCGGCGCTGTCGGCGCTGATGGCTTCGATGCCGGTCTGGATGTTGGACTTTTCGCCCATTACACGGAGCTCTTTGAGCTTGATGCCCCAACCGCTGTTGAATGCCTTTGTGGTGTTGAGCGTAACGAAGCGGCCAAGGATGGGAGTAGTTTCGATGAACTGCTTGCGGGGCGTAACGCCTGCACCGCCTTCGCCGTCGGTGACTTCATAGGTCTTTGTCAGGGCCTTCGCACGAGCGGGTGCTGCTTCTGCGGCGGGGTCGTCAACGTCGCTTTCAACTGTCACGGTGTACTGCGTAGCGGAAGCGCCTTCCCAAACGAGTTCGATCATCTGGATATCGACGTTGAAGCCGAGGTCGAGCGCGAAGGTGTGTTCCTGTGTTTCCGCGCAGCTGAATTCGAGCTGTGTGCCTTCGTTGTCGTCGGTGGCGAGTTTGGGATTGTTGGTAGCGTACTCGGAAGCTTCGCCGATGATGCCGGCAGCCATGTTGGTTGCGTTGCCGCCGGTGAGGCATGTGAAGGTGACGGTGTTGGCGCTTTCGAAATCTCCGCATACAGCCTTGACCGTAGCTTCGCCGCGGTCGGACAGCGTGACGAAGTTGCCGGCGGTGGTAGCGTCGCCGCTAACGACAACGAGCTGAACGGTTTCGTTGAGGAGGAAGTTGCCATCGGCGTCCACAGCGTAAGCGAGCACGGGAGCTGCTTCGCCTGCGGTTACGTCGGTCTTGTCGGCGGAGAGTTCAACGCCGGCTACTGCACCATAGTTTACGGGGCTGTTTTCCTCGCCCACGGTGTAGCCCATGTTGATGCGGTCCACGCCACCTGCGTATGCCATCCAGAAGAACATGTCGCCGGGCTTTTCGCCATTCTCGAATGTCTTTTTGGAGGTGTAGGTGTAAACGCCGTTCACGTCCTTGCCGGTGAGGGGGCTACTCCATTCGCCGCCGATGTTGACTTCGGGCGTGAAGCCTACGATGTCGGCTACGCCGTTGGGCGTGAAGCTTATGGTGAGCGTGTTGTCATCGTTGTAGACCATCTCGGCCATGATGGAGATGGGGAGCTTGCGGGCCATGGAGGATTCTTCGCCCACCTTGTAGGCCTTGAGAAGGAAGCCGTTGGTGATGAAATACTTCACGATGGCCGTACCTTCGGCGCGGAGTGTCTTGAAGCTTACGGAAGTTTCGTCGGAAGCGTATTCCTTGCCGTTGAGCGTAGCCACGGCCTTGAAGGTGTAGCTGTAGTCGGTGTAGGCTTCGAGGCCTTCTACGGTGTAGCTGTTGTCGGCGGAGGTCACGTCCTGGTCGCCCATGTAAACCTTCACGTCAGCGCCTGCGAGTTCGTCGGGGAGGGTGACGGTGTATTTGATGACGGCGGAGTTATCGGTGATGTCGGTTGCTTCGAGGGCGAGTGCGGGAATAACGCGTGTGTCCTTGTAGAAGTAAACGTTGCCGATGTAGCACTGTGCACCGTTGTTGCCCTGGTCGAACTTGATCTGGAATACATTGGCCATGTTCACGTTGTTCCAGTGGGAGAGCTCGACGTCGTAGCTGTTCCACTCGCCAACCTTAACTTCGGATGCGATCCAGGGCTTTTCAGCTCCGGGGCTGATGGGTGTGAAGCCGAAGTTGGTTTCTTCGCAGGGGAAGAAGTCGACGTGCATCTTTTCATATCCGGTGATGTCCAGAGCGGGGTTGAGTTCCCAACCGAGGTAGTTGAAGTTGGAGAGCTTGGCAGCCTGGCGGCCGTCGATGGTCACGACTTCATACTGTGTGCTCTGTCCCCAGCCGCCGATTCCGAAGGTGCATGCAGCGGGATATTCGGAACCGAATACGGAAACAACGTCAGCAGCGGCGAATGCGGGCACTGGCACGCCGGCGGGTTCGGGAAGTTCGGGAATCTCGGGAGCTGTCCAGCTTTCGTCGAGATCGGTGTATTTTACTTCCTTGAAGTAGATGGCAGCGTCGGAGCTTGCGCCTGATGCTATGATGGAGAAGAGATAGCCGCCGTTTTTGCAATAGTCATTCCACGCGGCGGAAACGCCGGGATAAGCTGTGGCAACGGGTATGGCTGTTTCCTGCCAGGAGCCGGCGTTGTCGGCATTGACGGTGAAGGAGTAGTTCTCCTCTACGCCGCCTGTGAGGCGAACTGTATAGGTGGCTGTGCCTTCTGCATACCACGACAAGTTGAGCGTTGCGGAATGGAGTGGTCCGAGCTTGGCGGCATCGCCACAAAGAAGACCCATGGAGCCGTCTGCACCTCCATTGTCGACAAAGAATTTGTAGGTCTTGAAGTCGGAGCCATCGGGTGCGTCGGCGTTGAAGTCCATGCCGGCTGCCCACCAGCCTTGAACGCCAAGACCTTCGCCCATCGTGCCGTTGCTGTACACGGTGTAGTCGGCGGCATTGGCTGCGAGTGCGGCTGCTGCTGCGACTGCGAAAGTAAAGATTTTTTTCATTGTAAGGATTTTGGTTATGATTGGTTGTTGTTTTTTGATTTAAGGTGTTGAGTAGATGGGTAAAAAGTTACAATTGTCAAACACGTCTGATCGAAAAATTCTTATAGTGTTATCAGGTGCCGGCAGGCGCCGGCGCGTAGACCCTCGCAGGTCGGTCCGGCAAAGGTAAGTAAAAAAAAACCGAACTGCAAATTATTAACACAAAAAACCATAGAAATAACATTTGGCGGGAAACAGGGCGATGAAAGGGGGTCCGGATGTCGGTTTTCGCAAGAAAAAAGCCGCCCGGACCATCGGCAGATGGCGGGCGGCCTTGTGTGGGTTTAAAAGGAGCGGAAGCTTAGCGAACTACAACTTTGGAGGCATGCTCGCCCTGAAGCTTCACGTAGACACCTGCGGGGAGCTGACCATTCATTTCCACGCCGTCGAGACGGAAGTAGCGTGCGGGAGCTTCGCTGGCGGCGCTCACGTTTTCGATTCCGCTGGTGGTTTTCACGAAATAAACATTGCCGATATAGCACTGTGCGCCCTTGTTGCCCTGATCGAACTTAACCTGGAAGATCTGGCTAAGGTCAACGACACTGCTGAAGTAGCTCATGGGCACGACGTAGCTGTTCCATTCGCCGACCTTCACTTCGGGAGCCACATAGCCCTTTTCCTTCGGGCCGCGGCTGATGGGCGTGAAGCCGAAACCGGTTTCTTCGCTGGGGAAGAAGTCTACGCACATACTTTCGCAGTCGCTCAGATCGAGGTCTTCGTTAAGCTCCCAGCCAAGATAGTTGAAGCTCTTGAGCTGCGCGGCTTCGCGGCCTTCGATTTCCACAACGGTGTAGCGGGTGCTCTGTCCCCAGCTGCCGATGCCGAAGGTGCATGCAGGAGTGTAGCTCGAACCGAAGAGCGACACAACATCGTCGGCTTCGTATTCAGGAGCGGGGACGCTTGCAGGTTCGGGAATTTCGGGCATTACGGGAGCAGTCCATTCTTCATCGATGTCGGAGTAGAAAATCTTGCTGAAGTAAATGGCTGCGTCGGGGCTTGCATTGCTTGCGATCACGGAGAATACATAGCCGGCGCCCTTACCGGTGAAGTCGTTCCATTGTGCGGCAACGGTGGGGAACTTTTCTGCAACGGAAATTGAGGTTGCGTCCCACATGCCTGCATTCTCTTCGTTTACAGTGAAGGTGTAGTTTTCCTCGGCGCCTGTTTCGGCTGTAAGGCGGATGGTGTATGTGGCCGAGCCGGTGGCAACCCAGTAGAAGTTGAGGGTGGCCGAGTGGAGTGGGCCTGTCATCACGGTTTCTCCGTTTGCGAAGATGCCCATGGATCCGTCAGTGCCTTTGTTTTCTACATTAAATTTGAAAGTGTGGTCATCGCGGTCGGGGCTGTTGGCATCGAAGTCCATACCGGCCGCCCACCAGCCGAACACGTTCAGGCCCTCTGTCAGGGCGCCGTCTTCATAGACAACGAAATCAGCGGCCTGTGCTCCGAGAGCTGCGGCAGCTGCCAATGCAAGAGTAAAAATTTTCTTCATTGAAAGGATTTTAATTTAAGGTATTGTGTTGGATAAAAAAGGATTGTCATGGTATGTTCCTCAGGAACCCGGTGCAAAGGTATGATATATTTTGATAAAATCCAAAAGTTTTGCTAATTTTGCACCCAAATTGTCTATGAGGCCTTTAGAACACATACAGAGTTTCTGCGCCGACGATCTGGCGCGCCTTAACGAACGCATCCACGAGTGTCTGCGCAGCTCCTCGGAGTTCATGACACGGGTCGTGGAGGAGAATCTGCGTTCGAAGGGCAAGCAGATCCGTCCGCTGGTGCTGATCCTGAGCGCGCGGCTTGCCGGGGGAACGGTGGACAGCACTGTGCTGGACGCTGCTGCTGCCGTGGAGCTGCTTCATAACGCCTCGCTGATTCACGACGATATCGTGGATGATTCGCGCATGCGTCGCGGGCGCCCCACGCTTAATGCCGTGTGGGACAATCATGTGGCCGTGCTTGTGGGCGATTTCTACACGACCGCGGCCATGCAGCGGGCTATAGCTACGGGCAAAATCGAGATCATCGACACACTCTGTCATCTGGGACGCCGTCTCTCGCTGGGCGAGATCGAGCAGCTGTTCTTTGCGCGCGAGCATTCGCTGAGCGAGGATAATTATTATAAGGTCATCGACTACAAGACCTCGTCGCTCTTCGTGGCCAGTGCGCGCATGGGCTGTCAGGCCGTAGGAGCGGACAGCGCGGTGACGGAGGCGCTCACGGAATTCGCGCTTCTTTTCGGCCGCTGCTTCCAGTTGCGCGACGATATTTTCGACTTCTATGACTCTGAAGTCGTGGGCAAGCCTACGGGCAATGACCTGCGCGAGGGCAAGGTGTCGCTTCCGCTGATCCATGTTCTGCTCGACGAATCCACTCCCGGCCGCGAGACCGCTCTGGAGCTTTTGCGCCACGACGAACTGTCGGACGAGGAAATACGCGAGTTGCAGGCCCTTGCACGCGATTGCGGGGGCATCGACTATGCTTTCCGTGCTATGGAGGCTCTGCGCGACCGCGCTGCTGCTGTTCTCGCTCCGCTTCCGGATGTGGAGGAGAAGAAGCTTCTGCTGGAGCTTTTTGATTTTGTGATAGCCCGTTCCTATTGATGCGCCGGCTTCTCTACTATTTCCTGCTTGTCCTGCTGGCTGCATCTTGCGCAAGCATCGGACGCCCCGACGGAGGTCCGCGCGACGAGACGCCGCCCGTGTTCGTGAGCAGTACGCCTGCGCCGGGAGCGGTGGACGTGACGCCTCACCGCATGATCGTCAATTTCAACGAGAATATCCAGCTCGAGGATGCATTCAATAAGGTCGTGTCCTCGCCGCCGAGCAAGAATGTGCCTACGGTGCGCGCCAATGGCCGCAGAATGACCGTCGAGTTCCGCGACTCGCTTCTTCCCAATACTACCTACACCATTGATTTCGCCGATGCCATCAAGGATCTTAACGAAGGAAATATCCTCGACGGCTTCGCGCTCGACTTTTCCACCGGTCCGACGCTTGACTCGCTGCGCATAAGCGGCATAGTGCTCGACGCACAGACGCTCGAGCCCCAGCAGGGTATGCTCGTGGGCGTGCACACCGAGACGGACTCTGTGGACTCGGCTCTGATGAGCCGCCCCTTCGAGCGTATAGCACGCACAAACCAGTACGGCCAGTTTACCGTGCGCGGTCTCGCTCCGGGCCGATACCGCGTATATGCGCTGGACGACGTAAACCGCGACTATATGTGGGACCGCTCGGAGGTTGTGGGTTTCTATCCCGTCAGCGTCAGCCCCTCGGTGGAGGAAATCGCCGTCAGCGACACGCTCTATGCTTCCACGGGCGAGGACTCCGTGGCCGTGCGTGGCGGCGTGCATTTCCTGCCTGACGATATACTGCTCTCCACCTTCAGCCTCGGATATTCGCCGCAATACGTCAAGGACTACAAGCGCCCGGAGCGTCGCCGTGTGAACATCAACTTCGCCGCTGCGGCCGACTCGCTGGCCCGGCTTGCAATAGTGGACGGCGTGCCCGACAGTCTTCGCGGGCTCGAATGGCCGGCGTGGGCGCTCATGCATCCCAACGCCACGCGCGACACTCTCGACTTCTGGGTGACGGATCCGGCGGTGATGGCCGCCGACTCGCTACGTCTGGCCTTGAGCTACATGAAGGAGGACTCTGCGCGCAACATGGTGTGGACCACCGACACCCTGCGCTTCTTCTTCCGCGAACCGCGCGACACAAAAAAGCCGGTCAAGGATGCCGAGGCCGATACGATTCCGCCCGTGCACGACGCCCTGGGCGTGCGGCCTTCATCGGGAAGCGTGCAGGAGCTGCACCTGCCCTTCGCCTTCGAAGTTTCCGAGCCGCTGGCGACGATTGATTCCGCCGCAGTGCGCATCGAAATACAGCGCGACACCCTGTGGATGCCCGTTGCGGATGGCCGGACACTCTCGCCGGACACTGTCAATCCGCTGCTGGCCCGTGTGTTCGACATCAAATGGGAGCCCGGCGCCCGCTATCGCTTCAATGTCGACTCGGCGGCGATGGTCAGTGTCTACGGCGAGCACAACAAGGCGATGACCTCCGAGTTCACCGTCAAGAACAAGGACGACTACTCCACGCTCGTCTTCCGGCTCGACGGGCTCGACGATCTGCCTGCCGTGGTGGAGCTTCTCTCCACT
This sequence comes from uncultured Porphyromonadaceae bacterium, assembly GCA_947175605.1. Lineage (GTDB taxonomy): Bacteria > Bacteroidota > Bacteroidia > Bacteroidales > Muribaculaceae > CAG-873. The sequence goes on from CAMWNH010000007.1 coordinate 17,269, forward strand.
TCCGACCAGCCCGTCTACCGCACTGCCGTGCCTGCCGGAGGCCGGGACGCCACCTTCACTTTCCTGGCCCCGGGCACATACTACGCCCGCCTGTACATCGACGAGAACGCCAACGGACGCTGGGACACGGGCAACCCCGAGACACAGCTCCAGCCCGAGGAAACCTTCTACTATCCCAAGAAGATAGAACTGAAAAAGAACTGGGATATCGACCAGAACTGGGATATAGCGGCCGAGCCTCTCGACAGCCAGAAGCCCCGCGCCATCAAGAAGAATAAGCCCAAGCTCAAGCGCGGTGAGCGCGAGCCCATAGATGAGGATGATGACGGCTTCGGATACGAGCAGGAAAACTACAATCCCTTCGGCGGCTCGGGCAGTCGCAATAGCAACCGAGGCGGCGGCAACAGGCGTCCGAGCGGCGGAGGCTTCCGCAATTCCAATACATCCGGTCTGCGCCGCTGATCTGCACCGAGGGCCTGCGGCCGATATTTTCCACTTTTTGGCTTGGATTGCAAATTTTTTTGTACCTTTGTGAATCCCGCGTGCTGATATGCGCGTTATGCTTATGCCGGATATTCACGCTCCGCTCACTATAGCCGATGCCCAGCGGGCTGTCGACCAATGGATACGCACCATAGGCGTGCGCTACTTCTCGCCTCTCACCAACATGGCCGTCCTGGCCGAGGAGTGCGGCGAGGTGGCACGCGTGATAGCGCGCACCGACGGCGAGCAGAGCGCCAAGCCCGGCGAACGCCTCGACCTTGCCGACGAGCTGGCCGACCTTCTGTGGGTGACGATGGCCATAGCCAACCAGCACGGCATAGATCTCACGGAGGCCTTTGCCCGCAATCTGGAAAAGAAAAGCACCCGCGACGCCACACGCCACCGCGACAATCCTCGACTCTCCGAAACACAAGCAAACTGAAACACTATACCCCCATACTCTGAACTATGAGCGACAACAAGTACAAGGACACGATCGAAGCCTCCCGCGTCATCACCGACGACGCCAAGGTGGCCGATGCCGTAAAGGAAATAATCGAGAAGCATGCCGACGAGAACCGCACCGAGGAGGTGTATAAGTTCCTGTTCAACACCATAGATCTTACCACGCTGAAGGCTACGGATTCGCCCGTGTCGGTAGCCGACTTCACCGAAGCCGTGAACCGCTTCGAGGAAGAATATCCCGAGCTGCCCAATGTGGCCGCTATCTGCGTGTATCCCAACTTTGCGCAGGTCGTGCGTGCCGTGCTGGAAGTGTCGTCGGTGGACGTGGCCTGCGTCAGCGGCGGATTTCCCTCCTCGCAGACCTTCCCCGAGGTGAAGGTGGCCGAGACGGCTCTGGCTGTCGAAGGCGGTGCGGATGAAATCGACATCGTTCTGAATGTGGGCGACTTCCTCGACGGCGACTACGAGAGCGTGTGCGATGAAATTTCCGAACTCAAGGATGCCTGCCACGGTCGCATCCTCAAGGTAATCCTCGAGACGGGCGCCCTCAAGACAGCCGCCAACATCAAGGCCGCATCCATCCTCTCGCTCTATTCCGGGGCCGACTTCCTCAAGACCTCCACGGGTAAGGAATTCCCCGGCGCAAGCCTCGAGGCCGCATACGTGATGATGCAGGCTATCAAGGAATACTTCGAGAAGACGGGACGCCGTGTAGGCTTCAAGTGTTCCGGCGGTGTCGCAACTACCGACGAGGCTGTGAAATACTATACGCTGGCCAAGGAAATACTTGGCGAGGAATGGCTCTCCAACGAGTATTTCCGCATCGGTGCAAGCCGTCTTGCAAACAATCTGCTCAGCGACATCCTCGGTCGCGAAGTCAAGCACTTCTAATGCCCCGGGGCGGCCTGGCCCCGCATGATTATGAAATTCTGGATATATCAGGACGGAGCCCAGAAAGGGCCCTTCACGGTTTTCGAACTTTTCGAAAAGAACCTGACCCCGCAGACCCCCGTGTGGTGCGAGGGTATGGACAAGTGGCGCCATGCGGGTGAGGTGCCGGCTCTCGGGCCTCTGCTCGACGGCAACCGCGACTTCTATCTCTCGGAGTCCGGCATGGGCGAAGTCAAGGCCGAGGACACGAACCTGTCCGCGCAGACCGCCTGCGAGACGCCGGCTGCCGAGCCGGTGGCAGCAGAGAGTGAGGCCCCGGGCGTCAATCCCGCTCCGCAGGCAGCCGCGCAGCCTGCAGCAGCCGTAAGGCCGGCCAAAAGCCGTCCCGACGAGCCTTGTCCGCCCACGTATATCGGCTGGAGCGTGTTCCTGACGGTATGCTGCTGCTCGCCCATCAGTATCGCCGCGCTGGTATGCTCGATATTCGTTCCGAGCTACTACAACAAAGGTAAGCTCGACAAGAGCCGCCGGGCCAGCGAAATAGCCGCATGGCTCATTATGATAGCTATTGCACTGGGCATGCTGCCGGTGATGCTAATGTCAGCAATCTTCTGATTGAAGCAGCGGATATCCCTTAAACTCTTGGCCACGGTTGCAGCCACGGTTGCAGCTGTGGCCTTTATTGCCTTCGTCTACTATACGCGCGACCCCGCGTCGGCAGCCGCGCCCAAGTGCATGTTCCGCCTGCTCACGGGCTGGGATTGCCCCGGCTGCGGCGCGCAGCGTGCCTTGCACGCCATCCTCCACGGTCGGGTAGCCGAGGCCTGGGGTTATAATCCATTTCTTTTTTTCGCCGTGCCTGCCGGTGTGTTCTTTATTGTTGTCGAAGGGCTGCGCACACGCTATCCCCGGTTGCACAGGGCAGTCATAAACGAATTCACGATCTGCGCTGTGCTGGCTGCAGTCCTTGCATGGTGGATTTTCCGTAATCTGTGATAAAAACGGTCCCACGGGCTTGAAAGTCATGTTTTTTTGCTATCTTTGTCCGCACATATTCTAAACCGATACACCCTGCACAATATATGGATACGACCGATGATTTCCGGCGCTGGCTCTCCGGCATTCCTTACGAGGTAGCTTTCTGGAGAAGCTATTACGGCAACCGCCGCCGGCGTCGCGATCTGTTCTCATGGTCGCTATACGGCAAGCCCTGTGTTCTCGACGGCTTCGACATCGACGCGTATATCGGGGGCCTTGCTTCCGGCAATCCTAAAATCCTCGATGTGGGCTGCGCACTCAGCTATGCTTTCGGCAATATTATCTGCGGAAAGCCGGCCGACGTAAGCTATGTGGATCCGCTTGCACCCTTCTACAACAAGATTCTCCTCCGCTACAACATCGAGCGCCCCGCCATAGAGTTCGGCATGATAGAATGCCTGTCGGGGTCATTCGCCCCGGAATCGGTGGATTTCATTCACGTGCGCAATGCTCTGGACCACTGCGCGGACCCCTTCGCGGGCATAATACAGTGTCTCGTCGTGCTTAGGGAGGGTGGTGTGCTTTACCTCAACCATTTCGTCAACGAGGCGCAGAACGAGGCCTACCGCGGTTTCCATCAGTTCAATCTCTGCATGCGCGACGGCCGACTTATCCTCTGGAACAGGAGCGTTGAAATCGACGTCACCGAGCGTCTGCAAGGCATAGCCGATGTTGTCACCACGCTCACGCCGGAAGGCCGTGTAGTGGCCGTAATCACACGTAAGGCTCCCGTGCCGCGCGAGCTCTACGACCCGCGAGCCGTGGCCATGCGCATGACGGGTGATATGATGACCACTGTCGAATACTTCCACAGCTTGCCCACAAGCGCCGCCTATCAGATGAAGCGGCTTGTAAGCACCGTGGGCCACCGCACGATGAGGCTGCTGCCTTTGGGGCTGCTGAAGCGCATAAAGCGCATCGCAGGAAAATAAGCATTAAAAAGGGGGGGGATTCACGAATCCCCCCCTTTTCTTATTCCGCGGAGAAGCGGAATTCTATGGTTTCGTGGAATGTCTCGCCCGGGCGGAGTTCCGTCGTGGGGAAGTCGGGGCGGTTGGGCGAGTCGGGATAGTGCTGGCACTCTATGGCTACGGCGCAGTAGTCTTCGTAGACAGCGCCGTCCTTGCCCGCAGGCGCTCCCGTGAGCCAGTTGCCCGTATAGACCTGCACGCCGGGCTGGGTTGTCAGCACCTCAAGCCGTCGGCCCGACGCAGGGTCGCGGAGTACGGCTGCTGTCTGCAGCTTTCCGGCTTCATAGCCGTCGATGGCCCAGCAGTTGTCGTAGCCCTTGCCATACTTCAGTGCGGGGAAGTCCGCGTGTATATCGCGGCCTATTGCCTTTGCCGTCCGGAAATCCATGGGTGTATCGTCTACAGGGGCCGGGGATTCCGGCAGCGGGATCAGCGAGGAATCTGTGGGCAGCCATCGCGAGGCGCGCAGTTCCAGCGTATGGTCCAGGACCGAGCCCGAGTTGTGGCCGGAGAGATTCCAGTAAGCGTGGTTTGTAAGGTTCACCACCGTGGGCGCGTCCGTCACGGCCTCGAGGTCCAGACGCAGCGTGCAATCATCTGTCCAGGTGTATGTCGCGCGGGCAGTCAGTCGTCCGGGATAGCCCTCCTCGCCGTCGGCCGATACGTATTGCATTATGCAGTGGTCCGTGTTGTGTTCCACCAGCGTCCACAGCCTGTTCTGGAAGCCTGTCGGACCGCCGTGGAGATGGTTGGGCCCGTTGTTCACGGCCAGGCTGTAGTCATGTCCGTCGAGCGTGAAGTGGCCGCGGGCAATGCGGTTGGCATATCGGCCCGGTACCTTGCCCGCACAGGGGCCATCGGCAAGATAATCGGCCGGATTCGCGTAGCCCAGCACCACGTCGGCCATGCGGCCGTTGCGGTCCGGAACCACGACGCTCACGATGCCTGCGCCGAGGGTGGAAAGCGTCGCTTCTGCGCCTCGCGCGTTGGTGAGGGTCACGAGCGTGCCCTCGCCTTCGGGGGTGTTGAAATGTGTCAGTCTCATAGTTTTCGTGCGCCGTCGCTGATTACGACTTCATATACTTTCGGCTCATGGCCGTAACGTTCTGCGAATTCCTTGCGGGCCTTCTCCACGAAGGGCTCCAGCAGCTCGTCCTTCACAAGGTTGATGGTGCAGCCGCCAAAGCCGCCGCCCATGATGCGCGAGCCCGTGACGCCGCAGCGGCGCGCTAAATCGTTGAGGAAGTCGAGTTCCTCGCAGCTCACCTCATAGTCCTTCGAGAGGCCCTCGTGAGTCTCGTACATGCATTTGCCCACGGTCTCGTAGTCGCCTGCCGTGAGTGCGTCGCACACATCCAGCACGCGCTGCTTCTCGCCTATCACGAAGCGCGCACGCTTGTAGTCCTCCCCGGAGAGGTCGGCCTTGGCGGCGTCGAGCATCTCCATGGTGGCATCCCGGAGAGTGTCTACGCCCAGGCGCGCGGCCACGCGCTCGCAGGATTCGCGGCGTTTGTTGTAGGGCGAGTCGGCCAGCTCGTGCTTCACCACCGAATCCAGAAGCACCAGCTTGTAGCCCTCGGGCTTGAAGGGGTAGTATTCATATTCCAGCGAACGGCAGTCGAGGCGTATCAGATGGTCCTTGCGGCCGAATACGGAGGCGAACTGGTCCATGATGCCGCAGTTCACGCCGCAGTAGTTGTGCTCGGTGCTCTGGCCTATGCGTGCAAGCTCGAACTTATCGATGGCGCTTGCGTTGAAGAGGTCGTTCAGCGCAAAGGCGAAGCAGCTCTCCAGAGCGGCCGATGAGCTGAGACCGGCGCCTAAGGGCACATTGCCGGCGAATACGGCGTCGAAGCCTTCCACCTTGCCGCCGCGCTTCTCGATTTCGCGGCACACGCCGAAGATGTAGCGAGCCCAGCTCTTCGAGGGCGCGTCCTCTTCGCGAAGGCCGAACTCAGCATATTCGTCGATGTCGATGGAGTACACGCGCACCTTATCGCTTCCGTTGGGACGGATTTCGGCCATTATCACCTTGTCAATGGCGCCCGGGAAGACGAAGCCGCCGTTGTAGTCCGTGTGCTCGCCAATGAGGTTGATGCGCCCGGCCGAAGCGTAGAAAGTGCCCTCGCCGCCGAATCTTTCCTCAAAGGTCCGTGAGATTTTTTCTTTCAGTTCCATGGTTTTCAGAGGGTATTGTTTCAGGTTGTTCTTCTTTCGTAGTTTTAACAACAAAAGGCTACGTATGGGTCGTAGCCTTTCGTTAAACTGTTGTAAAAGTCATCCGGTCGCGAGCCGGGCCCGTGGCTGCGGCCCTTATTCCAGCCCTATCTTGAGTACGATCAGGAAGGCTGCGACCACTACGATAAGAACGGCGGAAGCTATCAGTGCGGTAATTGCCACGTTGCGCCAGGCGCCTGTCTTGCGGCGGACGGCGAATATGGCGGTGATGATTGATGCGCCGGCCACGCACATTGCATAATAGCCGGTAGAATATGCAAGCGTAACCCATGCGGCTACGGCCAACACAAGCGACAGCAGTGGCAGCCATCCGGATTTCTTTGGTGCGGGAGCCGGAGTTTCGGCCGTCAGGGGCTGTTCGGTAAGGGGGCTGTTTTCAGCGTTTGTGTTTTCTACTGCGGGATTTTTATCTTCGTTCATTGGAGTAGTTTCGGGATAAGGGTGCTAATGCCATGATAGGCAGGCTGTATAAATAAGACAAATTTTGCTAAAAAAGGTTTAATTGATGCGAAAAAATATTTTTTGGATTAAACTTCCGGGCCGAAAATATATCTCAAATATGGCTGCGGGTTCATGGGGTTTGTGTCCCGGCGGCTCCATCACAATCGACTAAACTATCATTCACTATCTATTCCTCATTCCAATGCAGGCAAATCGCAGCGTTTCCGTCACACTCTTGCTTTTCTCCCTTATTTTATTTCCGTTCACTGCAGCGGCATACACTCTGCGCGGCAGCGTGCTGGACGATGCCACGGGCGAGACGCTCATTCAGGCATCCGTGCGCGTGCTTAAGGCCGCTCCGGATTCCGCGCTGGTGAAGGGCGCCGTGACAAACAACCGCGGTCGTTTCCGTATATCCGATTTGCCCGAGGGCCGCTATATAGTGGAGACTTCCTATGTGGGCATGGCCACGCAGACCCTGGACATCGACCTCAAGGCCGATATGACTCTTGACCCGGTGAGACTGCGTGAGAACGCTATCGCGCTTAAGGAGGCTGTTGTGACAGGCATACGCACCCCGGTGAAGGTGATGGAGGATACGATAGAATTCTCTGCCGAGAGCTACAAGACACAGCCTAATGCCGTGGTCGAGGATCTGCTGAAACGCCTGCCGGGCGTCGAGGTCAGCTCCGACGGCAAGATCACATCCAACGGCAAGGAAGTGACGAAGATTCTCGTGGACGGCAAGGAGTTCTTCGGCGACGATCCTACCGTGGCGTCGCGTAATCTGCCCGTGAATATGGTCGAGAAGCTTCAGGTCGTGGATCGCAAGAGCGATCTTGCCCGGCTCACGGGTGTGGACGACGGCGAGGAGGAGACTGTCATCAACCTTACCGTCAAGAAAAATATGAAGAACGGCTGGTTCGGAAATGTCGAAGGCGGGTACGGCTATGGCGATCAGAGCCGCTACAATGGCAACTTCAACGTGAACAGATTCTGGAACGACAATCAGGTGACCTTCCTGGGTTCGGCCAATAACATCAATGCTCCGACCTTCACCGACGGCGCTGGGGGACGTTTCCGCCGTTTCGGGGGCGACAACGGACTGACCACGGCCCAGGCCGCGGGTGTGAATTTCAATGTCGGCCGCGGGGAAATATTCCGCGTGGGCGGCAACATGATGTACTCGCACACCGAACGCGATACGCGTACGCAGAGCTATCGCCGCTACAACCTCGCCGAGTCGGACATAGAGCACACCGACTCCAAATCCGAGGCAAACGACCAGGGACATAACATCCGTGGCGACTTCCGCGTGCAGTGGAAGCCCGATTCGATGAATACATTCGACTTCCGCCCGAACTTCTCGCTGAACTACAACGACTCGCGCAAGCTGGCCGAGTCACAGACCTATGCCTCTCTGGTCGGCTCTCCCGAGATGACGCGCTCTGTCAACCGCAGCAGCAGCGACGGCAGCAGCTATGAGTTCGGCGGCAATCTGATATTCAACCACAACTTCCGCGCGCGGCCCGGACGATCCTTCTCTGTTCAGGCCCAGTACCGCTACAGCAATGTGCGCGAGGATGAGGATACGTATTCCTGGAACAAGTTCTTCCTGCTCGACGGGGATATAGACGAGTATGACCAGCTGGCCCACAACCGCACGTGGACCTCAAACGTAAATGCCCGCCTGACGTGGACCGAACCTCTCGGAAAGGCCTCGCGGGGCAATTTCTTGAACTTCTCATATCGTTTCGCCTACCGTTGGAACAATGCCGACAAGATGACCTACGACGTGCCTCTCGCTCCGGAGGACGAGCCTTCCGAGCTCGCCGCCGGCGACCCCGTGTACAACGAGGAGCTCTCCAACCGCTTCCGCAACAACTATATGAATCAGGATATACGCGCGGGCTTCAAGCATGTGGACAAGTCGAAGACCATCGATGCCGGTCTCTCGCTGGTGCCGCAGATGAGCCGCAGCATCGACCTGATCAACTCCGCCAACAATCTCGACCGCTGGGTCTGGAACTACGCGCCTTATCTGCGCATGCGCTTCAAGATGAGCAAAACCCGCTCGATCAACGCGTTCTATCGCGGCCGGTCCTCGCAGCCCTCGATGGCGCAGATGCAGCCCGTGGCCGATGTATCGGATCCTCTGAACATCGTGCAGGGTAATCCTGACCTGAAGCCCAGTTTCACGCACTTCATGAATCTGCGTTTCCAGGATTTCAATCATGAAGCCCAGCGCTCGATCATGGCGATGGTGTTTGCCAACTTCATGCAGAATTCCATAGCCTCGCGCACGGTCTACGATAACGAGACCGGCGGACGCACCACCACCTACGAGAACGTGAACGGCGTGTGGAATATGCGCGCCATGAACATGGTCAGCTTCCCCTTCCGCAACAAGGCCTTCACGTTCAACAACCATCTTTTCCTGGACTATTCGCGCAGCGTGGGCTTCAACAACGGCTTACGTAACGCGGCAGGGAGCTTTGGCGTGGGCCTCATGCCGGGCATAGCATGGCGCCCTGAGAATCTGGAGCTTGAACTCCGTCCCACATATCGTCTTTCGTCGCGCCGCAACTCCACGGCCCGGCAGAACGACCGCACCACGCACAGCTACGGCGGCTCGTTCTACGCCACATACTATACGCCCTGGGGCATCGTGCTGAATACCGATCTGGACTATCGCGCAACGGCAGGTTATGAGGCGGGATATAACGAGAACACATGGATGTGGAATGCTTCGATTTCCTATCAGTTCCTTAAGGACAAGTCCGCCACGGTGACGGTGAAGGGCTATGATCTGTTGGGACAGGTGAGCAATATCCGCACGCAGGATACTGGCAACTACTTCGAGGATACACGCTACAATGCCCTGACACGCTACGTGATGGTGAGCTTCAGCTATAAGTTCAACACCTTCGGCAAAGGGCAGCAGCCCGTGGACCGTAATGCCCCGCGTTGGGGCGGCCCCGGTCCGGGCATGCATCCGGGTGGCCGTCCGCCCATGCATTGATTCCGTAAACAAATTTCCGGCCGGAGGCGTTGTAACTGCGAGTCGCCTCGGATAACCTCGCCGGACGGCGGAAATGAAGATATGTCACAGACTTACGATCAGGCTATACGCAGCGCCGATGTGGTGCTTGTCGAATTTTATGCAACGTGGTGCCCTCACTGCAGGGCTATGGCTCCCGTAGTGGACCAGATTAAAGAGATTCTCAGCGATTCCGCTGTGGTGCTTCAGCTCGATGTGGACCGCAATCAGGAAGCGGCCAACGCCGAGGAAGTTGAAGGCACGCCCACCTTTATCCTCTATAAGCAGGGACGTCAGGTATGGCGCCACGAAGGCGAAATCGACGGTAATGTGCTGCTGCAGAAGGTGCAGTCGGTAATCTAATCGCCACGGGACTATGACGCGCTCGCTGTTCACCGCATTTTTGTCGGCTCTCGGAGTGCCCCATACGGAGACCTTTTCGTGTGAGGCCTTCGAAGGCATGACTTTCAAGAGCCTGTTCGGACTGACAAAGCTCCTGCAGACCTACGGCATAGAATCCGAAGGGCTGCGTTTCGACGACAAGGCTGCGGCTTATGCCGAGCTGCCGGCTCCCGTGCTTGTGCAGTTCGACGGGTGTTTTGCTGTTGTCGAAAGCAAGGATAGCGAGGGTGTGGTGTATAAGAGTCCTGATGCCCCCGCCGGGGCGAGGATGAGCAAGGCCGACTTCCTGCAACGCTGGACCGGCGTAGCGCTCATAGCGTATCCCACAGCCGCGTCCACCGAGCCCGACCTGAGTGCCCACCGCTTTTCGGAACTCATCCGCCGGCTTATTCCCTGGGGCTTATGGATCGCTGCGCTCCTTCTCTTGGGCGCTCTGGGATGGTATAGCGGTACATTCACACATCCGGCCACAGCCGTGGTGCTGGCGCTGAATCTGTTCGGACTGTACGTGTCCGTGATGCTGGTGCAGAAAAGCGCCGGCATTCACACGGCGAGCGCCGACCGTGTGTGCTCGATCATCGAGCGCACGGGATGCAACACGGTACTCTCCACCAACGCCTCGAAACTCGGAGGTGTCATAAGCTGGAGCGCCGTCGGCTTCGGCTATTTTACCGTGAATACACTGGTGGTACTTCTCGCGCCGGAGGCCGTGTGGGCGCTTGCGCTTCTCAATCTCTTCTGTCTGCCCTTCTCTTTCTGGAGCATATGGTATCAGCACTACAGGGCCGGCGCATGGTGCACGCTCTGCCTGTTCGTCCAGGCTACGCTGTGGGCCATTTTCGTTGCCGATTTTGCCGGAGGTCTGATTCATTGGCACTCGCAGCTGTGGATGCAGCCTGTAATACTGCTTGCGGCATATGTGCTCGTGGTGCTGATTACAAACAAATTGACTTCAGCTTTCGAGAAAGCGTATAATAAAAACTAAGAGCCGGACGTTATGAAAGAAATTCCACGCAAAACATATTCCGGCGTCGTGAAGCTCACGGCAATGGAGATGAACAACTTACATTTCAAGACCTTCGGGCCGGCCACAGCGGTGAAGCCTTCGTGAATTCGCACCAGCCCGAATATACAAGAACACCTCACATCACACTTATGCCGACTGTATCCCTTCGCGGGCAGGAAATGCCCGCTTCCCCTATCCGGAGGCTTGTGCCGCTGGCCGTTGAGGCCATGGAGAGGGGCACGAAAGTATATCGACTAAATATCGGCCAGCCCGATCTGCCCACGCCGCCCGAGGCCTTCGAGGCGCTCCGCCACGTGGACCGCAAGGTGCTTGAATACAGTCCTTCCGATGGCTTCCTCTCCCTGCGCGAGAAGCTCAGGGAGTATTATCAGCGCTTCAATATTGAAGTTGATACGGAGGATATCATCGTCACCAGCGGCGGCTCCGAGGCTGTGCTCTTTGCCTTCATGGCTTGTCTGGATCCGGGCGATGAAATAATCGTGCCCGAGCCCGCCTATGCCAACTATATGGCCTTCGCCATCTCCGCCGGTGCAAAAATCGTGACAGTGCCTTCGACCATCGACGACGGTTTCCGTCTCCCGCCCGTTGAGAAGTTCGAAGCTCTGATCACCCCGCGCACGAAGGGTATTCTTATCTGCAACCCCAACAATCCCACCGGCTATCTCTATACGATGAAGGAGATGCTGCAGATTCGCGATATGGTGAAGAAATACGATCTCTACCTTTTCTCCGATGAGGTGTACCGCGAATTCTGCTACACGGGCGCTCCCTACATCTCGGCCTTCCATCTCCCCGGCATAGAGGAACAGGTGGTGCTGATCGACTCCGTTTCGAAGCGCTACAACGAGTGCGGTATCCGCATCGGCGCGCTCATCACCAAGGACAAGGAGCTGCGAAAGACCGTGATGAAATTCTGTCAGGCACGTCTCAGTCCTCCTCTTCTGGGCCAGATCGTGGCCGAGGCCAGCATCGACGCCTCAAAAGAATATATGCTCGACACTTACAACGAATATGTGGAACGCCGCAATCTGCTCATCGACGAGATCAACAAGATTCCCGGCTGCTATTCTCCAATACCCATGGGTGCATTCTATACCGTGGCCAAGCTGCCGGTGGACGACGCGGACAAGTTCTGCCAGTGGTGTCTGCGCGAATTCGAGTATGAGGGACAGACCGTGTTCATGGCTCCGGCCTCGGGCTTCTATTCCACGCCCGGTCTGGGGCGCGATCAGGTCCGTATTGCATACGTACTTGAAAAAGACGAGCTCCGCAAGGCCATGCAGGTGCTCCGCAAAGCTCTCGAAGCCTATCCCGGACGCACGATATAAGAGAAAAGCAAATCGATAAAAAATCGGCCTGAGGCACTCGCCTCGGGCCGATTCCTATTTATGCGGTTTGCTCTACGGATCAGCGGATGTAGAGCTTGGTGGCCTTCTTGCCCTGTACGCGGATGTAGAGGCCGTTGGAGGGATTCTCCACGCGCACGCCCTGGAGATTGTAGTACACGGCTTCGGTCGTCTCAACTTCAATGTCTTCAACACCGGAAGTGCCGGGCTGAACCTTGAGAGTGAGCGTGTTGGTGTCGACCGTGAAGGTGTACGATCCGGGAGCGATACGCCACGAGGTGCCGTTGGGGAAGCCCATCGTGTAGTTGCCTGCACCGGGGATGGTGTAGTAGTCGGCGATGGTATTGCCGTTGGCGTCGGGTTCGGCGAGTTCGCTGTTGAGGGCCGAGCCGTAGCGCTGGGCGTTGAATGTCTCCCAGTCGTTCGGGCCGGCACTGAGTGCAACGGCGAAGCCGAAGTAAACGTACTCGCCGCCCGTGAGTTCGCCCGAGTAGGTGTAAATGCCGTTGGAGCCGGTGATCTTTTCACCGATATTGGTCTTCCAGCCGCCTGCGGGTTCGCCGATAAGGTAGATGTAGTCGGTGCCGGGCGTTACGATGGGATCATCTCCGCCACCGCCGCCGTATGCGCCCTGATCGCCGCTGCGCGTGTAGACGTGCTCGGCCACGGCCGTGAAGTCGGGTGTCTTCGTGGCATCGCCGTCGCCTGCGTTGAAGAGGATGCCGGTGGTGCCTGCGGGTACTTTATAAACCCAGATATTGTCGTTTGCACGAGATATCTTGGTCATGGCTGCGCCGGGCCAGGTGCTCGTGGATGTGCCGCCCCAGTAGTGGATGGTCGGAGTGGCCCACTGCGTGGCCGTATTGTCCCAATATACGTTGAAGTCGGTGCCGGGCGTTACGATAGGATCGTCGCCGCCGCCGCCACCACCGCCGCTGTAGACGCCCTGGTCGCCGCTCTTGGTGTAAACATGGTCGGCCACAGCCGTAAAGTCGGAAGTCTTGGTGGCATCGCCGTCGCCTGCGTTGAAGAGGATGCCGGTGGTGCCTGCGGGCACTTCATACATCCATATGTTGCCCTCGACCTTGGTCATGGCTGCGCCGGGCCAGGTGCTCTCGGAGCTGCCGCCCCAGTAGTGGATGGTGGGAGTGGACCACTTTGTGGCGCTGTTGTCCCAGTAAACTTTGAATCCCGTGCCGGGGTTAACGATAGGATCGTCATTGCCGCCGCCACCGCCGCCTGTGGTCTTGACCCACATGCAGTAGCCGTTGCCGGATGCCTTGATGTCCGAGTTGGAGTAGCCGGCGGGAGAGTCCATGGAAGAACCGATCTTCACGGCCAGAGTGCCCTTTTTGCCTGTTACTTCGGCCATGTAGCAGTCGCGCGACACCTTGAGCACGCGTACCGTGCTGAGATTGTGCACGCCGGCAAGCTTGCGGGCCTGGATCATAGCGGAAATGGCAGCCTTGTTGGCCTTCCAGTGGGGCAGGAACACACAGGGCGTGCCCGGGCAGGAAAGCATGAATGCATTGGCGGCCAGTACGTTGCCGTTGAACTTGTTGGAGTCGCGGTATGTATCGTGGTTGTCGATGAAGGTCACTGCATACTGCGGATAGCCGAAGTGGATGAGGCCTGCAGGCTGATCGGTCGTGCCGTTGGCCTTCCATGCGAGTTTGCTCATGTCGTTGGCGCCGAAGGCCTCGTTGAGAGCATACTTGAAGGCGAAGTCGAAGGCTGCGGAAGTCTTGCCCGTGCCTTCGATCCAGGTTGCGAGGGCATCGTAGCTGCCGTCCCAGTATTCACCTACGGAGAATTCGATGTTGTTGGCCTGATTGTACATCTTGGTGTACTGTGCGCCGTAGCCCTTGGTGAAGTCATAGCGTACGCCTGCGTAACCGAAGTCCGTTGTCAGGCATTTGACGTATGCCTTGCAGTTTTCCTGCACGTTGGCGTTGGTGTGGTCCAGATCGCGGGCGCCGTCCCAGTGTTCGCCGGTGTCGTTGTTGCCGGTGGGTTTGGCCTGTCCCGACTGACCTGCCACTTCGTCGTCGCGGCAGATGCCCTCCGGACCGATGCGGTAGGTCTTGCCCTGCCATGTCTCGGAGGGAAAGTCCGTCCAGTTGCTTTTGCCGCTGCGGTGGTTGATGATTACGTCGGCGATAACGCCTACGCCCTTACCCTTCAGGGTAGTGATCATGCTGCGGAGCTGCGTCTCGGTGCCGAAAGAGGAGTTATGGTTTGTGAACCAGTATACGGGATGATAACCCATCGTGGGCTGGCCTTCGGCCTTTGCGGAGTTGGGCACCCAGATGAGGGAGAAGTTGGCGGACAGCTCGTCGGCCTGACTTTCGAGGTTGGTCCATTTTGTGTCGGTGTATGAGTCCCAGTAGAACGCCTGGAGCATCACGCCCTCATAGTTCGCGGGCCAGCCTGCAGCCTTGGCCAGCGCGGGCACAAGGGCGAGCAATGCGAGCACGAAGACTCTGCACAGTCTTTTTTTCATGGTGAAATGTGATAGATTTGATGAATTAAGTAAGTTAGTGTATTTTGGTAGCTGCAAAATTAGTACTTTTTTCACTAATAAGCAAAAAGTGGGATTTTTTTTCTTAATTTTGTGGCGCGAACCGGAGCGGCTATCTGTTGACCGCCATGAAAGCCGGAAGCTAAACTATCAGATGAACAGAATATTGTCTACGCTCAAACGCCCGCAGGTATGGGGCTTTTTCGTTTCGCTGGCCGTCATGGCTGCAATCTCCCTCGCATTCTTCTATCCGGATAATTTCGAGGGTAATACGCTCCGTCAGGCCGATATGCAGCAAGGCGCTGCCAATGGCGAGGAAGCCCGCGCTTTCGAGGAGGCTACGGGTGAGAAGGCGCTTTGGACGGACGCCCTTTTCGGCGGAATGCCCACATTCCAGATCAGCCCCTCTTATCCATCGAACAGTCTTTTCACATGGCTCAACACGCTCTACGGCCTCGGCCTCCCCGCACCGTCGAACCTCCTGTTCATGATGATGTTCGGCTTCCTGATCCTGCTCTATACACAGCGCGTGCGCTGGTATTATGCGCTGATTGGAGCCGTTGCCTGGGGCTTCTCCTCCTATTTCGTCATCATTATTGGCGCAGGACATATTTGGAAGTTCCTCGCGCTCACCTACGTGCCTCCCACGATCGGAGGCTTGCTGCTGCTATATCGCGGGCGCTACATCGCGGGCGCTGCCATGACAGCCCTGTTCGCCATGCTACAGCTCAACGCCAATCACCCGCAGATGAGCTACTACTTCGGCATGGTCATGGCCATCATCGCCATTTGCTACCTCATCGAGGCATGGCGCGAGAAGAAGTTGCGTCGTTGGTGCGTGGCATCGGTCCTTGCTCTTGCCTCGGGCGCGCTTGCCCTCGGCGCCAATCTTCCGAGCCTCTACAATACATATGAATACGCAAAGGAGACCAAGCGCGCGCAGAGCGAGCTCGTGGACACTTCCGCGCCGGCCGATCCTTCGGCTCCACGCCCCACGGGCGGCATGCCCTACGAGCAGATCGTGGGCTGGAGCTACGGTCGCAGCGAGATGTTCAGCCTTCTTATTCCCAACATCAAGGGCGGTGCCACAGCACGTCCCGAGGCCGGAGGCATGAGCTACCAGAGCCTCGACAAGCTCGAGGCCGCTTCGGATGTGAATTCCGGAGGTCAGGTGCTCCTGCCCTATCTTTCGCAGTATTTCAACGACTCTGAAGGTACCAATGGTCCCGTTTACGTTGGAGCGCTGATTCTGGCGCTCGCTCTTGTGGGGTTCTGCGTCGTGCGCGGACCTCTCAAGTGGGCCATGCTCGCCTCTACAATCCTTTCGCTACTGCTTGCCTTGGGCGCTAATTTCGAGATGCTTACAGATTTTATGATCTACCACTTCCCACTCTACAATAAGTTCAGGGCCGTGGAAAGCATTCTCGTTATCGCCGAGTTCTGTCTGCCCCTGATGGCTGTGCTCGGCCTGGCCAGGTTTATGGAGGCCGAGGCGGAGGATCGTAAGCGGATGATCCGCCCCGTGCTGTGGAGCTTCGGCGCATGCTCGCTTGTCTGCGTTGTGGCGCTTGCCTCACCTTCCATGTTCGGGGGTGTAATTACGACGCAGGACAGGGCCACCGTGGAGAACATACAGGGTCAGGTCTACAATATGGGCTTGCAGCAAGGCGCCTCGCGTCAGGATATCGACAATGCGCTCTACTATTATTCGCTATCGAATCCCGACAATCTCGCTGCTGTAGAGGGACTTCGCTATGGAATGGTACGCAGCGACGCCCTGCGTTCCCTCTTTGTCCTTCTGTTCGGACTGGGCATTCTGCTGTTCTCCGGCCGCGGACTGCCGCGCAAATGGGCCGTCTGCGCTCTTGGGCTCACCGTGTTTTTCGATCTTTACCCCGCCGACAAGCGCTACGTATCGCATTCGAGCTTCTGTACGCCCGAGGATACAGCGGCGGCGGCATTCACTCCCGACGCCATTGATCGTGAGATACTTGCCGATAAGGATGGCCATTACAGGGTGATGGACATCCCGGGTTTCTCGGGTGCCGATCGTTCGTATTTCCATAAGACGCTGGGCGGCTATCACGCTGCGAAGCTTGGCCGATACGACGACCTCATTCAGCGTCAGCTGAACCGTCTCGTGCAGTATGGCTACATTCCCGAGGCTCGCGAGGATTCCATAATCGAGCAGTATACGCCTGACGAGCAGAAGATTCTGCGTGATTTGCGCGCTTCATATCGGGTTATGGATATGCTTAATGCCCGTTATATCATCACGGGCGATCCCGTCGAGCCTCTGGTCCGCAATGACTTCGCCATGGGCGAGGCCTGGCTGGTGGACAGCGTGCGATTTGTGGATGGCGCCCGTGCAGAGATGGATGCGCTCGGCAGTGCCGATCTGTGCACTACTGCAGTGGCCGATGTCCGTTTCGCCCCTATGCTCGGCGAGGAATCCGTGGCTACTACTCCCGGCGATACGATCACACTTGCAAGCTACACGCCTAATGCTGTGAAATACAACGTGTCCACGGCTCGAGGCGCCGTAGCTGTAATGTCGGAAATCTATTTCCCGTGGGGCTGGAAGGCCGCCGTCGACGGCGAGCCCGTAGAGCTGGCACGCGTCAACTATGTGCTTCGCGCTCTCCGTGTCCCGGCCGGGCAACATGAGATTTCCATGTGTTTCTCGCCTGATTCCCTGAAGGCTACAGGTGCGGTGGCATATGCCTGCGTGACATTGATTTACCTACTCGTTCTGAGCGCGCTGGCGCTTGCGTGGAAGAAATGGGATGCCGCTGCCTGAATCCTGAATGGTGGCAGCGTCTGCGCCATCGCAGGGGCTTTGGCATTCATTCGCCATTCGCTTTTCGCTTTATTACGGAAGTGCTGAATCCCCGGCGCGGGTATGTTTATTATGCCGAGGAATGCGTGCGCGGCCGAAACAGGCGTTTTTTAGCGCGTCTCGCCGCCTTTCTTGGCGGAAACGTGCCCGTGTATTACGGCCCGCGCACCGAGGCCCTGCGCGCAGCGGGCGCGCCCTCTGCGGCTATTGATGATGCCGCCCTCCTTGTGCTCGATCTTTCGGCCCCGTGTCCGGACGGTATCCCGGAGCGCATAGCCCGGGGCGATGTAGCTGTTTTCTGCCTTAATCACGGAGGCGGCCGCATAGACCCCTTGTTGCGCGCAATGCCGGCCGGCATGAGCTTCCGCAACCGGCGTTCGCGGGCGGTGCTTATGGTGCGCGATAAATTGCCCCGTCAGGATTTCTGGGTCAGCTGGTAGTGTTCCCCCTCATTTTATTGCCTGGAAATAAAAAAGCCCCCTCCTCACGGAGTGGGCTAATTTGTATCTAACACTAAATACCTAAAACCATTTAAAAATCCTTTTTCTTACTTTTTGCTTGTCCTAAAATATAACCTTGAATCTTAGACCAAAAATTTTTCTGATGCAAAGATAGGACAAATGCAAGAACTATTCACCATTGTTGAGGTTAAATATAAATAAATGTGAGGGTATATAAAATTTAAAATCTTGATATTTAGCGGTGTTATGTAATTCGTGTGAATAGGTAAATATAAGTTTTTATATATCTAAAAACCGAGATGTTTGATGTCTTCATCGAAATTTTGACGGTCGATTGCCCGGTTTTTGAGGCGGTTTCGGTAGGTGTAGATCGTGTTCAGACTGAGGTTGAGAAACTTTGCAAGTATCGCGCTGTCGTCGATGCCCAGTCGCATGAAAGCGGCGATGCGCAGCTCCGGACTCATCGGTTCTCCCGGTTCGGGCACGGCCAGCCGGCGGTCTTCGCGCAGGATTGAATTCAGCTGGTTCACGAAGTTGGGATGAATGGTGCGGAATGTGGAGTCGAAGGATTTGAAGAACTCTTCAGTCTGCGTAGCCAGATATTTGCGCGACTCGATCGAGTCGTAAAGATCTTTGACCTGATTTGCCTTGATCTTGCGCGCCACATAGCGGTTGAATTCATCCAGACGTTCAAAGAAGACCGAGCATAGCATCATCACATTCTGGATGTAGAAGTCCTTACTCTTGTTGAGTTGTTCCAGATGGCGGCTCACGCTCTGGGCGCGGCGGTGGTCGCGGTAGAGGAAGCTGGTCATTATCAAGATTATAATAAGAGCTATGATGAGCGTCACGAGCATTGTTATCAGCTGGCGTTTGTTGCGTTCGTCCTGGTTGCTTGCGCTGCGGGAGATCAGCGGAAGGCTCTGGGAGCTCTCAAGCACGCGTGCGGCCGACCCCGATTCTACGGCCTGATCAAGCGCAAGCGAAAGATAGCGGTAGGCGCGTTCCACATTGCCCCGGTCAAACCATTCCTTGCCGAGACGCTGAAGCGAAGTTACCTCCCTGTGTCCCGCCTTTATGTCGTTTATGGCGGAAAGCGTTTGATAATAAAGGAATTCGTCATCTCGGTCCTCTCGTTCCGAATAATATCTGGCTACAAGGCTGGCCCCGGTAGCGTACATGGCCGGGTCATTTGCAAGATATGGCAGTGTGTCCATGAGCTCGGCGATGGCTTCGGAATGCTCGCCGGTCAGTTTCCAGCGGTGCGCGTTCGTGAAGCGGTACGACAGGCCGTGGGGGCGGACATACTTAAGCAGCGAATCAACATACACCGCCGCTTGTCCGGCATATGCATCGCGTAGTTCTCCCGGCGGATAAATGGCTGATATGTTTGTGAATATGTCGATTCCTCCTTGAAAGTATATTTGTCTTTGTTCCCTGTTTTCGAGAGAGTCGGGATTTATATCGTGGAAATCCGTGATCGCCTCATATGTAATCCCTTGCAGCGGAAGCAGCGCGTCACGGCGGAGGCGAAGCTTCAGGAGGTCGCTTCGGAGATTTATGTCGCTTGACGCTTGGGCGAGTCCGGCGTCGATTGCTTTATTGTAATAAAGTACAGCCGAATCGAGGTCTACCGACCGGTAGTTATTGCCGAGCGCTTTGAATAGCTGCATTTGTTCTGCATACGGTCGCGTATGCGCGTGCGTTTCCGCACGTAGCAGCGAGTCCAGCACACGTTTTCCGGGTGCGAGATAATCGTTCCTGTGCTCTATATAATAGTCCAGCGAGTCGCATGCCGCTTTTAGTTCGCGGGGCATCGGTGTAGCCCGCGACACAAAGGCGGATAAAAGACAAAGGGAGAGAAGGAAATATTTCATGGTCTGATGTGTGTAAGTAGGGGTCGGAATCCGAGTGCAAAGTTAGGAAAAATACCTTGATTTCCAAAATATCTGTTATATTTTTGTTTATATTCGCTATTTTCTAACTTGCTGATTTATTGCATAGAGGTATTTGTATTTGCTTATATGCCTCGAAATTTCATCTCAATCCGCATAGCTTCGGTGCGAGGGATGTATTAATTTTGCATCCGTAAGGCGAAACAAGAGTCCGCGGGATGCGGTTCGCGCCTGGAAATTCAATAGGTAAGCAAGTTTTAAGGTTAAGATTTTTTGATTGACTCTCGCAGCATATGCTGCACGAACGGCGCTCCTTTCGTGATGAAAGGAGCGCCGTTGGAATGTATGGGAGTCTGGCTCTCTCAATCGCCCGAGGGTTCGGGTGTATGGAGCAGCAGGGCCAGCATGTCCTCGCGACTATGGATGCTCAGCTCCACGTTCGTATAATCCAGCAGCCCGCGCTGTTTCATGTTGTCAAGCGCGGCGATGAATATTGAACGGGGTGTATTGAACAGCGAGCACAGGTCACGCGAACGGCATGTCAGCTTGATATCCGTGCCTCCTTTCTGCGTCAGAGCCGTGATCCAGAAAGCGATGCGCTCGTCCACCTCGCCCTTGGTCAGCGACAGGATGCCCACCTGCGCCTTCTGTGCGTTCACGCTTAGCAGGTTCAGATAGTTGAAAAGAAACACGCTGTCCGAGTTGAGTATCTTCAGATAGTCCGGCTTGGAGATCTGGAGTATACCGGTCGCTTCTTCAGCCACTACCGTAGCAGGATATTCCGTGACGCGGCCGAACAGGAAGTCGGGCGCCAGCACCGCCGGGGCCTTCAGCGTCTGGCTCACTGCGAAACTCCCGCTCGTATTCACCACGGTCGAGCGCACGCTGCCCGAGATTACAAAAGTTATGTGGTTGCAGGGGTCGTGGGCGCGGAGAATGGTTTCCCCGGCCGGAAATTTCAGGAAGTGAAATTTTGCCGCCCCTACTATTGCGGCCATCGAATCGCGCGACACGCCCTGAAACAATGGCAGCTCCATAAGAAGTTCGAACATGCTGCTCATGATATTGAGTTTTTCATTCGGTTGTATATCAAGTTGAAAACGGGATTTCCTTTCTATTATCAACGCCCTTTGGCCGCCGATTGTTTATTCCGTGCAGCCATGTACAGCTGTATCGAATTTATCGTATTCTGCCATACTATGTATGCCGCGGGCCCCACCGACGATATGGGATTGAGATAGGTCAGGGCCATCCAGATTGCAAGAATAGTATTCTTCTGTCCCAGACCCTGGGCGCCCGCAATCTTGTCGCCGCACGCGCGCCCGATTTTGCGTCCCGCGATGAACTGCACGAGGCACATCAGAAGCGCTATCAGCGCGATGGCTATGATTTCAGGCACACGTTCCGGGTCAGCCCCCATGACATAGCTCACGGAACCGCCCACCGCCACTATCAGCGACACCGACCATAGATAGAACGACACTGACTGATACCCCGCTATACGCCTGTGCACCCCTGGCAGCCAGAACGACATCCCGAAGGCCAGCAACAGCGGCAGCAAAATCAGCGGCGCCACTTTGGCTGCGATTGCAAGTACCCCCTCCATAAAGCTCATCTCGGCGTGCGTCCCTATCAGGGCGAAGAACGCCGGCGCGCTTATGGCTGCCGCGATATTGCTGACGATAGAGTAGGTGGCCAGTCGCGCCACATTGCCTCCGAGCATCCCGGTCACGACCGGCGCGGCCGTTGCCGTCGGGCAGAGTACGCAGATGAAGGCCGCCTGAGCCAGATCAGCGCCCGCGCCGATCAGCGCAAGATACACCAATGTAGCACCCCCGAGCTGCACGCTCAGCAGCCACCACGACAGGCGCGTCACGCGGAATTCACGAGGCTCAACCTTGCAGAAAGCGATGAGTAGCATCGTGAAGATAAAGTAAGGCACTACAGGCTGAAACATTGCTATATGATTGTGAAACACAGCTCCCACAATCATCGCCACAGGCATCATCCAGGGTTTGAGATTCTGAATATTCAGGCTCATAATGCGTAAAATTTGCGCAAAGTTACGAAAAGCATCCGACATTCCATGCCTCCACAGACCTATAAAAACAAGACAGGACCGCTTCTCCCGAAGCAATCCTGCTGCGTTTTAATGACTTAAAACAATTACATAACTAACATAAAACACATTTTTCTGTTCGTGCTCCCCGTCGCGGGGACATGGGAGACGTAAGAAGGTGTCTTTTGAATACTAACAATCTATACTAACCCTAAAACTGAATTTGCTTGTTCTTTGTAACTTTTGTATTGCAAAGTTACGACATCTCCGCACCCTTCTGCAAGCTTTTTAGATGCAATATAAATTTTACCAAGTGTTGTAAAATTGCATCTCTCTGAAACACAGCGCTATTTCTCCGACGATATACACCCTTGATATAAATGAATATCAGAGTTTTCCCGGCCTCCTTCAGGCGCTTACGACTGAATTTTTGTCACATCTTCCTCAAACGTATCCCGGTTTATGGCGCGTGCCTTCAGGCGGTTGCGGTAGGCGTAGATCGTATTCAGCGAGTAGTTCAGCACCTGCGCTATGCGCGGACTGTCCTCTATGCCCAGACGCATGAACGCAAGTATTCGCAGATCCGTGTTCAGGAGCTCGCCTTCGCGGAGCACAATACGTTGGTCGGGCCGGAGAAGCGCGTTCACATCCTCGATAAAATTGGGATAGATATGCAGAAACGCATTGTCGAATACCTCATAGAATTCGCGGCTTTGCTCCTCGACGAATTTGCCCGATTTGGTCATTCGGTAGAGATCATCGGCCTGACCCGCCGCAAGCTTGCGGTTCGCGATTTTGCAGAACTGGTTCAGCTTGTCCATGTATATCGAGCAGAGGCTTAGGAATTGACTGATATACACCTCCTTGGTCTTGTTCGCGTCCCTCAGCGTCTGCTCCATGAGCTGCATCTTGTGCATCTGGAGTCGCACGCGGTTGAACAGGATGCCCAGGCCCGCAAGAAGCAGCACAAGCACGATCACGATGATGATCATATAGCGGTTGTTGCGCTTCATGTCGGCCGAATGCGAGCGCTCGATAAGCGGAAGCGCCCGCGAAGTGTCTATCATGCGCAGTGCAGCGCCACACTCCACGGCATTTTCCAGCGCGGCCGACAGGTAGTTGTGCGCGCGCCCAACATCGCCGCTGCTTCCTATGTTCGAGCCCAGCTCCTGCAGCGAGGCTACTTCGCGCGTGGCCGACGTAACGTCCGACAGCGCCGACACGGCCATGTAGTAGAGATAGCGGTTGTAGTCGCCGTTGTCGCGCGACAGGTGCGCCAGATGGTGCGCGGCGCGGGCCCGCAGCTTGCCGTTGTTGCCCGAGCGCTCGAACACCTCCTCCAGCAACAGCCCTGCGCGGGCACGCTGCCCCGTCAGAAGATAGTATTCGCCCAGATTATACTTGTAGTCGAGCGTGTTTTTCGGCAGGATCTCCAGAAGCTTCTGTTGAAAGTCCAGCGACTTGGACGTATAGATCGAATCCAGCTCCGGATGATCCTTGAAGAATGTGCTAATATAGCTGTGCATCTGTCTGCCCGCTTCATAGTAGGAGGGCAGCAGGGCCGGAGCCACAGAATCCGGATCCACCGTGTCGAACAGTTGTGTAGCACGCTCGAAAAGCCCGCTTAAAGGCAGTAGAGCCGCCTCGCTCCAGGCAAACTGGTCGCGTTCGGCCCCCGTCGTCGCCAGCTGTCGTCCGAGGCTGAAGTAGCGTATCGCCGAGTCGTTGTTGAACGATGTGTATTCGCGTCCTATCCGCATCAGCTGCTCGGCCGGCTTCTCGTTCAGATTGAGGTCCGCGCGCATCGAGTCGATGCGCGCCTGGCGGCGGCCTATATAGTCCGAGCGGCGGCTGATTGCACGGTCAAGCGAGATTAGCTCGCGTTCGAGCTCCGAATCCGAAATGTGCATGTCGGCCAGAGCGCTTAGAGGGATCAGCAGGAGCAGCAGCAGAGCGGCAACCGTATGCCGGCAATGCTGCCGTGAGCTTTTAGCGGAAGAAGGAGAGTAGGGTGTCATGGTCAAGTGTTGCTATTACGGGCAGCCCGTCGGGCGTCATGTCCGGCGATGCCGTACGGAAAAGGTCGGCCACAAGCGCATCCATCTCCTGAGGTGTGAGGGTGCGTCCGTGTCTTATTGCCGCCGCGCGGGCCATGGCCAGTGCCAGAGGATGCAGCAGGTCCTCGGTGGCAAGCTCTTCGAGCCCTTCAGTGTTCAGGGCCGTGTCGATGATGGCCTCGAGCGTACGCGAGGGCGACGCGCTTCCGGGCAGTGCCGGTTGTCCGTTCAGGGCCCATGTGCCGTTGCCCAGAAAGCTGATGTCAAAGCCCAGGGCCGCCACAGTGTCGCCTATCGTGTCGAGCACTGCGCTCTGCGTGGGCGAAAGCTGCAGCGTTTCCGGAAATATAAGGCGCTGTGTAGGAATCGGACCCGCCTTCAGGCTCTCCACGAAGCGTTCATATAGTATGCGCACATGCGCGCGGTGCTGGTCGATAAGCATCAGGCCCGAAGCCGACGGCGCGGCGATGAACGACCCGCGCACCTGGATGGAAGCCGTCGTCGCCGAGGCGCGCGTGCTGTCGTCCGTGTGGAACAGCGCAGGCGTCTGCCCCGCATCCTCCGGCTGGGAATTCAGTGCGCTCGAGCGCATCTCCGCGAAGCTTTCCTCCCGCCGGCGGCTGAAGTTCTCATAGAGCTTCTCCCAGTCGTGTGTAGGCGCGGCCTGCGTCCGGGGGCGGTAGCCTCCTCCGGCTCCTTGTCCGCCCGTTTCATGCGCCGGCGAAGGACTCTCCGCAAAGGGGTTGTAGCCCGGGTCGGCGTCCGTTTCCGGTGCCGCTGTGCCTCCCTCCGCCGTAGGGTCGAAAATGGGGATGTCAGGCGCGTCGGCCATATCGAAGTCCAGAGCTCCCGAAGCCTGGGCCTTGCCCAAGGTCTCCTTGATGGCCGCCGTCAGAATCTGCCACACAGCCTGCTCATTCTCGAATTTTATCTCATGCTTCTGCGGGTGGATATTCACGTCTATGGTCGCCGGGTCCACACGGAAATCAATGAAATACGATGGCTGCGTGTCCGCCGGAATCAGACGCTCGTAGCACGACATCACAGCCTTGTGGAAGAAAGGATGACGCATATTGCGCCCGTTCACGAAGAAGAACTGCTGCCATCCACGCTTGCGCGCCTGCGACGGCAGCGCCACAAAACCCGAGATGCGCACCAGCGACGTATCCGTGTTCACGGCCGCAAGCTGTGCCGGAAGCGACTTGCCGAAAAGGTCGGAGATGCGCTGCTTAAGCGTGCCGCGCAGAAACTGATGCAGCGTCACGTCGTTGTGGATCAGCGTGAAGTCAACATCCGTATTCACCAGCGCCAGACGCTCGAATTCCCGCAGGATATGTCCCAGCTCCACCGAGTCCTTCTTCAGGAACTTGCGGCGCGCGGGCATGTGGAAGAACAGGTTTTTCACCATGATGTTCGTGCCCGGCACGGTCGCCGCAGGCTCAAGGCTCTCGAACTGCGATTCCGAAATGCAGATCCGGCACCCCATGGCATCCTCGCGGCGCATCGTGCGCATGTCAATCTGCGCAACGGCAGCTATCGAAGGCAGTGCCTCCCCGCGGAAGCCCATCGTGTGGAGAGCATAAAGATCAGTCGCTGCTGAAATCTTGCTCGTGGCGTGGCGCTCGAAAGCCATACGCGCATCCGATGGCGACATCCCGCAGCCGTCGTCCACTACTTGGATTAGCGTGCGGCCCGCATCCTTGAGTATGATCGTAATAGACTGCGCCCCGGCGTCAACGGCATTTTCCACCAGCTCCTTGATCACCGAAGCCGGCCGCTGTATCACCTCGCCCGCCGCAATCTGGTTCGCCACCGAGTCAGGCAGCAACTTTATTACATCCTGATTGTTCATTCCCCACAAAGATAAGGAAAATTCCTGACTTGCCATATCTATCCGGGCAAAAATAGTCAAGACATTTCCCCGTAGTGGAATCCGCCGAACATACAGGCCGTCATATACGGGTAAAATATTCACAACCGTAGCGTAAATTATTCTTACGCCGGATTAAGTGTTCTTTTCTGCATTGAAACTACCTTTGCATCTGTAAACCAAACAAATTCATCGACATGAAAAAGACAATCATTTCATTTGCCGTGTCAGCTCTCCTGGTGGGAGGATTCGCGGTTTCTTTCCCTGCTATTGCCGCCGCTTCGACAGTTGAAACAACCGTTGGCGCAACAAAAGTTGTACTTGTCAAGTTCATCGGAAACATGGTTTCCAAGAACACGGGCTATGTAGAAGAACGTGATGGCAAGCTCTATGTTACAGGCATGGGTGAAACCAATATTGCCACACCCTGCTCCCGTGGCGATTACAACTATTGTGTAGTACTGGGCAACGGTACGTGGTATTTCTCCTATTGAGCATGAAGCGACTTCTATTCGCATTTGGTATGATGCTCACCGGATGCTTTGCTCTTTTGGCTGACGGAAACGCCTATGTCTATGACGTTAAGTACTCGGGCAAGCAGGTGTATGTATACGTGAAAATGAATACACAGGCCCAGAAGGAATACAAGAGTGTCCGGGTCAAGGTCGAACCCACAAGGGCTGCTAAACGCCTTTTTGATAACGGAGTATACAAGTACGCGGATATAATAGGCAACCAGCAGGGCTGCGTCATGTTTGAGTGTACAGACGATGCGGCTGCAAATTGTGGTGTAGCCGACTATTGGGTGACAACGGTTGACTATATCGAGAAATAATCCATTTTAAGAATAGGATAATCGAAGGAGGCGGCCATTGCGGTCGCCTCCTTCCTATTTCAGCCCTACAGCCGATGCTTTTCGGCTGAACGTGTTCATCGTCTTATAATATCGGTTCTCGAGAGTCGGATTCGCTGCGGGAGTTCGCATATGGCGTAGAATGGCGCTGTCAAGTAAGATCGCATCATGGAAGATCTTCCTGTAATCGGCATCCAACATTAACCGTTCACGGACTTCGCTCGGCTGATAACCGCTATCTACTATCTGTTCCGCCTTGAGGAACACTATGTCAAGCATTCCTTCAAGTTGGTCCATTATCTCTACGTAGTCTTTGTGCGAAAGTGTATCGCCTCGCTCAACCCTTTTCGCAAGAGTGGAAGACAACTCTTCAGAGTAATCTTTTTTGCTTGGCGTGCAGCTGATAGTAAAAAGTAAAAATGCTGTGGCTGTCGCTGCAAGCCATCGCTTACTCCCCGCGGAGCATGCGTCCGATTGTATATCCGGCATCGTAGGCTTCTTGGTCTGAAACGCTGGTTGTGCCTCCGCAGGCGGAGATGACGATCATACCTGTGATAGCAATGGTGAGTGCCACGGCGAAATTCATCGTGGATGCTTTGATGTTGCGAATGTAGTTCATAATAAAATGTTTTAATGATTAAAGTTTTCGCAAAGGTAATACAAAGCATTTGCAGCATCGGGCATATATACGTCAGGATATTTCCACAAAAGTGTACATATAATTTACCGCATGTTATCTATTGATGTTTCCGCTGATGCTCCATCGCGTAAAAGATTGGAATAGATGGCGAAGAAATCACGGTTCAGCACTGCGGAGATGCGTATGAGTAGCTCTGTGTTTATGGATGTCCGCTCGAAAATGTCGTAGATATTGGTGCGTTCGCAGCAGATTTTGCGTGCGAGCCATGCCGGAGTCCTCTCCTGACGGATGAGTTCCTCTCTAATAAGATGTCCGATATGAACCATAGCGGTTTGGATTGGAGCCTATACCCGGTATAACTCCCATCTACCGGCGCTTATATGTAAAAAGGCATGGGAGTCCTTACTGTTGCTTATCCCAAACTCAGGTCTCGCATACCTTCCACAAGGATAAGCAACGCAGTTAGCCCATGCCCGGATATGCATAACCTGGGGTGCATCGCATGATTATGCGCGCGCCGCCGTAAGGATATACAGCCCGCATGAGCGTTTGCTGTTGCTTTGTCTTCTTGTGGATTCAAATTTGCGAGATTCGAGTTTGGAAGACCAAGCGCCAATAAACGCCTTTTCAAACTTGTCCCGGCCGTCCCTATGGGCTAACCGGACTTTGCAAAATTACAAAAAAGTTGCGAGAATATCTCATTATGGAGTGGCAATTATGAGAAAAGAGGCACATCGCCAATCAAGGCTCTGTACCTCTTTCCTAAGAGTTTTCAAGTGCAAACCGCTCGGGGGAAGCGACCGGTTTATTCCCTGTGCAATGTCCTCAAACCGTCATTCAGGTAGGTCTCTCCGTTCTCATACCAATAGTAGATGGAGGTTTGTACATCCATGCCGGAGGTCCTGAGGATTACTTTTATGGTGCCATCATCCATCTGTTGCTCGGATACCACAACCCGGGTAATCATTACATTGCCGTCACGACCGATAGTGTAGATCTCTGTACCGCTTTG
>CAMWNH010000008.1 GCA_947175605.1 uncultured Porphyromonadaceae bacterium
CCTCAATGTAGGGACGTGCCTTCGGCACGTATCAAACGCAAGATGCATAATGTCAGGCTATTTGTTTCAGGCAATTCCGTCAGCAACGTGCCGAAGGCACGTCCGTACATGGGTCGCGGCGGGGGTGGGGGAAATAAAATCGGCGGGGCGCTCCAAAAAGGGCGCCCCGCCGAGTATAGGATTGGCTGATATATCAGGCCTCGGCTGCGTTGATGCCGTAGAAGGCGAGCTGCTCGGGCTTGAAGTTCTTGATGAATTCGGAGTGCTTGCTCACTTCCGCGTCGGCAATCTTGTTGTAGACCTGCGCGCTGGCCATGAAGCTGTCGTTGCGGTTGGCATCAAGCAGGAGCAGGTAGCTCATCACGATATTGCCGGCCATCTCCACGAGGCGGCGAGCCATGAAGTCCGTATACTCGGCCTTGCCCACAGCGGAAACAGCTGCGATAGCCTCTTCGTAGAGGGCCGTGAGGCGCTTGAGATTCTCGGCCATGGGCTGCAGCTCGGCCTTGAATTCCGTGGCTGCATAGCCGTCGATGAGCGCCTTGTAGGTGCCGGTGGTGACGTGGCGGATGGCTGCCACAACCTGCAGCTGCGTGGTGCCTTCGTAGATGGATGTGATGCGGGCGTCGCGATATACGCGTTCGCAGGCATAGTCCTTCATGAAGCCGGAGCCGCCGTGGATCTGGATGCAGTCGTAGGCGTTCTGATTGCAGTATTCCGAGCTCATACCCTTGCTCATGGGCGTGAGGGCGTCGGCAAACTTACGGTAGGCCTTGAGTTCGGCCTTCTCCTCGGGTGTGAGCTTGCGCTCGCGTTCGATGTCTTCGAGCACCTTGTAAAGGTCCACGTAGCGGGCAGTCTCGTAGAGCAGCGAGCGGCTGGCGTCGAGCTTGGCCTTGATGATGGCCAGCATCTCCGACACGGCCGGGAATTCGATGATGGCCTTGCCGAACTGGCGGCGCTCCTTGGCGTAGGCCAGTGCTTCGCGGTAGCAGATCTCGCTTACGCCCACGCTCTGGGCTGCGATGCCGAGGCGGGCGCCGTTCATGAGAGCCATCACATACTTGATGAGGCCCATGCGCGTGGAGCCGCAAAGCTCGGCGGGAGCGTTCTTATAAGTGAGCTCGCAGGTGGGCGAACCCTTGATGCCCATCTTGTTCTCGATGCGGCGAACGTCCACACCGCCGTTGCGCTTGTCGTAGATGAACATCGAGAGGCCGCGGCCGTCCTTGGTGCCCTCTTCCGAGCGGGCCAGAACGAGGTGGATATCGGAGTCGCCGTTGGTGATGAAGCGCTTCACGCCGTTGAGCACCCAGGTGCCGTCTTCCTTCTGCGTGGCCTTGAGCATCACGCTCTGGAGGTCGGAGCCGGCGTCGGGCTCGGTGAGGTCCATACTCATGGTCTCGCCGGCGCATACGCGCGGAATGAAGCGCGAGCGCTGGTCGTCGTTGCCGAACTCATAGAGCGTCTCGGCGCAGTCCTGAAGGCCCCAGAGGTTCTCGAAACCAGTGTCGGCGCGGCTCACGATGTCCGCAGCCATGATGTAGGGGGTGATGGGGAAGTTGAGACCGCCGAAGCGACGGGGCATAGCCATGCCCATCAGGCCGGCCTTGCGGCATGCCTCGAGGTTTTCCTTGGTGCCGTCGGCATAGATCACGCGGTTCTTCTCCACGCGGGGGCCCTGATGGTCCACGCCCTCGGCGTTGGGAGCGATTACGTCGCCGCAGATCTCACCTACGATTTCGAGCGTGCGCTCGTAGTTGTCCATCGCGTCCTCGTAGTTGAGGGGAGCGTAGTCATACTTTTCGGCTTCTGTATAGTTGCGTTCCTTGAGCTCCACGATCTTCTGCATCATGGGATGCGTCAGATGGTGCTTCAGGTCGGGATTGTCGGTATAAAAGTTTGCCATTGTTTACTTGGAGTTTTTCTTGTAGTACTTGATGAGCTTGGGCACGACCTCTTCCATGTCGCCGGTGATGACGAAGTCGGCGATCTTGTTGATGGGTGCGTTGGGGTCGTTGTTGATGGAGATGATGATGGAGCTCTCCTGCATGCCGGCGATGTGCTGGATCTGACCGGAGATGCCGCATGCGATGTAGAGCTTGGGACGCACTGTCACGCCCGTCTGACCAATCTGACGCTCATGCTCGATGAAACCTGCATCGACGGCTGCGCGCGATGCGCCCACCTCGGCGCCCAGGGTCTGGGCCAGGTCGTAGAGGAGCTGGAAGTTCTCCTTGCTGCCCACGCCGTAGCCGCCGGCCACGATGATGGGGGAGTTCTTTATATTGACTTTCGACTTCTCGATATGGCGGTCGATGATCTCCACGACGTAGTCCGTATCGGCGATGTACTTCTTGGGGTCGAGCTTCACGACTTCGCCCTTGTGTGCAGGATCGAATACTTCCTTCTTCATCACGCCCTCGCGCACGGTGGCCATCTGGGGGCGGTGTTCGGGGTTGACGATCGTGGCCACGATATTGCCGCCGAATGCGGGACGGATCTGCAGTAGCAGGTCCTTGTATTCCTTGCCGGTCTTGGCGTCCTTGTGGTCGCCGATTTCGAGGGCCGTGCAGTCGGCGGTGAGGCCGCTGTGGAGGCAGGAGCTCACGCGGGGGCCGAGGTCACGGCCTATGCAGGTGGCGCCCATGAGGCACACCTGAGGCTCGATTTCCTTGAAGAGGTTGATGAGCGCGGCGGCGTGGGGGTTGGAAGTATAGGGGTAGAGGCGCTCGTCCTCGATTTTGTAGACGGTGTCGGCGCCGTAGGGAAAGATCTGATCTTCCACGCCGTCGAGCTTGTCGCCAATCACGACGGCTTCGAGCTTCACGCCCAGGCGGTTGGCCAGCACGCGACCCTTGGTGAGGAGTTCGAGGCTCACGTCGGCCACGCGTCCGTCCTCGTATTCGCAATATACAATGAGGTTGTTCTTGTCTGCCATAGCTGTTGTGTCAGTTTAACGGGCCTTAGCCGATTGTGTGGTTGGTGATGAGTTCTTTGATGAGGTCTTCGAGCTGTGCATCGTCGTTGCCGGCGATGTTGCGGCTTTCCTTGGCGGTGAATACCACGTTCTCGATGGATTTCACCTTGGTGGGCGAGCCGGGCAGACCGATCTGCTCGGGGTCGGCGTCCACGTAGGCTGCGCCCCATTCCTGAAGCTGGAGCTCGGGACGCTTCTCCACGATGGCGGCTGCCTCGGGGGCGAGGGCCTTGAGCTCGGAGGGAGAGGCGGCGCGCTTGTACTGCATCACGCGCTTGGCGTTGCGCGGGCGGCAGGGGGCGGCGGAGCCATTGACCGTGACTACGCAGGGCAGGGGAGCCTTCACGGTCTCCACGCCATGCTCCAGACGGCGCTTCACGACTACATATCCGTCCTTGAGTTCGAGAATCTCTTCGGCGTACGTAACCTGCGGAATGCCGAGCTTCTCGGCAATCTGCGGACCCACCTGGGCCGTATCGCCGTCGATGGCCTGACGACCGCCGAGGATGATATCGTAGTTGCCGAACTTCTTCACGGCCTGTGCCAGCGAGTAGCTGGTGGCCAGCGTGTCGGCGCCGCCCAGGGCGCGGTCCGTGAGCACGATGCCGCCGTCGGCACCGCGGAAAATGGCTTCGCGGATCACTTCGGCGGCACGGGGCAGGCCCATGGTCAGGATGGTGACTGTCGAGCCGGGATTGGCGTCCTTGAGACGCAGGGCCTGCTCGAGTGCATTGAGGTCTTCAGGGTTAAAGATTGCGGGCAATGCGGCACGGTTGATCGTGCCGTCTTCCTTCATCGCATCCTTGCCAACATTGCGGGTGTCGGGCACCTGCTTGGCAAGTACAATGATGTTTAAGCTCATAATTTCTTATGTTTATGGTTTGTGAATTGTCTTAATTCGGTTTATCGCGACTACAAAGGTAGTAAATTATTCTTTTTTTGGCAAATTTTCAGTAAATTACCTTGCATATTATGATTTTATGCCCTGTCATCGGACTGCCTAAAAGTGACTCGAGCCGTCGAAACAGTGCGTGCAGACGCGCTCGCGGGGTATGCCGATGGCCTTCACAAGGTCCTCGATGGAGCTGAAACGGAGCGAGTCGAGGCCCAGATCCTTGCGGATTTCGTCCACCATGGCCTCGTAGCGGGCAGTGCCTGCCGTCGCATATTCCTTGAGTGCTTCCTCGCTCGGATTGGGCTCGAGACGCTCGATCACGCGGCGCGCAATAAGCTCCATGGGGCTGCGCGAGCTGGTGAAGTTGATGAAGTCGCAGGGATAGATCAGCGGCGGGCAGCTGATGCGGATGTGCACGGCGCGCGCGCCGGCGTTGCGCACGTCCG
The DNA here is from genome assembly GCA_947175605.1 of uncultured Porphyromonadaceae bacterium. Classification (GTDB taxonomy): domain Bacteria; phylum Bacteroidota; class Bacteroidia; order Bacteroidales; family Muribaculaceae; genus CAG-873. Next base: position 4,322 of record CAMWNH010000008.1, read on the forward strand.
TCACGTTGTCGCGCAGCTGGGTGCCGCGCACGATGGAGTCGTCGCAGAAGGCCACGCTCTTGCCGCGCAGGAGGTCGTCGTTGGCTATCAGCTTCATTTTGGCCACGAGTTCGCGGCGCTCCTGGGTGCCCGGCGTGAAGCTGCGGGGCCATGTGGGGGTGTATTTCACGAGTCCGCGGAGGAAGGGCTTGCCTGCGCCTGCGGCGTAGCCCAGTGCCATGCCCGTGCCGGAGTCGGGCACGGGACTCACGAAGTCGAGATCGCTGTCCAGCGCCTTGCACTTTTCGCCCATGATGCGGCCGCATTCGTAGCGCATCTCGTCGACGTTGCGTCCCTCGTAGCGGCAGGGAGGATAGCCGTAGTAGGTCCATAGGAAGGCGCATATCTGCATGTCCTTGCCCGGAGCCTGCAACTGCTCGATGCCCTTCTCGGCCGTGATGCTCACGATTTCGGCAGGCCCGAGGTCGTAGATATGCTTGTAGCCCAGGTTGGCGAATGCGGAGGTCTCCGACGATACGGCATAGCTGCCGTCGTTTTCGTTATATCCGACGGCTATGGGCGTGCGGCCGAGGCGGTCGCGTGCGGCCACGAGCCCCGTCTCCGTCAGCACCAGCATCGAGCATGAGCCTTTCACTGTGTCCTGCACGTGGCGCAGCCCGTCCGTCAGGCTATCGCCCTCGGCGATGAGCGCCGCGATGAGCTCCGTGGGATTCACCGTGTCGCGCGAATGCTCGCAGAAGTGTATGCCCTTGTCCAGGAGCGTTGATTCTATTTCCGGGATATTGGTCACCCGCGCCACCGTCACGATGGCGAATTTGCCCAGACGCGTATTCACGATTATGGGTTGCGCATCCGTGTCCGATATCACGCCTATGCCGCTTTCGCCCTTGAAGTCGGGCAGATCGCCCTCGAATTTTGTGCGGAAGTATGAGTTCTCGATATTGTGTATCTGGCGCGCGAAGTGTTTTTTCTCCTTGTCGAAGGTTGCCATGCCTGCACGGCGAGTGCCCAGATGCGAGTTATAGTCCACGCCGTAGAAAAGCTCGTCGACGCAAGCCTTGTTCTTTTTGATTACACCGAAGAAACCGCCCATATGGATGTGTGTTTAAAAGGGGTTGTGAAAAATGTACTCTATTATTGTCTATTGGAATGAAAATTGCGAAGCTCAGACCCGGCCTCCGTGCGGTGCGGTGTCTGAGCTTCGTGTAAGTCTTATCGTGTGTGCTGCTCCACCCATTTGCGGGCGTTCACGAAGGCCTCGATCCAGATGGTCACTTCGTCGTTGCGGCGCGATCGGGGGTAGTAGGCGCATTGCCAGGGGAATATCGCGCGTTCCAGGTGAGGCATCATGGCCAGATGGCGGCCGTCGGCGCTTGCCAGTGCGGCCACATCGCCCGTCGAGCCGTTGGGATTGCCGGGATACTGGTGGTAGCTGTAGCGGCCTACGACGTTCATCTCGCGAAGCGGTTTGCGGAACGAGAAGCGTCCCTCGCCGTGGGCCACCCAGATACCGGTGCGCACGCCCGACAGGCTGCCGAACATCACGCTGTCGTTCTTGGGTATGGTCATGTTCACGAACGCGCTCTCGAACTTGTGCGACACGTTATGCTCCATGCTCACGGGGCTCTCGTCGCCCCCGCCGAACAGCAGGTTCAGTTCTATCATCAGCTGGCAGCCGTTGCAGACACCGAGGCTGAGCGTATCCTCGCGTGCGTAGTAACGGCGCAGTGTCTCGCGTGCCGTTTCGTTCCAGCGGAAGCCCGAGGCCCAGCCCTTGGCGGAGCCAAGTACGTCGGAATTGGAGAAGCCGCCGCAGAACACTATCATGTTCACGTCATCGAGGGTCTCGCGGCCGCTCATGATGTCCGTCATGTGCACATCCTTCACGTCGAAGCCGGCCAGGAAGAGCGAGTAAGCCATCTCGCGGTCGCCGTTCACGCCCTTTTCGCGGATGATGGCCGCGCGGACGCCGCTGCGTTCAGCCCCGCGGCGGTCGTTGAGACCGTAACGCTCGAGCGTACCCTTGAAGCCCTTGGGAAGGATGTATTTCAGTGGCTGGTGCGCGAAGTTGGCAAAGCGCTGCTCGGCGCATGCCTCGCCGCTCTGAAGGCGGTCGAGAAGATATGAAGGCGTGTACCAGAGCTTGCGCATGCTGTCGATATTCACCAGATGCAGCTCGCCCTCGTGCGAGATCTGAAGCACGCGTTCGGGTGTGGTCGTGGCGATGGGGAAGTAGCGTACCTCGGCCTTGTCGAGAATGTCTTCAACGGAAGCCTTGCGCGCCTCGTCAACCTGAATAACGAGTGCCGGATTCTCGGCGAAAAGAATCTTCACGAGATCCTTCTCCTGCATCACCATGCCGAAGCCGTCGGTATACATCTTCAGGCCGCCACGCGTATTGGCAAAGAGCATTTCGAGCAGCGTGGTCACGAGGCCGCCGGCGCTAACGTCGTGCATCGCCAGCAGCTTACGCTTGCGCACGAGCGTCTGCACCGTGTTGAATGCCTTGGCAAAAGCCTTGGCGTCCTTCACATCGGGAGCATCCGAGCCCACGGCATTCAGTGTCTGGGCCAGTGCCGAACCGCCCAGACGGAGCTTGTCGGAGGAGAAATCTATGTAGTAAAGCGTCGTGTTGGCTGCGGTGTTGAGAACCGGACCCACCGTGCGACGCACATTTTCAACAGGGCTGGCAGCGGAGATGATGACCGTGCCGGGGGCATAGACCTTGTCCTGACCGTACTTCTGCGTCATCGACAGAGAGTCCTTACCCGTGGGGATGTTGATACCTAAGGCGCAGGCGAAATCCGAGCAGGCCTCGACGGCGCTGTAGAGCGCAGCATCCTCGCCGGGATTCTTGCAGGGCCACATCCAGTTGGCGCTGAGCGATACACTCTTCAGCCCGGAAGCCAGATCCGCACCGACGATATTGGTGAGGGATTCCGCGATGGCCAGACGCGAGCCGGCGGCCGGATTGGCCAGCGCTGCGGCCGGTGCATGACCGATCGAGGTCGCGATGCCCTTGCGTCCATGATAGTCCAGGGCCACGATGCCGCAGTCGCTAAGCGGCAGCTGAATCTCGCCCTGACACTGCTGACGTGCAACACGGCCTGTCACGGAGCGGTCTACCTTGTTGGTAAGCCAGTCCTTACATGCCACGGATTCGAGCATCATCACATCGGAGATATAGCGGTCCAGCTGCGAGGGATCGGTTTCGACATTGCGGTATTCATTCGCCACCGTGCTGTCGCTTATCACCGTCTTGGGCGAGTTGCCCAGCATGTCGGTCACGGCCAGATCGATAACGTTTTTGCCGTCCTTGTGGCCGAAGGTCAGGCGGTGGTCATCAGTCGTGTGGCCCACGATGTAAAGCGGGGCACGCTCACGCTCGGCGATACGCTCCACCAGCGGAATGTCCTTGGGCTTGATTACGAAGCCCATGCGCTCCTGGCTCTCGTTGCCTATGATTTCCTTGTCCGAGAGGGTAGGGTCGCCCACAGGCAGAGCGTCGATGTCGATGAAGCCACCCGTCGCTTCGATAAGCTCGGAGAGCGCGTTCAGGTGGCCGCCCGCGCCGTGGTCGTGTATGCTCACGATAGGATTGAAGGCGCTTTCAGCCAGGGCGCGGATCACGTTTGCCACACGCTTCTGCATTTCCGGATTGGCGCGCTGCACGGCGTTGAGCTCGATGGCGTTTGCATATTGGCCCGTCTCGACCGACGAAACAGCGCCGCCGCCCATGCCGATGCGGTAGTTGTCGCCACCGGCGATCACCACGGCCTGTCCGGCCTTCGGTTCGCCCTTGATGGCATCTTTCTTCGCTGCGAATCCTACACCGCCCGCCAGCATTATCACCTTGTCGTAGGCCAGACGGCGCTCGTTCTCGCAGTGCTCGAAAGTGAAGAGCGAACCGCAGATGAGAGGCTGTCCGAACTTATTGCCGAAGTCCGACGCGCCGTTGGAGGCTTTGATGAGAATTTCCGACGGAGTCTGGTAGAGCCATTGGCGCTCGTTCATGGCATATTGCCAGCGCATATCGGGGCTCAGACGGGGGTAGGAAGTCATGTAGACGGCCGTGCCCGCAATCGGCAGGCTGGCGCGTCCGCCGCCCAGACGGTCGCGGATTTCACCGCCGCTGCCCGTGGCCGCACCGTTGAAAGGCTCCACGGTGGTGGGGAAGTTATGTGTCTCGGCCTTCAGCGATATCACCGTATCCAGCGGACGCTCCTCGAAATAATCGGGGCGGTCGGGATTGATCGGTGCGAACTGTTGCACACGCGGGCCCTTCACGAAAGCCACGTTATCCTTGTAGGCCGAGACAAGGCCGTTGGGATTTTCCTGCGAAGTGCGCTTGATGAGTTTGAAAAGCGATACGGGCTTTTCTTTGCCGTCGATTACGAATGTGCCGTTGAATATCTTGTGGCGGCAGTGCTCGGAATTGACCTGCGAGAACCCGAAGACTTCGCTGTCCGTGAGGGCGCGGCCGAGGCGCTTGCCCAATTCGCGCAGATATTCCTCCTCCTCGGGGCTCAGGGCCAGACCCTGTTCGCGGTTGTAGGCCGAGATGTCGTCGATATACACAACCTCTTCGGGCTTTGTGCTTATTTCGAACACGTCCGATGTGAGGCCGTCGGCGTAAAGACGGCTCAGCATGGGATCGTATTCAGCTTCCGCGCCGGGGGCTACGGCTGTGAATTCCTCGATACGAGAAATGCCGGAGAGACCCATGTTCTGTGTAATCTCTACGGCATTTGTGCTCCAAGGAGTAATCATTTCTTTACGAGGTCCGATGTAGCGGCCGTCAAGGCGCTTGGACGCGGCAGGGCGTGCTCCGCCGAGAAGCCATTGAAGTCTGTCTTTTTCCCAAGCGTCGAACTTGTGGTCGGTTTCAACAGCATAAACCGTTGACGGGCCTTTCTTGAAAAATACTACCATATGTGGATTGGGCAAGTGAATGTGGAAACTTGATTTGCAATTCGCTGCAAAGATACGAAAAAATTCGCCACGTTCCACCATACTTTCAACCAACGGCGGGCTATTAGCTTTTGTTAACACTCCTGCGCCCCGATGAGGCACATCCCCCTCCGTAACTTTGATTCATCGTTTCTCCAGAGTATGATCAAACTACAGTTTTTCTATCTCGACCCTTCTCCTACGGACATGGAGCTTCCCTATGCCGATGAAGGTGTGCAGGCCGGATATCCCTCTCCGGCACAGTGCTTTATGGATTCAAGTATCGACCTCAATCGCGAACTTGTGGCCCATCCCACTGCCACATTCTATGCCCGTGTGTCGGGCGACTCGATGGAGGGCGAGGGCATTTGCGAAGGCGATATACTGATTGTCGACAAATCCCTGCGCCCTGAGCACGGCGATCTGGCCGTATGCTGTGTCGACGGCGAATTCACCCTCAAGCGCCTGCGTTTTCTCAACGGAGGACATGGCGTGGTACTTATGCCCTCTAATCCACGATACCCCCCAATCCGCATCTCGTCCGAAAACGATTTCTGCGTCTGGGGGGTAGTGTCTTATACGATCAAAGCCAATCGCCGGCGTCGTCCCGGCTCGGTGCTTTGGTAGTGTCCCTGTCTACGGCCGATGAAGCTGTCGGCCGCGAATGGAATCAGAGTGCAGCCAAGGTGGCGTTCAGTGCAGCCAGCTTGGCTGTGGCATCTTCGAGCTTCTTCCGCTCGCCGGCCACGACAGCCTCGGGCGCATGCGCCACGAAACGCTCGTTGGAAAGCTTCTTCTCCACGGAAGCCTTGAAGCCTTCGTAGTATTCGATATCCTTGCGGATGCGGGCCTTCTCGGCTTCAACGTCAGTGCCGGCAGCCATCGGAACGTTGAACTCGCATGTGCCCACCATGAAGCTCTGCGCCGTCGGGTCCTTCGCTGCATTCTCGCCGATCTTGGACAGTCCGGAAAGCTTGGCCACGACTTCGTTCATCCCCTTGGCAGGCATATCCCCGCCAACAACCAGTAGCTCGAGGCTCTCTTTCGCCGGGATATTCTTGTGTGCACGCACGGCGCGCACACCGGTGATGATTTCCTTGGCCGTCTCCATGGCTTCCAGCAGCGACGCATCATATGCGCCGGCCTCGGGCAGCGATGCATACATGATGCTTTCGCCAGGACGGCGGTCCGAAATGTGTTGCCACAGTTCCTCGGTGATGAAAGGCATGAAGGGATGCAGCAGGCGGAGCAGTGCATCGAAATAATCCACGACCTCCTTGTAGGTGTGTCCGTCGACAGGCTGGCCGTATGCCGGCTTCACCATTTCGAGATACCACGACGAGAATTCATCGCGGAACAGGCGGTACACGGCCATAAGGGCCTCCGAAATGCGGAACTTGCTGAAAAGGTCATCCACCTCTGCCACAGTGGCCGAAAGGCGCGAGCCGAACCAGCGCGACGCCGTGCGGCACACTTCAGGCTGCTCGGCCCCTTCGTCCACGCTCCAGCCCTTTACCAGGCGGAAGGCATTCCAAATCTTGTTGCAGAAGTTACGGCCCTGTTCCACGAGCTTGTCATCGTACATGATGTCATTGCCCGCGGGAGCTGCAAGCATGAGACCCATGCGCACGCCGTCAGCACCATAGTCGCGTATCAGGTCGAGCGGATCGGGAGAGTTGCCAAGCGATTTGCTCATCTTGCGGCCGATGGCATCGCGCACGATGCCCGTGAAATACACGTTGTTGAAGGGCTGCTTGCCCACGTATTCATAGCCGGCCATGATCATGCGCGCAACCCAGAAGAAAATGATATCCGGGCCGGTTACCAGCGTAGCCGTGGGATAATAGTAGTTGATTTCCTCGTTGCCCGGATTGTTGATGCCGTCAAAGAGCGTTATGGGCCAGAGCCACGATGAGAACCACGTGTCGAGTGCGCCCTCGTCCTGACGCAGATCATCTTCGCCGAGCTTCTCGCAGCCGGCTATTGCGCGAGCCTTCACCAGCGCCTCTTCCTTGGTCGGAGCCACTACGATGTGCTCGCTGCCGTCGACGGGCGAGTTCAGGTAATAGGCCGGGATGCGATGGCCCCACCAAAGCTGGCGGCTTATGCACCAGTCCTGGATATTCTCGAGCCATACGCGATAAGTATTCTTGTATTTTTCAGGCACGAAGCGGATGATGTCGTCCATCACGGGGGCGAGGCTGCGCTCGGCAAAGTGCTTCATGTTCACGAACCACTGCAGCGAAAGACGCGGCTCGATAGCCACCTTTGTGCGTTCCGAAGTGCCCACCTTGTTGGTGTAGTCTTCGATTTTCTCCATCAGCCCGGCAGCCTGCAGGTCTTCGGCGATCTGCTTTCGGCAGTCGAATCGGTCCATGCCTACATACATGCCCGCGGTTTCAGCCACAGTGCCGTCCTCGTTGAAGATATCGATGGTCTCGAGGTTGTGCGTCTTGCCCAGCATGTAGTCGTTCTTGTCATGGGCCGGAGTCACCTTCAGACAGCCCGTGCCGAAATCAATCTCTACATACCGGTCCTCGATCACGGGCACCTCGCGGCCTACCAAGGGCACGATCACGCGCTTACCCTTGAGCCATGCATTCTTCGGATCCTTGGGGTTGATACACATGGCCGTGTCGCCCATGATGGTCTCGGGGCGAGTGGTGGCTACGACGGCATAGCGCCCTTCCGGATCGCCCGCTACATAGTAGCGAAGATAGTAGAGTTTGCTCTGCTCTTCCACAAAGAACACCTCGTCGTCCGAGATGGCCGTGCGGTTGGCCGGATCCCAGTTCACCATGCGCAGGCCGCGGTATATCAGTCCCTTGTCATAGAGGTCGCAGAACACCTTTGTCACGGCTTTCGAGCGTTCCTCGTCCATGGTGAATGCCGTGCGGTCCCAGTCGCATGAAGCACCCAGCTTGCGCAGTTGCTTGAGGATGATGCCACCGTGCTTTTCGGTCCATTCCCATGCATGCTTCAGGAATTCCTCGCGTGTGAGGTCTGTCTTCTTGATGCCCTCGGCAGCAAGCTTGGCAATGACCTTAGTCTCCGTTGAGATGGAGGCATGGTCGGTGCCGGGAACCCACAGGGCGTTCTTTCCCTGCATGCGGGCACGACGCACGAGAATATCCTGAATAGTGTTGTTGAGCATGTGTCCCATGTGCAGCACGCCTGTCACGTTTGGCGGCGGAATCACGATAGTGTACGGTTCGCGCGCATCGGGAACTGAGCGGAACAGCTTGTGCTCCAGCCAGTAGGCATACCATTTGTCTTCAACCTCGGCCGGGTTGTACTTCTGGGGTAATTCGTTGCTCATGAGATACTATGATGAGTAATTTGCGGAAAATTTGATAGACTGTAAATCATTTATTGATTTCAGTCGGCAAAGATACAAAAAAAATATGATATTCCCGCATCAAGTATACATCGCGGAATTGCGAAGTAAATTCGAATACATGCGAATTGATGGCATATGCGTCGGAACTGTATATGATATGTTCATGCAAATCTTTCTCCATGGATGCAAATATAGGGTATTTAAGGAATTTGTGCAAAATATAATGAAGTTTGTATAACTTGGAACGGATTATTTTTCGTATTTTTGTGGCGTAAACCAATCATATTCGCTAATTTATTGAAGAGCTATGAAGCTTTTAAAAAAAATACGATGGATTCTGGCTGTGATCAGTATCATTATGGTCACGCTGCTGTTCCTTGACTTTTCCGGCACGGCAGCCCATTGGTTCGGTTGGATGGCTAAAATCCAGTTCCTGCCGGCGGTGCTTGCGTTCAATGTGGTGGTGATTATCGGTTTAGTTGTCGCCACCTTGATATTCGGCCGGCTGTATTGCTCGATAATTTGCCCGTTGGGAATCATGCAGGATGGATTCGCATGGCTGGGAAAAAAGAGCAAGAAAAACAGATATTCTTATTCCAAGCCCTTGAATGTCCTCCGTTATGTGATGCTCGGAGTGATGATACTCGCCATTGTCCTGGGCCTTGGTTTCATAGTGGCGCTCCTTGCTCCGTATAGTGCTTACGGGCGTATAGCCCAAAGCCTGTTTGCTCCTGTATGGCAGTGGGGCAATAATCTCCTTGCTTCATGGGCCGAGGCTCATGACAGCTACGCATTTTATGGCGTGGATGTGTGGATGCGCGGAAGCATAACTCTCGTCGTGGCTCTGACGACCCTCCTTATTCTTGGCTTCCTTGCATGGCGCAACGGACGCACGTATTGCAATACGATTTGCCCCGTGGGCACTGTGCTCGGATTCCTTTCGCGATATTCACTGCTGAAGCCCGTAATCGACACCTCGAAATGCAACAGCTGTGGCCTGTGTGCCCGCAATTGTAAGGCTGCCTGCATCAACAGCAAGGAACATACGATCGATTATTCGCGATGCGTCACTTGTTTTGATTGCATCGGAAAGTGCCACAAAGGCGCGATATCATACCGTCGTGGCATCAAGGTCAGTGAGGCTGCAGTTCCTGCCTCAGAAACAAAGAGCGTTGACGGCTCGCGACGGAGTTTCCTCGCGCTTACAGCCACAGTTGCAGCAAGCGCGGCTCTCCGCGCACAGGAAAAGACTGTGGATGGAGGACTCGCCGTAATTGAAGATAAGAAGATACCCGACCGCAAGACCAAGATTGTTCCTCCGGGAGCAAAAAGTATTCGCAATCTAACGTCGCACTGCACAGCGTGTCAGCTTTGCGTCTCGGCATGTCCCAACGGAGTGCTTCGCCCCTCCACGGATTTGGACTCGCTGATGCAGCCCGAATCCTCCTACGAAAGAGGCTACTGCCGCCCGGAGTGCACGCGTTGCTCGGACGTCTGTCCCGCCGGCGCTATTCAGCCTATCTCCGCAGCCGATAAATCCTCTATCCAGATAGGTCATGCAGTGTGGGTAAAGGCTAATTGCGTGCCTCTGACCGATGGCGTGGAATGCGGCAATTGCGCACGACATTGCCCGGTAGGAGCCATTACCATGGTGCCATCGGACAATAGCGAGGATTCGTCGCCGAAAATTCCTGTAGTGAATGTCGAACGCTGCATCGGTTGTGGCGCATGCGAGAATCTATGTCCGGCACGTCCCTTCAGCGCGATTTATGTTGAAGGTCACGAAGTGCACAGAACCATTTAATCCTCTTGTAAGTATGGCAAAACACGATATAAACCGACGCGAGTTTCTCAAGCGTCTCGGAATAGGATCCGGCGTTGTCGGTCTTGCACTCACAGGCTGCGACTCCGCATCAGAGAAGGTCACCTCAAAACGTTCGGCAAAGACGGATATACCCACCGATAGCATGACCTACCGCACCAATCCCAAGACCGGCGAAAGTGTGTCGATTCTCGGATATGGATGCATGCGCTGGCCTACAATCCCGGGCGAGGGAGAGGAAGTCCTGGACCAGGAGACGATAAACCGTCTTGTGGACACAGCCATCGCACATGGTGTGAACTATTTCGACACGTCACCCGCATATTGCCGTGGGCAATCCGAGCACGCTACGGGAATCGCTCTCTCCCGCCATCCGCGCGACAAATATTTCATTGCCACGAAGATGTCCAACTTCGCACCGCAGACATGGAGTAGGGAGGCTTCCATCGACATTTACCGCAACTCGCTTAAAGAGCTTCAGACGGACCATATCGACTATATGCTGCTCCATGCCATAGGTATGGGTAAGGGCATGGAAGAGTTCAAGGCCCGGTTCATAGACAACGGTATCCTTGATTTCCTTGTTGCCGAGCGCGAAGCCGGCCGCATCAGGAATCTCGGATTCTCCTATCATGGCGACATCGAAGTATTCGACTGGGCCCTCGCCAACCACGACAAATACAAATGGGATTTCGTGCAGATCCAGCTCAACTATCTCGACTGGAAGCATGCAAAGGAGCTCAATCCGCGGAATACTAACGGCGAGTATCTCTACGGCGAGCTCGAGAAGCGTGGTATTCCGGCCGTGATCATGGAGCCCCTTCTGGGCGGACGCCTGTCGAATGTGCCCGACCACATTGCCGCACAGCTCCAGCAGCGCGACCCTGAAAAGAGTGTCGCCTCGTGGGCGTTCAGATATGCCGGCACACACCCCGGTGTTCTGACTGTGCTTAGCGGCATGACATATATGGAGCATCTCGAAGACAACCTGCGCAGCTATTGCCCGCTCGTGCCGCTGACGGATGAGGAGAACGCATTCCTGTACGACATGGCCGACCTGATGGTGCAGTATCCTACCGTGCCATGCAACAATTGCAAGTACTGCATGCCCTGTCCGTACGGCATAGACATTCCGGCTGTGCTGATCCATTACAACAAGTGTGTCAACCAAGGCCTTGTCGCCGAGAACCGGCAGGCGCCCAACTATGCGGAAGCCCGACGCGCTTTCCTGGTCGGATATGACCGATCGGTGCCCAAGTTGCGTCAGGCAAGCCACTGCATAGGATGCAATCAGTGTTCGCCGCATTGCCCGCAGACTATCAATATCCCCGGAGAGCTTCAAAGAATCGACCGTTATGTAGAGTCGTTGAAGCAAAATAAAGCATGATATGGACCTTAGGCAGCTGGCAGACGTATTGCATCGCGAGAAATGTTCATGCGTCGTATGGAACCGGGAGACGCTCACACTCTGTCATCAGAGAGGCGTGAAGGACCTTTACACCATCTTGTCCGAGTCTCCCGACCTTCTGCGTGATGCTTCGATTGCGGATAAGATCATAGGCAAGGGCGCGGCAGCCCTGATGATTCTCGGCGGAGTCCGGGCGGTTTATGCTGATATTATCAGCGAGCCGGCACTCGAACTTTTCAAAAATGCCGGCATCACGGTGCAGTATGAAAAGGCTGTGCCCAATATCATAAACCGCGCCGGCACGGGAGTGTGTCCAGTCGAGTCGTTATGCTCCGATTGCACTACAGCCGAGGACTGCCTTCCCCTGATTAGTAAATTCATAGAAAACATAAATAAGTAATGCAGACAACAAGTATACAACTACACACGCTTCCATTCCGCAGCGTGAAGACCTACACTTTCAGCCTGGTGTTCATTCTGGGCAATATCTTGCTCCCTCGGCTTGTTCACCTGATTCCTCAGGGCGGACTCACATGGCTTCCCATATATTTCTTCACCTTGGTCGGAGCGTACATGTATGGCTGGAAGGTCGGTATTCTCACGGCGCTTCTGTCTCCCGTCATCAACAGTCTGCTCTTCGGAATGCCCGCTACTGAAGCCCTTCCTGCCATACTCGTCAAGTCGGCTCTGCTTGCATCGTTCGCCGGTGTGGCCGCATCGCGTTTTCACAAGGTCTCGCTGCCGCTGCTTGCCCGTGTCGTACTTGGCTATCAGATGTTCGGCACCCTGGCCGAGTGGGCCCTCTGCGGCGACTTCCTGCTTGCCTGCCGCGATTTCCGTATCGGTCTCCCTGGAATGCTTCTTCAGATCTTCGGAGGATATGTAATAATTCAGGCCCTTAAAAAATACTAAGAAGTCAGTCCGACGGAAATATAGATTTGAATACCTGACCTGGCAGGATGGACAAACCCAACACAGACGGAGATATTTTCCACTATATATCGCACGACAATAACATGAACGTAGTCCGCTACGTTCTTGCTTTGCTCGTGCTTCTGGCGCATTATGCGTTTTTGACCGGGCTTGACGTGTCCGTCGGTTGGCTTAGCTACATAGGTGTAGGAGGCTTTTTCTCGTTGTCGGGTTTTCTTTTGTTTGCCTCCTTTCAGCGCCGTCAGAAGATGAAGCACTACATAAGCCGCCGCGCGAAAAAGATACTTCCGCCGTATTGCTTTATAGTGCTTTTGTGTGCCATGTCCTTATGGGCGGTCAGCGACCTGTCCGTGGGCGAATACTTCTCCTCATCCGGCTTTTGGGCATATCTTGGCGCCAATTTGTCGTTCATGAACTTCCTGCATCCCGGCCTTCCGGGTGTATTCGATGGCGAGGCGTTTCTGACTCCGGCCGTCAACGGTTCGCTATGGACAATGAAAGGAGAATGGATATGCTACCTGTCTGTTCCCTTCGTTTTTTTCATGATGAAAAGATGGCGCAGGCATGCCGGAACTCTGTTGCTTGGAGTAATTGCCCTTCTTATGGCGATGAAGATTTGCTTGTATGAAGTTTCCGAGATTCCCGAGTATTCGCGTGTACAATTATATGGCAAGCAGTTCGAAATATTCATGTATTTCTATATCGGCGCGCTCGTAAATCTCTGTTATCCGCTTTTCCTGAAATACAAGTGGTGGGTGCTTGGCGTAAATATCATTATAGCCATCTTTTCCGATTATATTCCTTTGTATGGCGAGATTATCCAGCCCTTTGTAATCGGCACGAGTGTGCTCTGGTTTTCTCTCGTTGGCAAGTGGGGTGCGAGCTTGAGTCGGCATGACAATGTGTCCTATGACATGTATCTCTATCACTTCCCCATTATTCAGTTGTGGGTATATCTCGGAATGACGGACAGAATTTCCCCTGTGACAGGTTTCATGATCATTTTGGGAGCGACGGTGGTATTGGCCGAATTCTCATGGAACTTCATCGGCAAGCAGTTCTACAGAGGTGAGCGTAAAAAAATAGAGGTCCATCGCATCGGACGATGAACCTCTCGTGTGAATTTCAACTCTTATTCCGCGTTGTTTTTCAGCCACTCGCTGCGTACCTTGTCGGGCAGCGGAGTCACCTTGAAGTCTGAGAACGTGGCCTTGAAGCCATTGCCGTCGGGCGAAGCGGCATACATGCCTATTCTCACAGGATGATTCTGCTCGATCCACGCATTGCGCATCATCGTGTACTCCTTGTCGTCGAACGAATAGAAAATCTCTATTGCATCCAAGCGGCGCACTGCCTTGATCCAGATGTGTTTCACGGGCTTGTCGATAGTAATCACGCTCCAGTCCGAAGTCTTGTGAGTCACGACGGTGCTCAGATTGTATTTTCCGTCCACATACTCGATACCGGTCTTGATATAGTTCTCGTGGTCGAGACGGATCATCATGCCGGCCTGATCGAAGCGCACTTTGTAGTCACCGCTTATCTTGACCTTGGCCTCGAATTCGCCGCCGTATTCGGCATAGTAGAAAGGTGCATCGTCCACGGTGAATCCGTAGTGCGAGATACGCCAGTAGTCGCTGTTGGGAGTGACGTCCATTATAAGCTTTTTACCCTTGATTTCCCAGTTCGAAGGCTCGTTGAACCAGTTCATCTTTTCGAGAGTCTGCGCCTGAAGGAGCTGACTCCAGATTGCAGCTAAAAGTAGCAAAAATAGTTTTTTCATCGGATTGTATTTTATGGTAAGTCAATGTTTCTTATCACATGGCATGGATTTCCGGCAGCTACCGTATTATCCGGCACATCGTGCGTGACAACGCTACCTGCTCCTATCACGCAGTTGTCTCCAATTGTCACGCCCGGCAAGACCGTAACGGAGCCCCCGAACCATACGTTATTGCCCACCTTAATGGGACGGGCAAATTCCAGACCCTTGTTCCGTTCTGTCGGATCTATGGGATGGCACGCCGTATAGAAGCTGCAGTTAGGACCGATGAATACGTTATCTCCGAAAACTACGGGAGCCTCATCAAGAATAGTCAGATGGAAATTGGCATAGAAATTCCGGCCCGCATGCACGTTATACCCGTAGTCGCAGAAGAAAGGCTGTTCTATCAGTAGCCCGCTGCCGGCAGTTCCGAGTAGTTCCATCAAAAGCTCTGTTCTCTCCTCCATGTTTCGGGGAGGCAGTTCATTATATCTCCGGCAAGCATCCTTGCATTCCAGACGTTCCGCAATGAGTGCAGGGTCGTAGTTGGCATCGTAGATTTGCCCGGCGAGCATTTTGTCTTTCTCTGTCATGGCATCATTTATAGGCATTAAAGGCAGAGAAGATTTTTATCCACTCTGCCCTTTGTATGCGAATGTTCAGATTCAGTCAAGCTTGTGGATTACAAGGCCGGAGCGAAGCTTAGGTTCGAACCACGTTGTCTTCGGAGGCATGATGTTGCCCGTATCGGCAATGGCCATGAGTTGCTCCATCGACACGGGATAAAGAGCGAGCGCAAAAGCCATTTCGCCCGAGTCCACGCGATGTTTCAGTTCCTCAAGACCGCGTATACCGCCCACGAAGTCCACTCGCTTGTCGCTGCGAAGGTCCGTTATGCCTATGAGATCGCGAAGAATCAGGTCAGAGCTGATCGTGACGTCCAGCACGCCGATGGGATCCGAGTCGTCATACGTCCCGGGGCGTGCCGTCAGGGAGTACCAGCGGTGACCCATATACAGTGCGAAGTTGTGCAGTGCCTGCGGCGTATAAGCCTCTTCACCCTTGTCCTCGACCACAAAATTATGCTCGAGTTTTTCAAGGAACTCGGCCGGTGACATGCCGTTGAAATCTTTTACAAGACGGTTGTAGTCTATAATCTTTAGCTGCGATGCGGGGAAGGCCACGGCAAGGAAGTAATTATATTCTTCCGCTCCCGTGTGCTTGGGGTTGGCCTGGGCTTTTTCGTGTCCCACTAATGCTGCAGCTGCCGTGCGATGATGGCCGTCGGCAATATACAGCGATGGCATCTTGGCGAATTCCGCAGTGATTTTTTCTGTCAGCTCGGGAGAGTCGATCACCCAGAAGTGATGACCGAAACCATCCGGTGCCGTGAAGTCATATTCAGGCTCGCCTTTCACGACTTCCTTTATCACGGCATCAAGCACCTCATTGTCGGGGAAGGCGAAGAACACCGGCTCGACATTGGCGTTGTTCACGCGCACATGCTTCATGCGGTCCTCTTCCTTGTCGCGACGCGTCAGCTCGTGCTTCTTGATGCGGTCCTGCATGTAGTCCTCCACGTTCGCGGCCAGAACTATGCCGTACTGTGTGCGGCCGTTCATCGTCTGAGCGTAGATATAGTAATGCTCCTTATCGTCCTGCACGAGCCACTTGTTGTCCTGGAAAGCCTTGAAATTGGCCACAGCCTTATCGTAGACCTCGGGAGCGTGTTCGTCTGTCCCGGGCTCGAAATCAATCTCCGGTTTGATTATGTGGTAGAGCGATTTCGGATTGCCTTCAGCCTCGGCGCGGGCCTCTTCGCTGTTCAGGACGTCATATGGGCGCGACGCCACTTCTTCCACTAATTCACGGGGCGGACGGAGTCCGCGGAATGGTTTTACTTTTGTCATAGAGGAGTTGTATGTTTTAGAGGTCAGTTATGTCTCAGTGCTCTTTAACGCTTGCGCACGATGGTCTGTTCACGGTCCGGACCTACCGAGAGAATCTCTACAGGCACACCGAGTTCGCGCTCGAGGAAGGCCACGTAATCAAGGAATTTCTGCGGAAGCTCCTCCTCGCTTTTCATGGCGCTCATGTCCGTGAGCCAGCCCGGGATGCTTGTGTAAACGGGTTCATACTCATCGCCTTCCACGCTGAAGGGAAAGTCGCGCACAATGCTGCCGTCCTTCTTGCGATATGCCGTGCAGGCCTTTATCTCAGGGAATACGTCCAGGACGTCGCTCTTCATCATTATAAGCTTCGTCACACCGTCCACCATTATCGCATAGCGGAGGGCCACGAGATCGATCCAGCCGCAACGGCGTTCGCGACCGGTCACGGCACCGTATTCATGGCCGCGGTCGCGCATCAACTTGCCGTCCTCATCGAAAAGTTCGGTTGGGAATGGACCCGAACCAACGCGCGTGCAGTAGGCCTTGAAAATGCCGTAGACATCGCCTATGTTCTTGGGAGCGACACCCAGACCCGTGCAAGCACCGGCTGTCACCGTGTTGCTTGATGTCACGAAAGGATACGAACCGTAATCCACGTCCAGCATGGTGCCCTGTGCTCCTTCGCACAATACCTTCTTACCGGCGGAGATGGCTTTGTTCAGGAAGTGTTCCGTATCTATCAGCTCGAATTCCTTGAGATATTCCACCGCTTCAAGCCAGGTCTTTTCGGCCTCGGCAAGTTTCTGCATGTCGGGCTCGGCGCCCATATTGCGAAGCATGCCAATGTGGCGGTCGCGGGCAGCCTCATAAATCTCCTTGAAGTCCGCGCGCTCCGTGTCGCCCAGACGCACGCCGTTGCGCGACACCTTGTCCGTGTACGTGGGGCCGATGCCCTTGCCCGTCGTGCCTATCTTTTTGTCGCCCTTGGCTTTCTCGCCTGCAGCGTCCAGCATGCGGTGCGTGGGCAGGATGAGGTGAGCCTTGCGACCAAGTTTCAGAACCTTTTTCAGATCAACGCCCGAAGCCTCCAGAGCCTCGGCCTCCTCGCGGAACAGCACGGGGTCAAGCACAACACCGCCGCCGATGATATTTGTCTGTCCGCTCTGGAACACGCCCGAGGGAATGGAGCGCAGAACATATTTCTTATTGTCGAACTCGAGAGTATGACCTGCATTAGGACCACCCTGAAAGCGTGCCACAATATCATATGCCGGCGTAAGGACATCTACAACTTTGCCTTTACCTTCATCGCCCCACTGGAGGCCTAAGAGTACGTCAACTTTCATTTTCCCGAAATAACTTTTGTAATGTAATATACTACTATTGGTTTAATGGCGTTTACTTTTGCATCGCGGCCGATTTCTCGACCTCGGCGCGACGACACCGGTTGCATACGCAGCTTATGCGCAGGTCGGCTGTCCCTTGGATCGTATCGAAGCCCGTGAAACGATGTCTGCGCAGATAATTGGTGAGCTCGCGGTCGCGGGCCACCTTTACCTTTCCGCACACCCGGCATTCAAGCACAAGCTCCACCGTCAGGCTTCGTTTCCGTTCTCCCGATTCAGCGGCGTAGGCCCATTGAATCTGCCCGTTGTCCGTGCCCGAGACCGTCTTGCGTCGGATCAGGCCCAATTCAAGCAGGATGTCGAGAGTATTGTACACCGTGGCACGGTTCAGCCGGAGTCCGTTCGCGGCCACAGCTTCTCCGAGCTGCCGTGCCGTCCGATAGTTGCCTCCTGCAGCAATGATCACTTCGTAAAGTGCCTTGCGTTCAGGTGTAGTCCGAAGGCCGCGTGCATGCAGCTCACGGCTTAGCACACATTCTTCAGGCGTCTTCAGTCCGGACGTCTCCGTATGGCCGTTGGAGGGTTTCATAATCCTCTACAAAATTAAGGCTTTTCCTCAACTTTCGCAAATTTTTTTGCGCGGACGGAAAGCTGCTTCAGACGTCCGAGCATCTTCGGCGACTGCCCGAGAAGATATACGGCAAGCATGCCTGCGAGATATATCACAGACAGCCACATGATTGGACCACCGCTGTCGATAGGTTCAAAAGAATCCATCAGTTCGGCGGCATCACTTTCGGAGTAGGGCAGGTCTGCACTCAATGCTCCGAGGGTGGATTTCCACATTATCTGTCCTTCATGCAGATACACCACGCCGGCTGCACCTCGCACGAGCATCTTCAGCGCTGTGTCTTCAGCCGAATACGATGGGAAGTTCGGACGCGTGAGACGGCGCCAACGGTCAAATGACGCCCCGGATGCTCCCACAAGAGCATACATTTGCACATCTCCTCCCTCAAGGAATTCCTTAAGCTCCTGAAGGTAATGGGCGCGCGTCATGAACTGTGTCTCCGGATCGCTCACCACCAGAAGTAAGGTTCGCGGACTTTCCGCCAGAAGTTCGGCAAATTCTTCCGTCACGTCTTCGCCATCAGCTGAATAAACCGTCAGCGAGGCTGTTTCCTTCATGCTTTCTTCCGCGCTAACGAAGGTCCACGTGCTGTCCGGAAGCTCATCCAGGCCGAAGCTGCGCTCCTCGCCGTCGCGGGTGTAGACATACTTCCCCGCTTCCTCATCACTCTCGGCAAATAGCTCCGTGCCCACACGGAAGGGGCGGAAATCTACCAAGGGCTGTGTCTGATAACCTGCATATCCGATATATAGGGGGTAAGCCCAAGAAAGAACAATGACAAGCCACTGCACCGGGGCTGGAAAAAGTCCGGGGCGTTTACGGTTGTAGATCCACAGGAGTGCCACGCCTGCGGTAATAAAGACGTTTTTTATGAATGTAGCATTGTTGGACAGGAGCAGCAGATCACCGAAACAGCCGCAGTCGCTCACCGGATCGGCTATGGCAATCCACAAGGTCAGCGGAAGCATTACTGCCATGAAAGCCGCGGCTGTCCAAACAGCCATGCGGCGCAGACACCCCGTGGCAAGCATAACTCCCGTCACGAATTCAAGCGTGGCAAGTCCTGTCGCACCGATAAGGATAAGTTCCGGCGGCAGATTCACGCCCATGGCCGTAAGATATTCGCCTATCTTCAGGCAGAAGCCGTGCAGATCAATGCATTTTGCCCATCCGGAGATTATGAATACCGCACCGACAAACACCCGCAATATCCAGAGGGCAGCCGTTCGACACGGTTCGGGGATTTGAGCAAGCCTATTTGATGCCATCCTCCATGCACTTTATGACACCGAACACGGCATAATTGGCAATGTCAAGATAGTTCGATTCAATCCCCTCGCTTACGGCTGTCCGGCCGGAATGCTCCTCTATTTCCTTGATACGCTCGATTTTGGTGAGTATGAAATCCACATACGAACTCACGCGCATCCCTCGCCATGCTTCATCATAGTCGTGATTTTTCTTCAGCATCAGTTCGCGAGCTTCATCCGACACTCGGTCGTATTCCTTCAGAGCCTGTTCCGAATTCAGGTCCTTGGTGTCCACGAACCCCAGCCTGCACTGGATCACCCCTACAAATGAGTAGTTGACGAGTGCTTCGAATTCGCCCCGTATGCCGTCGCCTACTTTCGTCTCGCCTTTTATCTGTAGCGAGCGTATACGCTTTGCCTTGATAAATAGCTGATCCGTAACTGACTCCGGTCTCAGAAGACGCCACGATGGACCGTAGTCGCCGAGTTTCGCCGCGAAAATACGGCGGCATCCGGCCAGAGCTTCAGTAAACTCTGCCGTTGTATCCATGAATTTTGTGTCTTTAGGCATGCCGTTAATGCTTAGTTTCTAAATCTTAAGGTGAGATCGCCGTATGCATCGATACGTCTGTCGCGAAGGAAAGGCCACCAACGGCGCACCTCTTCCGAGCGGCTCATATCCACCTCTACGACCGCCTCTGTCTCGCTCTCCGTGCTCGCAGGCCCGAAGATTAATTCGCTCTGAGGTCCGCACACGAAGCTCGAGCCCCAGAAGTCTATTCCGCCGGTGTGTCCTGTCTCGTCCGGTTCGTGTCCCACACGGTTCACGGCTATCAGGGGAAGTCCGTTGGCCACGGCATGTCCTCGCTGTACCGTTATCCATGCCTCGCGTTGTCGTGCCTTTTCTTCCGGAGTGTCGCTGCTTTCCCATCCTATGGCCGTGGGATAGACCAGAAGCTCCGCGCCGGCAAGCGCCATCAGGCGGGCAGCCTCAGGATACCATTGATCCCAGCATACGAGCACTCCCAGTTTGCCGACCGAAGTTTCGATTGGCTCGAATCCAAGGTCCCCGGGCGTGAAATAAAACTTCTCGTAGTACGCGGGATCATCGGGGATGTGCATCTTCCTGTAGCGCCCCGCCTCTGTGCCGTCTGTATCAAATACCACGGCCGTATTGTGGTAGAGTCCGGGAGCGCGACGTTCGAAAAGACTGGTCACCAGCACGATACCGCACTCGCGGGCGAGCGACGAATAGATTTCAGTGCTCTCCCCGGGAATGGATACAGCGAGGTCGCAGAAATCCACATTCTCGCTCTGGCAGAAGTATACACTGTCGTGAAGCTCCTGGAGTACTACAAGTTCCGCGCCCTCGCCGGCAAGTTTTCTCACCTTGTCGCAGAGGCGACGTCGGTTGTCCGCAATGTCTTTGCCATTATGTTGCTGGATCAGTCCTATTTTCAGATAGCGGCGTCCGTTATGCTTATTTGTCATATTTTCAATGTATTCAGTGGAAATTGCATAGTTGCGCAATGCAGCGAACCGTGTTGGCGTATCAGTGCGCGACAGTCCACGCCCACGACCTCATAGTCCGGCATGGCCACGGCAATAGTGTCCATGGCTTGTCTGTCTTTCAGGGGTTGTCCGTAGATAGGCAGGAGCACGGCGTGGTTCACTATCAGGAAGTTGGCGTAAGTGGCCGGAAGGCGACTACCGTCCTCCGCATCATAGATGGGATCGGGTAGGGGAAGTTCTATCAGGTGATACGGCAAGCCTTCTTCCGTACGCAACTCACGGAGTTCCACGGCCATGGTCTGAAGCTCGGAATAATGCTCGTCCGAGGCGTCGGCGCATCCGGTGTAAAAAATCACATCGCCGGGAGGGGCCAGACGCGCCAATGTGTCGATATGGCTGTCCGTGTCGTCGCCCCGAAGACCTCCGTGTTCAAGACGGAGGATACGGCGTGCGCCCAGGGCATACTTGAGGTATTCATCTATTTCCTCCCGGTTCATGCCTCCGTTGCGGTTTGGCGATTGCAGGCACTCCGATGTCGTGAGTATTGTTCCGGCGCCGTCCGATTCAATCGAACCACCTTCCAGAACAAAGCTAAGATGATTCTCCGGCATGCGTGCGAACATTCCGGCGAGTCTCGAAGTCACAAGGTTATCCTTATCCGAGGCGAACTTCAGTCCCCATCCGTTGAATTTGAAATCAAGCGGAAGGATGCCTCCGGCATGGGGCAGCTCAACTGATATAGCGCCGTAGTCGCGCGTCCATGTGTCATTGGTTTGCACGGGAATGAAGTAGACCTGCTCACCGGTTATTGTCGCCAGGCACTTTCTTGCCCGCGACAATGCTCCCTCAGGTCCGATTACAAGCAATCTTGCATATGAGGCGATGGCCTTGCACAGATGCTTGTAGCAGTCCTCGACCTCATCGAGCATATAGTTCCAGTCGGTCTCCTCATGAGGCCACGCCACAAGCACGGCCTCAACGGCCTCCCATTCGGCCGGCATGCGTCTCACGCAGTCCTCTTCTTTCCTTTGCAATTGTTCATTCATCATAGTCGTTCAGATTCTGCCACACATCGTTGCGTTCGTCCTCGTATTCCTCGCAGAAATCTCGAAATCCGTGCTTCTCGCTTGTGCCTATCTCGTGGCAGTACTCTTTATATCTGTGCTTCAGTTCGGGATCGTCCACCATTGCTTGCCTGAAGTCGGCTTCAGCCATGTCGATACTCCCTGCCTGACGCAGAAGTTCCTTGAAATATTCTTTAAGTTCGTCCATGGTAGTATTTCGATTCTCGGTATATTTGCCAAATATAGCACAATTTTTGCTTACGGCAAAATATATTTCTAAATCGGATCGTCCGCAATGTAGATCTCAGCCCGCTTGGTCGAGAGAGCGCGTTCAAGCAGGTCGGCCCTGAATTTGGCGTCTATCTGCTTGCGCCTTTCGGCCATGAGACGTTCGCGGACTTCATCGCGGGCTGCTTCGTAGGGCATCAGCGAGCCCTTCGGAGCCACTTCCGTTACGCGAAGAAGATAGGTGTACCCACCGTTCGTAGTTTCCAGAAATCGTCCCGGGCGCAGAAAACTTTCCGCACTCCCGAACGCATAGGGCACTCGCACTTCTATCTGGTCCCATTCCACCCATCGCTCACGGAAGTAGTCGTAGTGTATGGCCTGCGAGCGTATCACCTCTTTTTCCAGCCGGTCTATGTCCTCTTCCTTATCTGATCGCATAAGCTTGCGGATGGCGGCAAGATTATCCGTCTTCTCGGGAAGCTTCACGTACACGCCCTTCACGAGCGGTTCGCGCAGACGGAAGTCGCTCTTGTGGCTTTCATACCAGCTGCGGATCGAATCCTCCGAAAATGTGTCCGTCGCTCCCCCTTCAGCCACCTTGCGGCGGTAGGCTTCGGCTATCAGAGAATTACGGTATTCCTCCGTCAGGCGGTCTATTTCCGTCATGTCCAGCTCGTCCTGGGCCATCGCTGTGAGCAGTCGGGTGTCAAGCCAGGAATAGACATAGCCGCTCACGAAGCGGGAACTGTCCTCCGGGCTGATGCCCCCGGGCATTTCGCGTTGCACGTCTTCAAGCATCAGCCATTCTTTGCCCACGCGTGCCAGTGGAGTTCCTTCCGACCGGCCCGCTTCACTACGGCCGTCGCCCCCGCTTCGGGTGCAGGACACTCCGCAGAGCAGTCCCGCACACAAAGCGAGGGCGACAATATGCCTTCTGTCTGTCGGTCTCCTCATTTCCGGAGGCTGTCAAGCACAGAACGGTTGATCTCAACCTTGTAGGTCTTGTGCAGTTCCTCAAGCCATTCTTTTTCGAGCTCGGCCTGATAGTCCGATACGGCAAGGCCACGGACATCGGCAGCCTCCTCCGGAGCATCGATGATACGCCCGCGGTAGGGGGCGTAAACCTGCCACTTTTGGTTGTCGCGTGTCTCAGGCTTGGGACCTCCGAACGCAAGGTAGTCAGTGATTGCATTCTCGCCTTTTGCAGCGATTACGCGTTCAACCTTTATTTCGCGGCCGAAATGGCTGCGCATCTTCTCCACAAAACCTGCGTCGTCGCTATCGGCAAGCTTCTCGGCGTATGCCAGAGCCTCGTTGAGGATGGAGTCGTTGGTGGCGAAGATTATGATGCTCTTGAATTTGGGACTCTCCCACTTGTAGTTCGAGGCATGCTTCTTGAAGAATTCCTCAAGTCCGGCCTTGTCGGTCGCGGCGCGATCCCATACTTTCTCCGAAGAGAGATTGTAAAGCAGGATGCCGTCGCGATACTCGTTGAGCAGATTGCGGTATTCGGAGTTCTCTTCAGCAAGATCGGCGCGGGCCTGTTCCATTGCAGCATTGTCCAGAGCTGCTATCACGGCGTCCTCAGCATATTTCTTGACGTCTGAGGGAGTGTCGCCTATATTGAGTGCGCCCTGCGAGAGAACCTCACCGAGAGTGGCCGACTTCTTACCCAGCTGATAGGCTTTAAGCTTGCTGGAGCAGAGCTGGTTGAACGTGGCTTCGTCAAGACCGCTTGCCGGTACGAGCTTCACGAGCTTGTCGATGTTCTTCATATCCACTTTGCCGTTGTGCTTGGCAATGTAGGAAGCGAGATATGCCTTCTGAGGCTCCATGGCGCGTTCATCACGCTGCATGGCTTCCTTGATAGCACCGCGCTGTTCGTCGAGCGAGGGAGTATCCTTGTGGCCAGTACGATAAATGATGTGCCAGCCGAAGTTGGTCTCGAAAGGTTCGGAAATATCACCATCGTTCAGTGCGAACGCAATGCTGTCAAAAGGCTGAACCATCATGCCCGGACCGAAGAAGCCGAGCGAACCGCCGTTGCGTGCGCTGCCGGGATCTTCAGAGAAGCGGCGAGCGAGGTCGGCGAAGTCGTCTCCGGCTTTGGCTACTGTGTAGATAGAGTCGATAAGTGCCTTCTGCTTGGAGGCATCCTCCGGCGAGAGATTGCGGGTCTGACGCAGAATGTGCGATGCGGAGATTTCGCCTTTCGCAGGTTCGCGTTTCTCCACTCGGATTATGTGAAGTCCGAAACCTGAATTCACCACATCGGAGAGTGAGCCTACAGGCGTGTCATAGGATGCCTTTTCAAAAGGCCAGGGATAGCGGCCGGGAACAACAGGGCCCATCAGGCCGCCACGGATGCTGGAGCCGCGGTCTACGGAATACTGGCGGGCAAGTTCCTCGTAGTTGGCCGAACCGCTCTTCAGAAGCTGAAGAAGCGAATCGGCAAGTGCTTCCGCCCCGGGCTGTTTGCTGTCAAGCATGATGTGGCTCACGGTCACGTTTTCAAGCATATGATTGTATGCTTCTTGAATCAGTGCGTCTTCCACATTCTTGTCCATCAGATACGGACGGGCCAGATCGTTTTTGAACTGCGTGTATTCGTTCAGGAATGTTGCCGTCGTGTCAAGACCGGCAGCCTCGGCGGCAGCTACTTTCAGACGGTAGTTCACGAACAGATCCACATACTCGTCAAGGCTCTGTGGCTGTTGCTGCTGACTGTTGTTCTTGTTTCTGAGATACTCGAATTCGCTCACCGGCACATCACGGTTGCCGACGGTCATAAGAATCGGATCCTTGGGGCCGGCATAGGCTATCAGCGCAGCCATGCCGAGCAGCGATGCTGCTATTACGGGTGTTTTTTTCATCATTCTAATATTCCGGCCTGAATAGGCCACTACATACTTCAACGCACACTTTCCGCATTTATTGTCCGAAGGCGAAAAAAAGCCGCTTCCCGGAAAAGAGAAGCGGCCTCACTTACGTATTGCTTAGAACGGGAAGTCTATACCAATGTTGAATTTTGCATTGGAGTTCAGAGGAACGCCCTGTTTTGCAAGTTTGCCCATGGTGTGGTCCATGCCGCAGAAGAAGCTGAACCCCTTGCCCGTATTCACGTTCACAAGCCAGCCGAATCCCACGCCATACGTGCCCATCGCAAGATTGGCGCTGGCGCTAAGGCACTTCACGGGACGAACGTTAGCGCTTAGACGGAACTGCGTCCAGGTGTAAGCGCCCTGGATTCTTGTGGAGTTGACAAGACCGAAACTGAGAGGGCGGTAAAGCGGGAAGTTATACTCCACACCGAAGTTCAGTGTTGCAGCAAGAGCTGTTGTGCGGCCGCCCGTATTGCCAAGGTCGTCCATCTGATACAGTGCCGTCAGATCGTTCTTGAGACGGTCCCATTCATCGGAGTCGTCCGTGCCGTTCACGTCGAATTCATATTTCGACGTCTGGACCTCGCGGAGTCCGTTCGTAGATGCCACGCTCGTATTGCTCCATGATATGAAGCCCAGATCCAGCAATGCGGCGGAGAATCGGAAGTCCTGCCACTTATATTCAGCGCCAAGATCGAATCCGAGGCCGAATCCGTTCAGTCCGGTTCCGTCTATTTCCATTCCGCTCACGTATTCGCGGTGAGCGTCATCGTTATAGTCAGTCTTGTATTTGAGCCCTTTTACGGATGCCCGTATAAGTGCGTTGCTGCGGATATTCCAGGAGTCTTCACCCAGCACGAGTTGTGCCTCCTCCATACGTGCATCAAGCTGCCCATATCCTAAGAGGAATTTTACGGCGCCGCCCACACGAAGACCGGGAACCTGCTTGATGTCGCGCGAATGATTGAGCACGATTTCGCCGTATGCCACTGCATTGGCCCGCAGATTCTTGATGTCATACGTCTTGTTGGACACTCCTTCCTTGAGAAGCGAGAACAGCGAGCCGGGGAGCTGTGCGTTCACATCGCCTCGTACGTTGATTGCCACTGTGTTATATCCGCCGAAGGCCTTGAAGCCGGCATTCAGTACGTTCAGCTTGATTTCAGCCCCCAGACGGTTTTTATCATGAATCCCCTTCATCACCTCTTCGACGGATACGTTGGGATTGGTGAAGAGGGAGGTCTTGCCGTTGACATTGTAGAGAACGCTTGTCAGATGCAGATTGCCCTGCATTCCCACGTTCACATTGCCCAGTGCGGGAAATCCAACATAGTTCGTCTCGTTTCCGAAGGCGGGATTCATCTCCGAGCGGTAGAGGTAATTATCGAGGAAATAGCCCGAATACGTATTCTGTGCTGTTGCTCCGCAGGTTCCGACTGCAAGAAGTCCGGCGGCTACTATGTTTTTAATTTGCTGTTTCATAGTTGTATGTATATACTGTCGGATTTCTGGTTATAGTTCTTTTGTATAGGACCCGGTAACGGTTGCTTTCAGATCGCTCACCTTTAAAGTGAAATCCGGCGAGAGTGCTTCACCATTGAAATCGTCCACAACTGCTTCAATGTACAGTCCGTCCAGATGGCGGATATCACCTATGAGTTCAAGCGATATTTCCTGAGGAGTAGTCACGGCATCAAGTGTGGCATAAGCTGTTGCCTCGTTTGTAAGCGGGATTCGCTTTCCTTCTTTGTCAATAGGGCGTATAGTAACGCGTGCTCCGGCAGGAATATTGCTTGTTATCATAGCTTTGACCTTAATGCTACTGATGGCTATCGCGTCAACGTCCTCGTCGTTCCAGCCATCAATGGTTTTCGTATAGAATACTTCCGAACCGTCTGCAAGTGCAAGAGGTGCCGAGAATGTGTAATCGCCATGAACCTGATCCAGAGTTCTGCCGAGCGGAAAATCAACAGCTTTGCCATATACCCTGGGTCTGTTTTCCGTCGGACTTTTGAAATCCACACGTACGATTTCAGGTAGCCCTGCGCCTGACAGAATGTCTCGCAGTCCGGGGAAAGACGTGAAATAATAATTGGAAGGCAGATCTATCCCCCAGGCCTTATCCGAAGGAGCGAGAAGATGGAACTGCTGTTCCGTCTGGTTACCGAGCACGAATGAATTGAGAACCTCGACCGTAGACGGATAATCGCTGCGCTCGGCAGTAAGCGTGAGACCTGCGACACATTCCAGTCCGTACGTTGCAACAGGCGTATTTACATTCAAAGTCAGGCTGGGTTCGGCAAGGTGTATGTCTGTGCCGTTGCCCCTGAGAAATTCGGGAATATCCGTGAGTCTGAATGGATCGACCTCATCGAAATCAATGGCATAGTCAAATACGCCGGAGAACATGTCCACCGAAAAGTCTGACATTTCATAGTCCGTCCGGAAATCAATTTCCGCAGGAAGATCTGCCACCGAGTAGCCGTTGCCCGGATATACGCGGAAAATACCGCCCTTTACGCCCACTTCTTCCTGAAAACGGAATTTACCATCCGTCACGACCTTACCTTCGGGAGAGTCAGCCGTTACAAAGTCCAGATTGGTCAGCACTATCTCAATATCCAGAGAGCCCGTCGTGGAGCTCAGATAAGGAATTGTGATTAGGTCGTTTTCACTCACTATATCTCCGTAATGAGCCTTGGAACCTTGCGGGGCCTGAATCACTACATTGTAAAGCTCAATACGCGACGCCGATTCTGCGATATCCTGCGATTTGATGGACATGGTCAGCGTCATGGGATTATCCTTGTCGAATCCTACACTGGCAATGCTTTTGATGGCCGAATCCACTGTAGGATTGCCGTCCTCGCCAACCTTGTACGTAAATTCCGTAGAGTAGGGCGTTACCTGATACTCGAGATAATCCTGCCCCGCCATGCTTGTAGCTTTTCGGGCAATCCGGTCAGGAGTCGCAGTAACGGCACTGATGTGTATGGTTGAGCTCTCGATGTGATCCGGAGCTGAGGCCTTCACTTTTTCGATGCTCTTGGGATTCGCATCAAAGTTGCCGTCCTTGCTGAAATAATAATAGCGGATGCCGTCGATTTCCCGGATCTTGATTATAGCATCCGGGTTCGACTCATCAAGATCAATAATTTTTTCAAGATAAATATCCTTGAAATTGACGGGAATGGTTAGGTCATTCACCTTCACCTCGGTGGTCGTGTCTATATCTGACAAGTCATAGTTGTCGTCAATACACGATGTCACCGAAATAACGCATGTACTAAGGACGAATCCTAAGCCAATGTTGCGTAAATTGGTTGTAATCATTGTCGCGAATTTGAATTTATGTATGCACACAGCACACTGTACTTGTTTGTCTTTATCGGGGGAGCACATTTACCTTTAGAGCCTCGTAGGCCTTTGCGGCTTTATCACGGGCATCCTCGAGGGTGCTGTCTGTAGCGAGAATCACGCCCATGCGGCGATGCCCGTGGATTTCGGGCTTGCCGAATATGCGGATCTGCACTCCGGGATAGGCCAGGACCTGTTCCAGCGAATCCATCTCGATCTTATCCGTGTCGCCTTCAACCACTATAGCCATCGAAGCCGAAGGACCGTAGAAACGTATGGCCGGAACCGGCAGTCCGAGGAGCGCGCGGGCGTGCAGGGCAAACTCACTCTGGTCCTGAGAAATCATTGTCACCATGCCTGTGTCGTGCGGACGGGGCGAAACCTCGCTGAATATTACCTCGTCGCCCTTGATAAACAGCTCGACGCCGAAAATGCCGTAGCCGCCGAGAGCGTCAGTTATTGCCTTGGCGATTTCGCGGGCACTCTCGATTGCCTTTTCGCTCATGGGCTGCGGCTGCCACGAGGTGCGGTAGTCGCCGTTCACCTGAATATGCCCTACGGGCTCGCAGAACGTAGTTCCGGATATGCTGCGCACGGTCAGGAGCGTGATCTCGTAGTCGAAGTCAACGAATCCTTCCACGATTACACGGCCTGCGCCTGCACGACCGCCTTCCTGAGCCTCGACCCATGCGGCGTGGATGTCCTCAGGCGTACGCACGGTGCTCTGTCCGTGACCGCTTGAACTCATGACAGGTTTCACAACACACGGCAGGCCGATTTCTTCGATAGCTTTGCGGTATTCTTCCTCTGTTGCGGCAAAACGGTATGGCGATGTAGGTAGGCCAAGTTCCTCGGCAGCCAGACGACGTATGCCCTCGCGGTTCATTGTCAGGAGCGCGGCACGGGCCGTGGGCGTCACGTTATAGCCGTCCTTCTCAAGCTCTACAAGCATAGGCGTGGCGATGGCCTCGACCTCCGGAATGATGTGATCGGGCTTTTCAAGCTCCACAACCTCGCGGAGCTTCTGCCCGTCGAGCATATTGAAAACATAGCTGCGATGGGCAACCTGCATGGCCGGTGCGTTGGGATACTTGTCGCATGCCACAACTTCCACGCCCAGGCGCTGGAGCTCGATTGCAACTTCTTTACCGAGTTCGCCGCTGCCAAGAAGGAGTGCTTTGCGGCCTACGGGAGTCATGACTGATCCTATTTTTGCCATAATGTCTGTAGGGGGATAAGTGATATTTGGGTTAATTTGCTGTTGCAAAGGTACACAAATTCCTCGTATTTTTCAAATTAGGTTTTTTTAATCATTATTTTCCCTCTCGCGTTAAGCTGGCACGGGATTTGCATTGTTATTATCATCGGAATAAAAATATCTCTACGAATAAATCACATACAACATAAGATACTATGCAAAAAGGAACAATTGGAGTTACGACGGAAAACATTTTCCCCGTCATCAAAAAATTTCTTTACAGCGACCACGAAATCTTCCTTCGCGAGCTTGTCTCGAATGCCGTTGATGCAACGCAGAAGCTGCGCACTCTCTCGTCCTTCGGCGACTACAAGGGCGAGCTCGGCACGCTCGATGTTCGTGTAAGCATCGACAAGGAGGCCGGAACGCTCACCATCAGTGACCGCGGTGTGGGCATGACCGCCGACGACCTCAATAAGTACATCAACCAGATTGCATTCTCGGGTGCCGAGGAGTTCCTGGCTAAGTTCAAGGATAAGGCTAATACTATCATCGGCCATTTCGGACTTGGTTTCTATTCGGCCTTCATGGTAGCAAAGAAAGTAGTCATCGAAACACTTTCCTATCAGGAAGGCGCCGAGCCCGTGCGCTGGGAGTGCGACGGCTCGCCCGAGTTTACGATGGACAAGGGCTCGCGCACGGATCGAGGCACTGACATCATCCTCTATATCGACGACGATAACAAGGAATTCCTCGAACAGCTCCGTATCGATACCCTTCTGAAGAAGTACTGCCGTTTCCTCCCCGTGCCCGTAATTTCAGGTAAGGAACAGGAGTGGAAGGATGGCAAGTATGTCGACACGGATCGCGATCTTGTCGTGAATGCAACCGAGCCCCAGTGGATGAAGAAGCCCGCGGACCTCACCGATAAGGACTACCTTGATTTCTATCACGAGCTTTACCCCGGTCAGGACGATCCTCTGTTCTGGATTCACCTCAATGTGGATTTCCCCTTCACCCTCACAGGCATTCTCTACTTCCCGAAAATCAAGAATAATTTCGACATCCGTAAGGATCGTATCTCGCTCTACTGCAACCAGGTCTTCGTCACGGATTCCGTTGAAGGCGTAGTGCCCGAATTCATGATGCTCATGCAGGGTGTCATTGATTCGCCCGACATTCCTCTAAACGTCTCGCGTTCCTACCTCCAGAGCGATACGGCCGTCAAGAAGATTTCCGGCTATATCACCAAGAAAGTCGCCTCGCGCCTTGAGGACCTTTTCAAGGCCAATCGCGCCGACTTCGAAAAGAAATGGGACGACATCCGCCTCTTCATCGTATATGGCATGCTCACCGACGAGAAGTTCTGCGATGCTGCAATGAAGTTTATGCTCCTCAAGGACACCGAAGGCAAATACTTCACTCTCGATGAGTATAAGACCCTTGTGGAAGCCAACCAGACGGCCAAGGACGGCAATATCGTCTACCTCTACGCCACGGATCCTACAGCCCAGTACAGCTATATCAAGGCCGCCAACGACAAGGGCTACAACGTACTGCTCCTCGACGGTCAGCTCGACGGCCACTTCGTGCAGCTACTCGAACGCAAACTCGAAAAGACCCAGCTTGTGCGTGTGGACAGTGATGTCATCGAGAACCTCATCCGCAAGGACGACAAGAAGGAAGCCGATCTCACGCCCCTGCGTCGTAGCATCATGACAACACTCTTCTCCTCGCAGATCCCCGAAGTTGAAAACACCAACTTCCTCGTATCCTTCGAAGCCATGTCGCCTGCGTCCGCTCCTATCGTCATCACGCAGAACGAGTACATGCGCCGAATGAAGGACATGGCCACGATGCAGCCCGGCATGAGTTTCTACGGCGAGATGCCCGACAGCTACATGCTCGTCGTAAACACCGAGCATCCCCTCGTGAAGGGCGTGAGCGAAGCCGCCGGCGCTGCTCTTGATTCCAAGGTCGAACCGCTTATGCAGACCGTCGATAAGGACAACGCCTCCATCGAATCCATCCGCAAGAGCGCCAAGGACGGCAAGACCTCCGCGGAGGAGGACAAGCAGATCAGCGATCTCGAAAAGGCCGTGAGCGAAGCTCGCTCCGAACAGGAAAAGCTTGTTAAGGACTATGCCGCACAGCAGGATATGGTCAAGCAGCTCATCGATCTCGCACTCCTCGGCAACGGCCTTCTCAAAGGCGAAACCCTCAACCGTTTCATCACCCGTTCCATCGACATCCTCGAAAAGAAGTAAATCGTATAAAATCGAAAAAGAATCGTGGCAGATCTCCTTATCTGTCACGATTCTTTTTTCATTACCTTCCTCGGATATACTTCACCCAGGCGTAGTGCTTGCGGTTTTTGAGATATGTCAGGTCTCGGCCATTTTTGTATGCTTCCCTTTCGAAAGAGATGTTATAGTATGCTTCTTTCCAGCCGGGATATTGCAGCCGCCGAACGCACAGTTCCAACAGATAGATTACATAGAACGGTATGAACAGCAGTTCCCGCTCCTGAGCTGTGTGGATACGCTCATGGTTGATTACATATTTATCAATCCACGACGTATCCCTCGTCCAGAAAGTCCCGAACAGATTCACACAGTATCCTTTTGGAATCAGCCTGCACTTTATTACCATCGGTCATGCATGCTGCAAGGTGCGTTTCATAAAAGGCTTTCCATATATTTTTTCAGCACAGGCCATGCGTAAAGGCCCGGCCCTGTGGACTCGATGGGAAGTGTGGCAGGCTTCTCGTTCAGAAGCACACGCACCACCACATCCTCCGGCGTCCTGTTGTTGCGGAAGAAGATCATCTGGACATTCGAAGCCATGGGCGAAATCCTGAAGTTAGCATATCCGCCCTTTGCCAGATCGCCCGGTTCGATAGCATCCGAATAAGCTCCCTCTATTTTTAGAAGAGCCGTAAGAGGGATGATGTTTCCGTCATGACCGAAGCGCAGCGAGGCCCCGTGCTTATTACCTTCGACATATGAATTGGCCTTGTCCAGGAAGTCGCGTACGAGATTGCGCGCATTCGCCGTATGCTCGCCGTTGGCAAGTGGATACGACGAATTTGTAGCATAGAAATTGAAATTGGCCGTTTCCCACATTTTGTACAGCTCATCGGTTGTGAACAGATCCGTGAAGCTTACCTTTGTCTCCATGTTCTGCATGTCCATCACCAGCCAGTAAAGCTGCCACATGAGTTCATCCTGATCCACCCAGCGCTCCACGTACGCAGGATCGCTGAAGAGCGTCGACATCAGGCGGCCGGGCTGCGTATTCTGCGCCTTGAAGCGTTTGTAGTCCTGATACCAGGGCCCTTTGCGGCTGCTGTACGGCCCCGATTCCGGGCTGTGGTAGTTGAGGTAGTTCATATGCCGCTCCGACGACTCGCGTGCTATATCCAACTGTGGATTCGTCTCCTTCAGTCCCTCCATAAAAGCGAACATCGAGTGCGCGCATCGCATCACCACGGTCGAAGCTGCCGTCACCTCCGCATCTTCCCCCTTGAAGATCTCGGGGAACGCCGCCGCCGCACGGCGTGCTATCGAGCGGTGCTGACGTGTGCCCAGAGGAGTCAGCTCGCCGCCGCGGCCCTCCGCTTCAATCCATACCGTATCCAGACGCTGAAGAACATCGAGTCCCAGCGGTGTCAGTGCATTCTTATCCCGTGCGTCACGCAGCCGCTCCATTATGTCGCTGTAGTCGCGGTCGCTTATCAGGTAGCGCGAGCCGTGGCGCCCGTAGTGACTGAGATAGAACGGAGTATAACCCTTTGGGCGTTCAGCCGCCACGGCAGCTATCTCATCAGCAGGATATGCAAAGTAGATACCTCCCGCCTTAAGCGGATTTGCTTCCACCTCCTCGCGCGGAGTGAGGGCAGTAAGCGGGAGCACCCAGCAGAGGAGTGCTCCCGCAAATATGTGTTGTACTTTCATTTAGTTTCTCGTCTCTTGGATTACATAATGCCCTTTTCGCGCAATGCCAGCTGCCATTTCCATGCCGAGCTCATTGTATCGGCCAGGCTCGTGTCGGCCTTCCAGCCGAGCACTTCGTTGGCTTTGCGCGGATCAGCCCACACCTGTATGATATCGCCTTCGCGACGTGGCGCGAAGCGGTGAGGCACCTTCACTCCCGTCGCTTCTTCGAATGTATTGATAAGCTCAAGCACACTCACGCCATTGCCTGTCCCGAGGTTGAAAATCTCCACGGGTTCGAGACACTTGTTTTCAACAAGGCGTTCCACAGCGATGACATGTGCCTTCGCAAGATCCACGACATTGATGAAGTCACGGATGCATGTGCCGTCGGGAGTGGGGTAGTCGTTGCCGAACACACTCAGTTCCTTGCGGATACCGATTGCCGTCTGAGTGAGGTAGGGGATGAGATTCTGAGGAACGCCGTTGGGCAGTTCGCCGATAAGGGCCGACGGGTGTGCGCCCACCGGATTGAAATAACGCAGGATGATACTCTTGAACGGAGCTCCCGAGTGGATCACATCCTCAATGATTTCCTCTGAAATCTGTTTGGTATTGCCGTAGGGCGAAGTCGCGGGTTTGATGGGCGATTGTTCCGTGACAGGATTGACGTCAGGCTCGCCGTAGACCGTGCATGATGATGAGAACACGATACCGTCCACTCCGAAGCGCCCCATGCACTCAAGCAGGTTCATCAGCGTATTCAGGTTGTTGCGATAGTAGAGTATGGGCTTCTGCACACTCTCGCCCACAGCCTTGCTTGCAGCGAAGTTTATTATGCCCTTGATATCGGTGTATTTTTCGAAGAGACCTTCCAGCGTTGCCATATCGGTGCAGTCGCCCTCCACAAAATCAGGGCGCACACCCGTGATGGCCTCGATGCCGTCGAGCACGGCCACGTTCGAGTTGCTGAGATTATCTATGATTACGACATGATAGCCGGCATTTATGAGTTCTACCGTTGTGTGCGAGCCTATGTAGCCCGTTCCGCCGGTCACGAGTATTCCTGGTTTTTTCATCGCAGGGTTTATATTGGTTGTATAGTTCGTTTATAATTTTAATTCTGATATCCTCCCGTCTGGGCGGACGCCTCCCCCGGAAGTGCGGATGCGATGGCTGAGTATGTTTCAGCCATGAGATCGTTGAGGTCATGGCCCTCTGTGCCGGGCTCGATAGGTTTGTGTATGGTCAGCTTGATGTGGCCGGGCTTTGGCAGTTGGCTCCCGCGAGGCATTACGTCATAAGCCCCGTCAATAGTGATAGGAACCACCGGCAGCGAAAATTCCATCGCCAGCATATATGCCCCCCTGTGGAAGCGGTGCATGCGTCCGTCGCGAGTGCGCGAGCCCTCGGGAAAGACTACTACCGACATTCCGTCGCGCAGGCGCTTCTCCGCCTCCGCCATTGTGTGTCGCGTAGCCGCAGGCGTGCTGCTGTCCACATATATATGTCCCGACACCTTGCAGCTGTAGCCCACAAGCGGAATCCGTTCCAGTCCCTTCTTCATCATCCAGCGGAAATCATGGTTGAGATAGCCGTAAATCGAGAAGATGTCGAATGCGCCCTGATGATTGGCCACGAACACATACGAGGTCTTGGGCGAGATGTTTTCCCGACCCTCGACCGTCACGCGCACAAGACATAGCACGCAGAACGCGCGGGCCCACAGATGTGCGGGCCAATAGCCCCAGAAGCGGCCACCGCCCAGTAGCGAACCTATCGAAGTCAGTACGGCCGCGAGAATCGTCAGCACCAGAAGAATAGGCGCTGCTATCAGGAATTGGTAAAGTCGAAGAACTATTGATTTCATCGCTACAAAAATAACTAATTTTTTTCAGATTTCAGCGGCTCGAAATTTTTTTTGAAAAAAATAATCATCCTTCATGAACTATTTTTCCTCCCCCTGTGTTTAATATGTACAACAAGCGAAAAAGACAGCTTGTTAAAGCAAGAAATGTGATAATGATTGGTTTATTTGCAGCGATGCGGCTACCGGGAGGCAGCCGCATCGTTGCGTTTGTTGAGTCCTTTCCTGCGAAGAGCGCTGTCAGCAGGCCTTGAAGCTAAGATCAAGTCCCTTCACGGAGTGCGTGAGCGCACCCACGGAAATAAAATCCACGCCCGCTTCGCCGTACGCACGCAGGGTGTCAAGCGTGATGCCTCCCGACGACTCGATTTCAACACCCGGAGCCTTGCGGCGGATCAGTTCGACAGCCTCACGCGTGCGCTCGGGCGTAAAATTGTCGAGCATGATACGGTCCACGCCCTCGGCTATGGCCTGTTCGATTTCCTCGGTATTGCGCACCTCTACTTCGATTTTCAGATCCTTGCCCTTTGCCTGGCAGTATTCCTTCGCCGCGCGCACGGCCTGTGGAATTCCACCCGCAAAATCCACATGGTTGTCCTTGATGAGAATCATATCGAAAAGGCCGATGCGATGGTTGTGGCCGCCCCCGATGTGCACAGCCTGCTTCTCGAGTATCCGCATTCCCGGAGTAGTCTTGCGCGTATCAAGCACCTTCGTTGGCAGTCCTGCAAGCTTGTCCTGATAGAGGCGAGTAGTAGTGGCTATGCCGCTCATGCGCTGCATGATATTCAGCATCAGACGTTCCGTCTGCAGCAGCGAGCGCACCGGACCCTCTACTACGAAGGCTATGTCGCCGGGCTTCACTTCTGCGCCATCCTCCAGATATACCGTCATCTTCAGATTCGGATCGAAGCGCTCGAAAACGCGTCGTGCAGCTTCGACACCTGCCAGAATGCCGGCCTCTTTCACCAGCAGATGCTGGCGCCCGGTTGCGTCCGCAGGTATTGTGCTTAGGGTGGTGTGGTCGCCATCGCCTATATCCTCGGCAAACGAGAGCTCTATCAGCTCATCAATAAGTTCTTCCGGTGTTTTCATCGTGGATTTGAGTTTTTTGAGTAATTTTGCCGCAAAAATAAGAAAAAAATCCGAATATATGAAGATTCTTCTCCTTTGCGTGGGACGCACGCGTCGCAAAGATATTGCCGAGGCTATTGACACATACGCGTCGCGCATCCCGCACTATATTCCCTTTGCCATAGAGTGCATTCCCGACGTGAAGACCACCAGGGCAATGACCCCTGATGCACAGAAAATACTCGAAGGAGAAAAGATTCTCGCACAGCTGCAGACAGGCGATTTCCTCATGCTTCTCGACGAGCGTGGACGCGAGTACACATCCCGCGAATTTTCCTCCTTCCTCGAAAAAAAGAATATCGAACTGCCCGGACGTCTCGTCCTTGCCATAGGAGGCCCCTACGGCTTTTCGCCCGATGTCTATGCCCGTTCGTCAGCCATGCTTTCCCTGTCAAAGATGACCTTCCCTCACGAGCTCGTCCGCCTCTTTATCGTTGAGCAGATATACAGGGCCATGACTATCCTCCGCGGCGAGCCCTACCATCACGACTAAAGAAAATCCACGTCGTTGCGAAGCATCCCGCCCAGCGCGGCAAAGTGCTTCTCGGCAGTCTTAGTCGTCAGGTAGCGGTCTATGGCCTCCACATGCGACTTCCTGTGAAGATCCGTTCCTAAATAATCCACAAGGCCTTCGTTTATCAGCCCTTCGGCTATCTTCTGCTCCACGCGGCTGTATGCCCCCGCAAGACTCAGAACATTTATCTGGAAGGCAAGGCCCGCGTCATGCAGTTGCTTGTAGCGCTTGGGCTTGTTGTAATAATAGGAATACCTTTCAGGATGAGCCAGAATTGGGCGCAGCCCCCGCACCTGTAGATCAAAAACAAGTTGTTCCAGATTCCATGGCTCCTGCAGGAATGAATTCTCGATAATGATTGCATCCCCCGGCAGAAGCGACATCTCTCCCGTAGCCATACGTCGCTGCAGAAGTTCGTCTATTCGGTATTCCCCCGAATAGCTCACGTCTATGTCATTGCCTCTGGCTTTAAGTTCAGCCAACAACTCCTGATACGCAGGCTCGAGCGTCGAAGGCGAGTTTTCGAATGTCCCCAACGTATAATGTGGGCTCGCTATGATTTTCTTTATTCCCCACTTCTGCATCGACTCGATCAGGTCGGCAGATGTGGAGGCATCAGGCGATCCGTCGTCCACACCCGGAATGATGTGGCAGTGGATGTCAGTTTGTATAGGCAGAGGAATTGGATTGCGTTTCTTGCTGAAGATGGAAAACATGGCTCTGAAAATTTACTACAAAATTAAGGAAAAATTTCCATAATCCAAAAACTGAGCGTATATTTGCAGAAACTAAACACTCATAAATACATCCCTTATGGAAAAACGCAAACTTAAAATCCGCGACTTGACTCTCCGCGACGGTCAGCAGTCTCTGTTTGCCACGCGTCTTAGTCAGGCCGAAATTGACAAGCTTCTCCCATATTACAAGAACGCAGGCTTCTACATCATGGAAGTATGGGGTGGGGCCGTTCCTGATTCCGTGATGCGATATCTCGACGAGAGCCCCTGGAACCGTTTGCGCTCCGTGGCCAAGGTTATGGAAGGCAAGAGCTTGCTCTCCGCCCTCTCGCGTGGTCGCAATCTCTTCGGCTATGTTCCTTATCCCGACTCCGTTCTCGAAGGGTTTTATAAGGAAGCCATCAAAAACGGCCTCAACGTAATGCGTATTTTCGATGCTCTCAACGATATCGACAACGTCAAGGAATCCATCCGTATGATCAACGAGCTCGGAGGCATAGCCGACGGTGCCGTTTGTTACACTGTCGATCCCAAGACCGAGGCTCCCAAGGGTTTCTTCAAGCGTCTCTTTGCAAAGGAGCCCGAAAAGATCTTCACCGATGAATACTTCGTCGAGAAAGCTCGCGAAATGGAACGTCTCGGTGCCAAGATCATCACGCTCAAGGATATGGCCGGCCTCGTTACTCCCTCGCGCGCCGCATCCATTATCTCGGCTCTCAAGGCTGCCGTGAAAGTCCCCGTTGACTTCCACACCCACTGCACCCCCGGCTATGGCCTCGCATCTTCCGTCATGGCCATCCTCAACGGCGTGGACATTCTCGATACAAATATCTGGTGGTTCGGTGGTGGCTCCGCCGCACCCGCCATCGAGCTCATTTATATCTTTGCCAAGAAACTCGGTGTCGAAATTGAAGCCGACATGGAAGCCGTTGGTGAGATCCGCACACGTCTGCTCGATGCACGCAAGTCCCTCTCGCAGTTCGATCTCGGCAAGCTTCCCCGCGAATTCGATCCCCTCAAGGACACCCTTCCCGCAGAAGTCGATGCACAGTTCGATCGCGCCATCGCTGCCGCAAAGGCCGGTGATGAAGCCACACTGCTCGACGCTTGCCATGCTATCGAAGCATACTTCGGCTTCCCCAAGCCCAATGAGATCGTTAAGAACGCGGAAGTTCCAGGTGGCATGTACTCCAATATGGTCGCACAGCTCAAGGCCCTCGGTGCAGAAGACGTACTTGAGGACGCCATGAAGCTCATTCCCATGGTGCGCCGCGATGCAGGTCTGGTACCCCTCGTAACGCCCACGAGCCAGATCGTAGGCTCACAGGCTGTCAGCGTGGCCATCGACCGCAAGAAAGGCAATCCCGACTACACCACCACCTCCAATCAGTTCATCTCCCTCGTAAAGGGTGAATACGGCCACACTCCCGTCCCCGTAGATCCCGCCTTCCGTGCCAAGATCACAGGTAGCCCCGTTGAGACCCCCTACGATGTAAACAAGTATAAGAAGCCCGAGAATCCACTTCTGGCCGAATATGGCAACGTTCCCCTCGCCGCTAACGATGAAGAAATGCTCCTGCTCGAGCTCCTGCCCACTGTGGCCAACGGTTTCCTGCGCAAGCGCCGTGCCGAAGAGCATGCAGCCAAAGCCCCCGTTGTCGAGGAGAAGAAGGAAGAAGTAAAGGCCGAGCCCGAAGACCCCATTACAGGCCCAACGCTTGTATCTCCCATGGGTGGACGTATCATCTCCATCGCCGTTAAGCCCGGCGATAAAGTCAAGAAAGGTGAGCTCCTTCTCGTCTACGAAGCCATGAAGATGGAAAATGATGTGGCAGCTGAAAAGGATGTCACCGTCAAGCGCATCTTTGTAAAGCCCGATCAGGTTGTAGCAACAGATCAGGTCCTCATCGAATTCGAATAATCACGACAGACATCCCCCCATTATAACCACAAGTCCCCGGA